>DATIBF010000151.1:0-4617 GCA_035457655.1 Gaiellaceae bacterium
CGAGGTCTCGACCTCGATGACGATCAATGCGCCGGCGGCGATGCTCCTCGCGTTCTACATCTGCGTCGGAGAGCAGCAGGGAGTCGGACGGGACAGGCTCCGCGGCACGATCCAGACGGACATCCTCAAGGAGTACATCGCCCAGAAGGAGTGGTGCTTCCCGATCGAGCCGGCGATGCGACTGGTCACCGACATGGTCGAGTGGTGCAGCGCCGAGATGCCGCGTTGGCATCCGATCTCGATCTCCGGCTACCACATCCGCGAGGCGGGCTCGACCGCGGCGCAGGAGCTCGCCTTCACCCTGGCCGACGGCTTCGCGTACGTCGAGGCGGCCATGGCCCGCGGCCTCGCCGTCGACGACTTCGCGCCCCGCCTCTCCTTCTTCTTCAACGCCCACATCGACTTCTTCGAGGAGGTCGCCAAGTATCGGGCCGCCCGGCGCATCTGGGCGCGGGAGCTGCGCAACCGCTACGGCGCGAAGAACCCGCGCTCGTGGCTCATGCGCTTCCACGCACAGACGGCCGGCGTCTCGCTGACGGCCCAGCAGCCGGAGGTCAACATCGTCCGCACCGCGGTCGAGGCGCTCGCCGCGGTTCTCGGCGGCTGCCAGTCGCTGCACACGAACTCCTACGACGAGGCGCTCGCGCTCCCGACCGAGCACGCCGTCAAGATCGCGCTCCGCACGCAGCAGGTGCTGGCGCACGAGACCGGCGTCGCCTCGACGATCGACCCGCTGGGCGGCTCGTACTTCCTCGAGGACCTGACCAACCGGCTCGAGGCCGAGGCCTACGACTACTTCGACCGGATCCGCCGGCTCGGCGGCGTCGTCGCCGCGATCAAGGAGAACTTCTTCCAGCGCGAGATCGCCGAAGCGTCGTTCCAGTTTCAGAGCGAGCTCGAGGCGGGGCAGCGCGTCGTCGTCGGCGTCAACCGCTTCCAGGAGCCCGACGAGCAGCCGATCGAGATCCTCAAGATCGACCAGGCGCTCGAGGGCAAGCAGATCGAGCGGGTGAAGGCCCTCCGCGCGCGCCG
Source organism: Gaiellaceae bacterium (assembly GCA_035457655.1). Lineage (GTDB taxonomy): Bacteria > Actinomycetota > Thermoleophilia > Gaiellales > Gaiellaceae > JAIBJN01. The sequence goes on from DATIBF010000151.1 coordinate 1,033, forward strand.
CGACCCGGCCGCCGCCGCGGCGGCTTTGGCGCGGCTCAAGGCCGACGCCGCCGTCGAGGACAAGAACCTCATGCCGGCGATCGTCGAGGCCTCGCGCGTGTATGTGACCATGGGCGAGATGTGCGACGCGCTCCGCGAGGTCTGGGGCACGTGGCGCGAAACGCCCGTCTTCTGAGTCTCAGCGATGCGGCGCAGCCGCGAAGGCTGAGACATCGTTTACAGGATCGTCGTGGCGACGGCGAAGACGCAGGGCCGTCGCCCGGTGTTCTGACGCCGCCGGTTAAAAGGATCTGAGTGAACGGAAGGCAGCAGCTTCGCCGCTCCCTTCCTCCCTTTCTGAGCCTGTGCGGCTGCGCCGCCGCTCAGACGTTGACACCCTCGGAGGAGTCTCGCCGAACGACCAGTAGCCGTCGCCCGGCAGGTCCAGTAGGCTCGCGTGACACAGAGCGCCGGTTGGCCGCAGCCGACGCTCGATCAGCGAGGGCGTCGTGAGCCTTCCCTCTGACAGGCCCTCGCCTCGGGGTGAGCGGGTCCTCCCGGAGACCAAGCGGGATGGCCCGCTTCCCCCTGCCTGAACGCGAGAGGCCCGCCTCCCCCATCCGGGGGATAGACGCGCGCGCCGACGTCGGCGAGATTGTCTGGGCGCTCCTCCAGGGCGCGCGCGGCCGCCCCCGATTGGTCGGGGGGTGGCCGCGTTCCGTTTCTGAGAACGTGCTGGGCGGTTGGTGGCTCTAAGCCGCCGCGGTGCTCTGCGCCGTCTGGAGCGGCAGCAGCCCGTGCACCTGCGCCCACCGGCTCGCTTCCGTCCTGTTGGAGACGTTCAGCTTCCGGTAGATGTTCGACAGGTGGAACTTCACGGTCTGCTCCGTGACCCAGAGCATGCGCGCGAGCTGCGCGTTCGAATGGCCCTCGGCCACGAGCGTGAGGATCTCCAGCTCGCGGCGCGTGAGGCCCCAGGCCTCCTCGATCGACTCGCGGGAGCGCTGGCGCTTGCCGTTGTGCCCCCGGGCGAGGTAGATCGAGTGGTCGAACGCCTGCCGGATGGCCGACGCGAGGTCGTCCGCGTGCGCCGTCTTCAAGACGTAGGCCTCGGCGCCCGCGGCGAGGGCCGCGTCGACGTACTGGGGATCGGCGAACGCGGAGAGGACGATTACCTTGAGCTCAGGCGCCCGCTGCTTGGCGAGCGAGAGGCACTCGAGGCCGTCCATCTGGCCGGTCGACATCTCGATCCCGGTCACGAACAGGCTCGGCCCGTGCTCCTCGATCAGTGCGAGGGCGTGCTCGGGCGAGGTCGCCTTTCCCTTGACCTCGATCCCGATGCGGGCGAGAACCTGTTCCACCCCCTCCAGCCAGAGGGGATGCTCATCCAGCAGTACCGCAGTGCGATGCTCGGAAGGACTCATCGAAAGGGCCGCCTTTCGATCGGACTACACGAAGGACTTAGACCATAGCCCATCTTTCGTCGTGTGCAAAGTCCGGTGGAGAAACCTGTGGAATCAGGCTCGCCGGAGCGAACGTCGCCGACTGGGGAAAGGTGGAAAGAATCCGGCCCCCTCGAAGGTCTAGGAGAGGCGCCTAGGCGGGAGTCTCGGAACGCTCGAGCTCGGCGAGGAGGAGCGGCGGCGCGTGCAGATACGCGGCCGCCCGGCGCTTGCGCTCGATGTCCTCGTAGACGCGCTCGACGACCTCGGTGTCGAGCCCCGCCGCGGCGGCCGCCTCTTCCGCGGGCACCCCACGGTTCAGCGCGAAGAGGCAGAGGTCGAGCTTGTCGAACGGGACGGAGAAGTAGAACTCCTCCTGGCTCTGCTCGAGCGCGTAGGTGTCGGTGGTCGGCGGCCGCTCGCGGATCACGGCGGGCACCCCGACCTCCTCGGCGAGCTGGTAGACCTGCGTCTTGTAGAGGTGGGCGATCGGCTTTACGTCGGCGGAGCCGTCACCGTTCTTGACGAAGAACCCCTGGTCGTACTCGAGCCGGTTGGGCGTGCCGACGACCGCGTAGTCGAGCCGGTCGGCATGGTGGTACTCGAGCATCTTGCGGACGCGCTGCTTGAAGTTCGTCGCGGCGACGACCTCACGGTAGGCGGTCGCGGTCAGGCGCGCCTCGCGGCGCTCGCCCTCGGGCGACTCGGCGACGACTGTGAAGAGGCTGTAGCGCGAGCCGCCGAGCAGCGAAGGGAGGACGATCTTCGCCCTCCAGTCGGGGCCGTACTCGGGCATCACCGTGCGGATGGCCGCGTCGCGGCGCTCGTAGCACCCGGCCGCCTCGAGGAGCCGCGTGATGTCCTCGAGCACCGTCTCGATCCCGGCCGCTTCGGCCGCGACCTGCGAGAGGTCGAGCGTGTCGGAGGCCGACTCGCCCTCGGGCATGAGGACGCCGAGCACCCGCTCGGGCCCGAAGGCCCGCGCGCAGAGGAACGCGCAGAGGCTCGAGTCGACGCCGCCCGAGATGCCGACCACCGCACCGCGGCGGCGGAGATCCTTGTAGACGGACTCGCGCAGGCGCTCGGCGATCTCGTCGACGGTCGCCGCCGGGTCGGCGAGACGAAGGGACTCGGCGGTCAGCGGCTCAGCCGGCGCCATTCGAGGCGGCGGTCTTCTCGCCGACGAAGCGGGTGATGTTCGCGATCGAGTCGAGGTTCTCGGGGAGAACCTCCTCGTCGGCGATCTGAACCTCGTAGCGCTCCTCGATGAAGCCGATGAGCTCGAGGACGCCGGTCGAGTCGATGACGCCCACCTCGATCAGCGAGTCGTCCCGGTCGAGGACGACACCGTCCGCGCTCAGCGGGAAGTTGTCCTTCAGGAACCGGCGGACTTCCTGCTCGATGGCGTCGGGGCTCTGCATGACGGGCAAAGAGAAGTCGCCCGGAACCTCACGAGGCGACCGTCTGAGAGTAGCAGCGATCCTTTCGGCTTTCGACCAGGTTTTTCCGACGCCCGATCCTGCCCTTGCCCCGGCTTCGGGCCGCCCGTATCGTCAGGGACATGTGCGGCATCGCCGGGATCTACGCGCGCCCTGACTCGGCCGCGCCCGAGGCGCTCCTCCTGGCCATGGCGGGGGAGCTCCGCCACCGCGGGCCCGACGGCACCGGGCTCTACCGGGACGGACGCTTCGGGATGACGAACAACCGCCTCGCCATCGTCGACCTCGAGGGCGGCGACCAGCCGCTCGCGAGCGAAGACCTGCGCTACTGGGTGATGCAGAACGGCGAGATCTACAACTACGTCGAGTTGAGGGCCGACCTCGAGGGCCTCGGCCGGCGCTTCGCCACCACGAGCGACACCGAGGTGATCGCCCAGGCGTACGCCGAGTGGGGCCCGGGCTGCCTCGACCGCATGAACGGCGACTTCGCCTTCGCCGTCTGGGACCGCCGCGACCAGGAGCTCTTCCTGGCGCGCGACCGCTTCGGCGTCCGGCCGCTCTTCGTCGCCGAGCTGGGAGGCGACCTCGTCTTCGCGTCCGAGGTGAAGGCGATCCTCCGCCACCCGTCGGCCCGACGCGAGCTCGACCCGGCCGGCCTCGTCGAGAGCTTCACGACCTGGTGCATCTCGCCCGACGCGTCCTCCTTCCCCGGCATCCGCGAGCTC
>DATIBF010000152.1:0-20643 GCA_035457655.1 Gaiellaceae bacterium
TACGGTCCCGGCGTGGATGCGTTCAAGGTCCGCCAGGGCGCGGGCTACAACGAGGGCATCCAGCTCACCGGCCACGTCGACTGCGGGCCTAGGTACGCGTCCGACGTGCACCAGGACGGCGTCCAGCTGCAGGGCGGCCGCAACATCACCTTCGTCGACTTCTCGGTCGGGGACTACGCCGACGGCCGCTCGACGTGCCAGGGGGCCGGCGGGGCGTTCTTCTACTCGGGCGCCTCCGGCGACGCCCCCACGAACATCGACGTCGTGCGGGGGAGCTACATCGCCTGCAACCACTCGCTCTTCATGGGCCTGGGCTCCGGCGACATCCTCGACGCGCGCTTTCGCTCCGGCCGGACGGACGGCAGCGACCCGATTTGCGCCCAGTTCGCCGGCTCGCCGGCCTGCACCGGCGACGCCCCGGACGTGACGCTGACCAGCGTCACCTGCCAGCGCTGGAACGCGTCGGACGATAGCTGGGACTAGCCGCCCCGGCGAGGCGCGCTGCGTCCGCGAGGACCGAGTACCGTGAGAGCAGTGGGCACGACTCCCAGACCACGCCTGACGGTGATCGGCCTCGACGCGGCCACGCTCGACGTCGTCGAGCCGCTCGTGGCCGGAGGCGACCTCCCGAATCTCGGACACCTGCTCGAGGAGGGCAGCGGCGGCGTCCTGCGCTCGACCACCCACCCGCTGACGCCGCAGGCCTGGGCGACGCTCGTCACCGGCGTCAACGCGGGCCGCCACGGAATCTGGGACTTCACCGAGCGCGACGAGAGCGGCTACCGCCTTCGCTTCGTGAACGGGAGCTTCCGCCGGGCCCCGGCCGTGTGGGACCGACTGGCCGCGAAGGGCCGCCGGTCGGGCCTCGTCGGCATCCCTTTCACCTGGCCCGCGCCCCGGATCGAGGGGTTCTCGGTCGCCGGATTCGACGCCGCCGCCCGGGAGGAGGGAATGACGTACCCGCCGGAGCTGGTCTCGGAGATCGCGGCCCGCTACGGCTCGATCGAGCTCGACAACCGGTTTCCGCTCGGCAAGGACGGGCGCGTCGACCTCGAGATCGTCCGTCGAGCCGCCGACCAGAAGGTCGACGTCACGCTCTGGCTCGCCGAGCGCTTCGAGCCCGCCCTTCTCTTCGTCGTCTTCATGGCGGCGGATCACATCCAGCACCTGTGCTGGACCGACTGGGAGCGAGACGGCGCCGAGAGCCCGCTCGCCGAGGTGTACCGGATCCTCGACGAGCGCCTTGGTCGCCTGCTCGAGTGGCTGGGGCCGGGCCACGACGTGGTGATCGTCTCCGACCATGGAGCGGGCCCCCTCCACGGCGTCGTCAACCTCAACGCCTGGCTTGCGAGCCAGGGCTACCTGACGTTCGTGCCCGGAAGCGCGCGGCTCGACCGTCGCGCGGTCGACCGGCTCTTCGAGCTCCGCCGGCACGTCCCGCAGGGCCTCCGCTCCACCGTCAAGAAGCGGCTGCCCGCACTTCGGGAGCGCGCCTACGAACGGGAGGAGTACTCGGCGATCGACTGGGAGAACACCCGGGCGTTCGCCTACGGGACCTTCGGGAACATCGTCGTCAACGTCAGCGGCCGCGAAGCGAGCGGAGTCGTCGCGCCCGGCGAGGAGTACGACCGCGTCCGAGACGACATCGCGGCGAAGCTCCTCGACCTGCGGGGGCCGCAAGGCGAGCGGATCGTGGCAGCGGTGCACCGGCGCGAGGACCTCTTCGAAGGCGCCGAGCTGGACAAGGTGCCGGACCTCTTGGTCGAGTTCGAGGAGTACGCGTGGCTCGGCAAGGGGAACCTGAAGAGCCGCTCGGACTCGATCTGGGACCGCATCGAGATCGAGCCCGGAAGCGAGCATTCGTACGTGGGCAGCCACCGCCACGCAGGGCTCGTCGTCCTCGCTGGCCCCTCCGCGCGCTCAGGAGTGAAGCTGTCGGCCGCGATCCAGGACGTCGCGCCGACCCTCCTCTACCTGCTCGAGGAGCCGGTGCCGACGGAGCTCGAGGGCCGCATCCTCCTCGAGGCGATCGATCCGGATCTCCTCGAGCGCCGGCCGCCCGAGTACGAGGACGTTGCGGACATCCGGCCGGGGGAGACGGAGGAGTACGCCGAGGGCGAGACGGCCGTCGTGGAGGAGCGTCTCCGCGGGCTCGGCTACATCGAGTAGTTCTAAGGGCCGTCGTGGCCGGTTGCGTCCGCGAGGAAGCTGCGCAGGTCCGCCACGAGCCTGTCGTCGGGTCGCGGAGAGGGCGGCGGCGATTCCTGCTGCCGGGCGATCGCGGCGACCAGCGTGTCCGTGTCCTCGACGAGCGTCACGAAGCCGGCCTCGCTCGCCCGCCGGCCGAACTGGAGCTGGTGGTCGTCGACCGCCTCGCCGTAGCGCTCCAGGCGAGGGACGACGATCGGCCGGGTCCCGTTCAGGAGCGCGGTGAGCACCGAGCCCACGCCCGCGTGCGTGACGACGGTCTCCGCCCGCCTCATCCTCTCGGCCATCTCCTCGAAGCTGACGTAGTCCGTGCACGTGGCGCCCGCCGGGCGGATCGGCGAGGGGCCGTGCTGCACGAAGAGTTCGGCGTCGACGGGAAGACCCTCGAGCGCCTCGAGCAGGCGGTCGAAGCGGGCCTCGTTCGTCCCGACGGTGACGAAGATCACGACCCCGAGACGACGCTGCCGAGGTAGCGGGCCCGAGGCACCGCTCGGGTGAGCTCCGGCCACTGCGCGTAGATCCTGGTCGCAACCGGCGCGATGAGGCGGCAACTGAGCGACGGGTGGTCGATGCGAGTGAGGCTCTCGACGTACACCACCCGGGCCCCCAGCAGGCGTCCCAGCCAGGCGAAGGGAACCGCGACCCCGGCGCCCGTCGTCAGCACGACCCGCGGGCGCACGGCGCGGAGGAGGCGGAAGGCGACCACCCCGTTCCGGAGCAGGTTCTTGACTGCGACGAGGCCGAAGTTGCGGTTCGTCGGTCCGTGGGCGAAGACGACGCGCTCAGCCGCGAGGAGCGAGCGCGCGTCGCTCTTGTCGAACGTGACCCAGACGCGGGAGAACCCGTCCCAGGCGTCACGGAGGGCGAGCAGCTGGAGGAGGTGACCCCCGGTCGAGCAGACGAGCAGCACGTCCGTGCGTCCCGGCGCGGCAGGTCTCACGGGTTCGTTGGGGCTGGAATTTTCAACCATTGTTTACAAAGGCCGGTTTCTACCTGCTCAGCGGTGGAAATCGGCTGCCATCGACCCGGGGAGCGTCGGCTGGTCTTGCTACCCTCCGGCCGCTTCGGCACCCCGGGTCTTTCCATGCGTTTCAGACACGTCTTCGTTCTCGCAGCCATTCTGACAGCCTCGGCGGCAGCGGTTCCGTCCGCCGGGGCGGCCACCGCCGAGGGCTCTGAGCTGGCCGAGACGGCGCTGTTCGACTGCACCGTGGCGAGCACCAGTAACTGCGATCCCGGCACCAAGATCGTCCGGAGGAACCGCGCGTTCCACTGCACCCGTCCGCTGAGCCGGTGGGGACGGCTGCCCCTCAAGGTCAAGGTCAAGTTCAGCAAGGGCCGTCGGTTCCGCAGGGCCGGCGCGATCGACCTCGACACCGGCTGCGCCGGCGACGGGGACCCGAACACGATCGACCTGATCGTGAAGGTGAAGGGGAACGGCCGGACCCACGGTCCCGGCGTCGACGCGTTCAAGGTGCGCCAGCGGGCCGGCTACGACGCGGGCATCCAGGTCACGGGCGACGTCGACTGCGGGCCCAGGTACTCCCGCCATGTGCACCAGGACGGCGTCCAGCTCCAGGGCGGCCGCGACATCACGTTCGTCGACTTCACGGTCGGGCGCTACCGGCGCGGGAAGTCGACCTGCCAGGGAGCCGGCGGCGCCTTGTTCTACTCGGGCGCTTCGGGCTATACCCCGCAGAACATCGACGTCGTCCGCGGCAAGTACATCGCCTGCAACCACGCGCTCCTCGCGGGCCTGGGCAGCGGCAGCGTCGTCGGCGCGAAGTTCCGGTCAGGACGGGTGGACGGCACGGATCGCAGGTGCCGTGGGTTCTCCAGCGCGCCGCCGTGCGAACTGAGATCACCAGGCGTAAGCACGTCCGGCATCACGTGCGAGCGCTGGGATCGCCGGCGGAATCGCTGGGTCTCGAGCCCGCCGAGCTAGGCAGGAGCCGAGCTCAGTACGCAACGAGTCGGTCGCGGTGGACGGCCTCGACGTCGCGGGGGCGGCCCTCGACCTCCGCCGCGGACACGCTCGCGATGCCCTTGGCGAAGGCGGCTCCGTCCGGCCCCACGAGCTCGACCGCGTCGCCCGGCTCGAACCTCCCCTCACAGCGCTCGACGCCGATCGCGAGCAGGCTCGCGCCGTCACGGGCCACCGCCCGTCGTGCACCCTCGTCGACGTGCAACCGACCCGCGACGGGCTTGCCGAAGCGAAGCCAGAGCTTGAAGGCGGAATGCTCGTGACTGCGCGGCTCGAAGACGGTCCCGCGTGCCTCTCCGGCCACGATCGGCTCGAGCACGGCCTCGCCGGCGCCTCCGGCGATGACGGTGTGGATCCCCGCCGACGCGGCCATCTCGGCGGCGAGGACCTTGCTGCGCATACCGCCTTTGCCGGTCGGGGACGCGTCGCCCAGGACGGCCGCGTGGGCGGCGGAGCCCTCCGGGATCAGCTGCGCTTCGGGAGACCCGGGAGCCTGTGAGTACACGCCCTCGACTTCCGTCAGGAGGACCAGCAGCCGAGCCCGCACCAGCACTGCGACCTGCGCGGCGAGCGCGTCGTTGTCGCCGAAGGTGATCTCGTCGGTCGCGGTCGCGTCGTTCTCGTTCACGATCGGCACCGCCCGGAGACGGAACAGCGCCGAGAAGGCGTTTCGCGCGTTCACGTAGGCGGCCCGCTCGGCGATGTCGCCGGCGGTGAGGAGGATCTGCGCCGCCTGGATCCCGTGGCGTCCGAGCGCCGCATCCCACGCAGCCTGCAGGCGGGCCTGGCCGAGGGCGGAGGCTGCCTGGAGCTTCGGGACGCTTGCCGGCCGCCGGGTCAGGCCGAGCCTCGGCAGGCCGAGCGCGATCGCCCCGGAGGACACGACGACCACCGGCGTACCCTCCTGTACCAGCCCGGCGATCTCGCGTGCCCGATGGCTGAGAACCGTGCGCCGCAGGCGGCCGCCGCGCCCGGCGACCAGGCTCGTGCCGAGCTTGACGACGACGGGGTGCCCTCGCGTCACCGCTTCTGGGTGCCGTCGCCGACGATCCGGTACTGGCGGAGCCAGAGGTCGCGGTACGTGACGGGCCCACGCGGGCCGGGCTCGCGGCCGACGTTGATGCCCGTCTCCGGTGCGCTCGTGAGCTCGAAACCGTCGACGAACCTCGTCGAGGCGTTCCATGCGGCCGCCGTGCCGCGGTAGCTCTCGAGGAACGCCCGCGCCGCGGACTCGTCCTCGGCGACGATCCCCGCGGCGAGCCCCGACGTCTCCTGGTTGGCGAGCGTGACGGCCTCGTCGAGACCGTCGACGAGGTCGACCGTGACGCTCGCGGTGTGGTCCGGGTCGTTTGCCCACTCGTGGCCGAGCCGGGTCTCGAGCGGGAGGAGGTCGGCCCGGCTCCCCGCCCGCGGAGTCCCGTAGACGTCGAGGCCGAGCCGCGCGAAGAGCGCCAGGAGCGCCTCCAGCGTTCCCTCCGGCGCCCGGACGTCGACGAGGGCGAGATTGAGCCGGTTGCAAACGCCGATCCGGTCGAGGCTCGCCTCGGCGATTGCCAGGAGGCGCTCGCGGTCGGCGCTCTCGTGGACGTAGAGGACGCCGCCGCCCTCCGCGTGCGCCAGGGCGCGGACCCCGTTCTCCGCGGCGAGCCGAGCGAGGGCGGCCGTGGTCTCCCCGCTCCCGCGCAGGATGACGAGCGGGATCTGCCGCGGCAACGAGACGAGGGCGCGTGCGCCCTCGTGGTCGGGCGTGCGGACGAGGCCGACCGCCCCCGGCGGCAGGCCGGCCCGCTCTAGCGCCGGTCGGAGGACGTCGTCGACGAGCGTGTTCACGGTGCGAAGCGCAGCCCCGCCGGTCCGGAGGACAGCGGCGTTGAGGCTCTTGAGGAGCTGGCCTGCGATATCGAGTGCCACGTTCGGCCTCGCCTCGAAGTTGGCGCCGACGGTGCCGATCGGAATCCGACGCTCGCTGACCTCGAGGCCGTTCGCGAGCGTCCGGGAGCCGATCTCGCGCTCGAGCGGCTCGATCGCGGCGGTCGCCTCAACCTGCGCGGCGAGGGTCTCGATCCGCCTCTCGTCCAGGCGCAGGCGGTCGAGCGTGCCCTCGTCCAGGTGGCGGGAGGCGGCGTCGTAGTCAGACGCGTTCGCCGCGAGGACGGCCGTGCGCCGCTCGCGCACGAGCGCCCCCGCCGCTTCGAGGGCGACGGCGACCGCCTCGTCGGTCAGCCACGAGGAGGCGCGGTTGGCCTCGATGGCCTCGAGCTCGACCTGCTCGCGAACGTCCACCGCGTCAATCGGGAGAGGAGCGCTTCGACTCGACGAGCGCCGCGATGTCCCCGATCGTCTTCCAGTTGGCGGGGACGACGTCGTCGTCGTCGATCTCGACGTCGAACTCCTCCTCGATCACCGAGACGAGCTTGAGCATGCCCAGCGAGTCGATCACGTGCTTCGCCAGGAGCGGGTAGTCCTCGTCGACCTCGTTCCAGGAGCCGCTGTACGTCAGGTTCTCGACCATCAGCTGCTTGATCCTCTCGGCGGTCCGATCAGTCGACACGGGTCGCCTCCACGGGCGCCGCGGCGAGCGCGCGCCGGTCGACCTTACCGGTGGAGGAGCGCGGCAGAGCCTCACGGAACTCGAAGAGCTCGGGCGCCATGTACCGCGGGAGCCGCTCGCAGACGAACGTCACGAGCTCCTCCGGGCCGATGTCGCCGTTGGTGACGACGAACGCCTTGATCCGGTTCGTCACCACCTCGTCCGGGATCGGCACGACGGCGCACTCTAGCACCGAGGGGTGCTGATCCAGGGCCGCCTCGACGTCTCCGAGCTCGATCCTGTACCCCCGGCTCTTGATCTGCGAGTCCCGCCGCCCGAGGAAGATCCAGTCGCCGTTCTCGTCGACGTAGGCGACGTCTCCGGTCTTGTAGGTCGGGTACGGGCTCGAGCCCGGGCCCCAACCGTGGAAGAGGGTCGCCTCCGTCCGCTCCGGGTCGCCCCAGTACCCCTGCATGACGGTCGGGCCGCGGACGTGCATCTCTCCGGTCTCTCCCTGCTCGAGGATCGACCCGTCCTCCGCCACCGCGAAGATCTCGACGTCGCGCACCGGCTTGCCGATCGGGATCGAGGCGGGCGGCTCGCCGTCCCAGCGCGGGACCTCGTACCACGTGTTCACGTTCGTCTCCGTCGGCCCGAAGAGGTTCGCGAAGCGGACGTGGGGGAGAAGCTCCATGAGCGCGTGCAGGTATTTGGTAGGGAACACCTCGCCGGCGAACAGGATCGTGCGGAGGGCTGGGAGCCCGACCTCGGCCAGCTTTCCGCGGAGCACGAGCAAGGTCAGGATCGACGGCACCGAGTACCACACGGTGATGCCCGTGTCGCGAATCCACCTCGCCTGCTCGAGCGGGAAGAGCGAGAGCCCGTCGGGGACGAGCACGACGGCGGCGCCGACCCGAGCGGCGGCGAAGAGGTCGAAGACCGAGAGGTCGAAATGGAGCGGAGCGTGGCTCGAGAGCCGGTCTTCGGCAGTAACGCCGAACTCCTCCGCCGCCCAGTCCACGAACGCGAGCGCGTTCTCGTGCGAGAGCATGACGCCCTTGGGGACGCCGGTCGATCCGGACGTGTAGAGGATGTACGCGAGGTCGGAGTCGGAGCGGGGCACGCCTTCTGGGGGCGCGTCGGATCGCCCGTCCAGCTCCGATCCGGTCACCAGCCGCGCTCCCTCCGGCGCCTCGATCTCGCCGTCGCGTGCCAACGGCGCCACGAGGACCTCCACGGGCGCTCCCCCCTGCAGCAGCTCGCGCCAGAGCTCGGCTTTCTCGGCGCCCGTGACGAGGCAGCGCAGGCCGGCGTTTGCGGCAATCGTCGCCAGGCGGGCCGGGGGCGCCGCCGGGTCGAGCGGGACGTACGCGGCGCCGAGCTTGAGGATCGCGTAGATGCCGAGCAGGCTCTCGAGCGACTTGTCGAGGTAGAGGCCGACCAGGTCGCGATGCTGCACGCCGCACTCCCGAAGAAGGTGCGCGAGCCTGTTCGAGCCGGCATCGAGCTCCGCGTAGGTGAGGCTGCGGTCGCCGTCGACGACCGCCACGCGGTCGGAATGGGCCGCCGCGGACTCCGTGAGCAGGTCGTGGAGGAGCCTCACAGGCCCATGCCCTTCGCCGCAACCTCGTACTGGAGCTCGGACGTCCCCGAGTACAGGCGGCTCCCGATCGCGTCGCGCACGTCCCGCTCGAGCTCGTACTCGGTCATGTAGCCGTACCCGCCGTGCACCTGGAGCGCGTCGAGGCTCGAGCGGACGTAGCACTCGCTCAGGTACAGCTTCACGAGCGCGGACTCGACGGTCGCCGACTCGCCTCGGTCGATCAGCCAGCCCAGCCGGTAGAGCAGCAGGCGGGCCGTCTCCAGGCGCACCTTCATGTCCACGAGCTTGTGCGACACGGCCTGGAAGCTCCCGATCGACCGCCCGAACTGCCGGCGCTCCCGTGCGTAGTCGAGCGAGCGCTCGAGCTGCCGTGCCATGGTGCCGACCGTGCTTGCCAGGATGCAGCTCCGCTCCCACACCATCGACGAGTCGAAGACGAGCATGCCCTGCCCGGGCTTGCCCAGGACGTTCTCCTCCGGCACCACGCACCCGTCGAAGAAGAGCTCGCCCATCGGCGACGTCCGCAGGCCCATTTTCGAGAGGGGCTTGCCGACCGAGAGCCCGGGCGTGCCGCGCTCGACGAGGAACGCGGTGACGCCGGCGAACCCGAGCTCCTTGTCGATCGTCCCGAAGACGAGGAAGAGGTCGCTCTCGGGGGCGTTCGTGACGAAGGTCTTCGAGCCGTCGAGGACGTACCCGCCGTCCTCGTGCCGCGCGGTCGTGCTGAGGCTGAAGGCGTCCGAGCCGGAGCCGGGCTCGCTCATCCCGTGCGCGGCGATCACGGAGCCGTCGCAGAGGCCGGGGAGCCAGCGCTGCTTCTGCTCCTCGGTGCCGAAGCGGACGATCGGAGTCTCGCAGGCCCACATCTGTGCGTTGACCGAGAAGATCAGCCCGCTGTCGGTGCAGCCGCGGCCGAGCGCCTCGAGCGCGACGATCGTGGTGAGCGCGCCGGCCCCCGAGCCGCCGTTCTCCTCCGGCACGGGGAGCCCCAGGAGGCCCATGTCGGCGCACTTCTGCCACGCCTCGCGCGAGAACGTGGCTGTCTTGTCGCGCTCGACGACGTCGGCATTCAGCTCGCGGCTCGCGAACTCGTGGATCGAGTCTCGCAGGGCGCGCTGCTCGTCGGTCAGGTCGAAATCCATAGGAACCCCGGAGGCTTCGTATATAAGACGTTAACCGGGATGTCGTCCAGCAGGCACACGCTCAGCGCGCTTCGCCGCTACGAGGACCCGGAGGGGGGCTTCTTCGAGGAGTTCGCCGAGCGGCGGCTCGGCCCGGGCGGGGCCTTGGCGCTCCTCGCCGGCCCCCTGCGGGAGGCGCGCCCCCGGGCGTGGGCGATCTGCCCGACCGTCGGGCCCGAGCAGGGCAACCTGCGGCGCCTGGAGGCACTCGTCGCGCGACGGCTCGCCGGCGCCGGGTTCGACGTCGCGCGCATCAGGCCGGACATCGGCCCGCAACACGCCCAGATCTCCCTGCCGGCGCGCCTGGCCGAGCTCGAGGAGGCGGTCGACCTTCTCCGCGGCCGCGGCGCGAGGGAGGTGGGCCTCGCCGGGGTGCTGTTCGGCGGAGCCGTCGCGGCGCTCGGGGCCGAGCGGCTCGACGTCTCCGGTCTCGCGCTGGTCGAGCCGGTCGTGCGCGGGCGGCAGTACGCGCGCGAGCTGCTGCGCCGGGAGGCCGTCGCACGGCTCATGGGCGACGAGGAGGCCGACGGAGACGGCCCGAAGAGCGAGCTTTCCTCCGCGGGACGCGTGACGATCCGCGGCTTGCAGCTCACGCAGGACGCCTACGAGGCGATTGCGGACGTCGACCTGGTCGAGAAGATGCACGCGTTCGCCGGGTCATCGCTTCTGCTCGGCATCTCGCCGTCGGGCGTGCCGGGGCCGGCGCTCGAAAAGCTCCGCGACCGCCTGGCGGAGCTTGGGGGCGACGTCACTGTCGCGGGGATCGCCGATCCTCTCTATGCGCCTCTCGGCGAGTACTACTACCGCGAGGCGGGCCTGCTGAGACACGACACCCGACTCGAGCTCGACCAGAAGGTGGCTCAAGCGGTCGCCGACTGGGCGCTCGACCGGGCCACGGCCTCCGCGCCGGCATGAGGAAGTTTCCCGTCTTCGTCGCCGCCGGGGCAGATCGCGTGGCGGCGGTCGTGACGGCCCCCGAGGAGCAGCCACCCCGAGGGGTCGTGCTTCTCCTTTCCGGGACCGGCCGCCACATCGCCATCGGCTCGACGCTGTCGGCCCGGCTCTCCGAGCGCCTGGCCGGGGAGGGGCTTGCCTCCGTTCGCCTGGACTACGCGGGGTCGGGCGACAGCCCGGGCCTCGTCGCGCGGTGGGATCCTGCGGAGATCGCGGCCACCACTGCCCAGGCGCGCGCGGCGCTCGACGTGGCTCGCGAAGCCCTCGACGTGAAGCCGTTCGCCGAGGTGGGAACCTGCTACGGGAGCCGGATCGCGCTCTCCCTCGTCGAGGATCCCTCCTGCACGGGAGCAGTCTGCCTGGCTCCTCCGATCCTCGACGTGGGCGGCCTGGGGCGCATGAGCCGCGGCGTGCGCGACGGCCGCGTCGGCGCGCTCGTCCGCTCGAACGCGACGCTCCGCCGGGTCCTGGCGCCCGCTCGGCGCCTCCTCGGGGCCCGTACGCCCGCGCGTCGCGTCGCCGGAGCCTTCGCGCACCTCGACCGGGCACGCCTCGTGTTCCTGTACGGCGCCCGGAACGCCCACGAGGACCACTACAGCGGTCGCGCGCAGAAGAGCATCGACGCGGCGGTCGCCGGACTCTCCGCGGACGAGCGATCCCGGTTCGAGCTCAAGATGATCGCCGGCGGGCCCCTGACGACGTTCGACGGATTGCCTCCGGAGGAGCAGGAGGAGATCGTCGACATCGTCGTCCCCTTCGTCACATCGTTCTTCGAGACGACGGGGTGACTCCGGCCGCGCGGGCATGGGGAGAGCGGCTTGCTAAGCTCGTCGACTTGCCCAGACGAGGGGTCAAGCCTGCTCGAGGGCTGCGGCGTTTCGGCGCGACACTCGACCGGGGCCTCGCGGCCTTTGCGTGCGCGGCCGTGGCCGTGGCGGCTCTGTCCGCGTGCTCGGGCTCGTCCGACGAGCCGGCCGCGGTGCCCTCCGAGCCGGTCGCGACGTCCACCCCCGAGCCCGCTCCCGGAAAGACCAGGGTCTTCGAGAACCGTCAGTTTCGCTGCAGCGGCCCGGTGGACCTCGATCTCGTTCGCGTGACGATGAGGACGACCATCGACGACGCCGTCAGCCTGGACGAGAACTGCACCGGCCGCATCGGCCGGATCGAGGTCGAGACCTGGACGGCCGACGGGATCAAGGTGCAGAACCATGGGAAGGTCGCCCACGATCTCGTGATCGAGTCGGGGTACGTCAAGTGTCACGACATCGCCGGCGGGTACCACCAGGACGGCATCCAGGTCATGGGAGGGCGGTCGATCAGGTTCCGCAACCTCCGGGTCGACTGTCTCGGCAACGCAAATCTATTCCTGGCGGAGAGCAGCCTGGGTGCTGCTACCCCTACAGACGTCGTCTGCGAAGGGTGCATCTTGGGCCCGAACTCTGCGCAGACCCTCTTCAACGGCGACTCCATCCGCTCGGGCGCGCGGAGGACGACCATCTGCACCGGTCGCTTTCGCGCAATTCGGGTCGAGCCGGGAGTTGTGGAGATGGTGAACGCGGGCAACCAAGTGCTCCCGCGCGAGGATCCTTCCTGTCGGGACGTGACCGGAGAAGGGACTTCCTCTCGATGACCGACGCCGCGACCAGAGGTATCGCGCGTCGTTGTCGACCTCGGAGACGTGCGAGAACGACTGGCTGAGGGCGACTGACGGCCGGGCGCGGCCCTATCTCCGGCTCCCGTCTCGCAGCGGAGCCCCGACGGTGACTCTCGCTGGCCCCTATGCACAACCCGGACAAGAACCTAGCCGGAAGTCCGGAGAACCTAGCCCGAAAATGGAGGACGGTGTGCCGTAAGCAAGCTACACTGCGACATGCCTAGCTGGAGCCTGTCCCCGGGGTACGGCGACTGATTCTGATTCTAGATGTCCTGCTTTAACTGCGGCCACGAGATTTCCCAAGACGCACGCTTCTGCGACTGCTGCGGCGCGCCGCAGTCGGGCGCGCGCGACGGGCCGCTCGGTGTCCTGAAGGCGCCGCTCCTGGCGTCGAACCAGTACGTGCGCGCGCTCAAGCGGTTCTGGTGGCTCCTAGTTTTGGGCCTGGGGGTCGCGACGATCGCCGCCCTGATGTCCGTGTACCGGATCGACCTCTTCTCCTTCCCGCCGACCGTCGAGAAAAAGGCGGGAACCACGTATACAGCCTACTCACGGCTTCTGGTCACGAGCGACCAAGCGCCCTACCTCCGCACAAGGGTCGACAACGAGGTGACCGGTCCAGACGGCAGCGTGTCCGTGTACTCGAACTCGCCGGAC
The DNA here is from genome assembly GCA_035457655.1 of Gaiellaceae bacterium. Lineage (GTDB taxonomy): Bacteria > Actinomycetota > Thermoleophilia > Gaiellales > Gaiellaceae > JAIBJN01. Next base: position 12,772 of record DATIBF010000152.1, read on the forward strand.
ATCAGCACGCTCATCACTGCGGCGAACCTCTATCCGATACTCATTGCATCAGACGAGGTGCTGAAGCTCCGGAACGAGATGGCCGGACCGCTTCCAGGATCGATCACGTCGCGCGCGATCTACGAGGTGAGCTCTCCGAGCCGCTTCGAGCTCTCGCAGGTTCCAGTCGTCGAGGTCTACGGTCACGCGGATACGAGCGCCAACGCAGTCGAGATCACGAAAGCGACGGTGGCCGCGTTCCTCGTCTACGTCGACGAGTTGCAGGACGACGCGGCACTCAGCCGAAGGGATCGGATTCTCATCCAGGAGCTCCAGACGCCCGAAGGCGCTGTCGGGTCCGGTGGCACCTCGTTGAGCCTTCCGCTGATGCTCTTCCTCGTGATCGCCGCCGCCTTCGTGGCGTTGGCGATCCTCCTGGACAGGCTCTTCCCGGCGGGGCTCTTCCCGGCCGGCATCAGTCTGCGCGGGTTGCGTAGGGGAGCGGCGGCACCGGTCGAGGAGCCCGAGCGCGGCGAGGCCGCATCGGCAGCCGAGCCGGAAAGGCACGCGCAGACCAGGTCCCGGGTCTAGCGGGGCGGTCTGCTTGGCGTCCTACACCCAGCCGTCGCCGGCTCGGCGTGGCGTCCCGCTCGCGCTGGCAGCCTTCGGGACGCTCGCTCTCGCCGTAACTATCCCCTTCGGACCGCAGGCGACGATAGGAGGTGCGCTCGTGCTCCTCCTCGCCTGCCTGCTCGCTGTGCGGGACACGGCGGTTCCGGTGTTCACGTGGTCGAACATGATGGCCAGCCTCGCGCTCCTCGTCTGGTTCGTCCCCATCAAGACGTACTCATTCCCGGTCGATCTGCCGTTCAACCTGGAGCCGTACAGGGCGTTCCTGATCCTGCTCGTCTTCGCCTGGCTGATCGGCCTGATCGTAGGCAGGTCGCACCTGTCCGCCGGCGGGCAGGCCTATCCGCTCATCCTCTTCACCGGGGTCATCTTCGCGACCCAGATCTTGAACTTCAGCGAGCTCAATGCGGGTTCCGCGGAGCCGGAGGCGCTCAAGTCGCTCTCCTTCTTCCTGAGCTTCGTGCTCGTCTTCCTGCTTGTGACCTCCACGCTCGATTCGATCCCGGCGATCGACAAGCTCATTCGCGCGCTCGTCATCGGGGGCGCCGTCGTGGCGGTCACCGCGGTCTACGACTCGCGCTTCACGTACAACGTCTTTGACCACCTCCACCAGTGGATTCCACTGCTCGACTACCAGCCGCGCGAGGTGGACCAGACCCGCGGCGGGCTGATCCGGGTCTACGGCTCCGCACAGCACCCGATCGCGCTGGGCGTCGCCCTGCTCATGATGCTGCCGCTGGCCGTCTACCTGGCCGGCCGCGCGTCCACCGTGTTCCGGTCGAGGCTCTGGTTCGGAGCGGCGATCGTGTGCGCCGCGGGTGCCCTCAGCACCGTCTCGAGGACGACGGTCGCCATGATCGTCACGATGATCGTCTTCGCGCTGCTGGTTCGGGGCAGGGCGGTCGCCCGATTCGCGCCGCTCCTGCTTCTTCTTCCCATTGTCGTCCACTTCCTGACCCCTGGAGCGCTGGGAGGCATCTACAAGTCGATATTCCCCGAGGAAGGGCTCGTCTCGGACCTCCAGGGCAGAGCCGGCGAGGGAGGTTCGGGACGGCTCGCGGATCTCGACCCGGGACTCAAGATCTGGAGCGAGTCACCGCTTGTCGGGGCCGGCATAGGTGAGCAGACGGTCCCGAGCGATGCTCCGCCCGGGGTGACCGACCTCTCGACGGTGGAGCTCATCTTCGACGATCAGTACCTGAACACCGTCGTGACCACCGGCCTCCTCGGGTTCGTAGCCGTGGTCTGGTTCGTCTGGGGGAGCGTGGTGAAGCTCGCGCGTGCGGCCCGAAGGCGGGTCGGCCATGCGAGCGATCTGATGGCAGCCTGCTGCGTCTCCGCGGCTGGGTTCGCAGTGAGCATGGCGCTGTTCGACGCCTTCTACTTCGTCCAGTGCACGCTCCTCTTCTTCATGATCGCTGCGATGGGCCTGCGGGCGCGCGAGCTGTCGCCGCCGGCCGTCGACCTTCGACTCGTCTAGAGCACACGCCACGTGCGCATCGTCGTGAACGCCGACGACTTCGGGGCCTCGGCCGAGACGGTCTCGGCCACCATTCGCTGCCTCGAGGCCGGCACGGTGACGAGCGCGACGATCATGCCCACGATGCCGGCGGCCGCCGAGGCGCTTGCTTACGCGCGCGAGCGGTCCGACAAGAGCTTCGGCGTGCACCTCACGTTCGTGGGAGACGGCGACGAGCGCTGCGCCGCCGCGCCCGAGGAGGTCGCGGCGCTCGTCGAGGAAGGGGGCCGCTTTCCGCCGACGACACCGGTGCGTCTCCGCGCGCTCCTGCGGCGCCTCCCGGTCGATCAGATCGAGCGCGAGATCACCGCTCAGCTCGCCCTCGTGCGTGACGCAGGAGTCGCGATCTCCCACGTCGACTCGCACCGCCACCTGCACAAGCTGGCGCCGTTCCGGAGGGCCCTCGCAAACGTTCTCCCTCGCTTCGGGATCGAGCGCGTCCGCAGCGTCCAGGACGTCTACCTGACCCGACCCCTCGCCGGAGCTACCTACTGGGTGGGATCGCTCTGGCGCCGGCCGCTTCGGCGTGCGTTCCGCACGACCGACCACTTCTACATGCCGGCGAGCACGGGCGACCTCGCGTGGGCGGACGAGCTCCTTGACCGCATCGGCAGCCTTCCAGGCTCGACGATGGAGGTAGGCGTCCACCCCGGGCCCGACGACTGGCGGGCAGACGAGTGTCGCTCGGCCGCCCGCCTGGCAGCCGCCGCGCCCGAGCTCGGCCACGAGCTCGTCTCCTGGCGCGCGATCGGCTAGGCGAGGAGGCTCCGACCGCGCATTGCGGCCGGAACCTCGAGCCCCATGAGCTCGAGGGCCGTCGGGGCCACGTCCAGGAGATGCGCGCCCTCGCGCAGCCCCGGCGCGACTCCCGGCGCCGTGAGCACGAAGAGCCCATCCTGCGCATGGTTGGCGTCGTCGGGCCCCGTGTCGTTCTCGAAGCTGTGAATCCCCTCGTCGCCGCCGACGGTGCCAACAGACCGCCAGAAGAGGTCGCCGAAGTGGACGATCAGGTCGGGCGCGACGCCGTTCACCTCCTCGTAGAGCTGCTCCGGGACGTGCACGCGGGTTCCGAGCGGGTTTCCGTTCTCGTCGGGGATCGCCGCAATGCGGCGCGCGAGGTCGTCGCGAACCCGCTCGTAGTCGGCCGCCGGAATGATGCCCTCGGGCTCCCGGCCCTGGACGTTGAGGAAGATGCGGGAGTAGTAACCGCCCTCGCCCCAAGCGGTCGTCCGCGTCCAGTCGATGCCCGCCTCGCGCAGCGGCACGGCGGTGTCGGGGCTGGTGAGGGTCGCGAGGAGCCGTTCCCGTCGCAGCCACTCGTTGATCCGGATGCCGCCGTCCATGCGCTTGCCGCCGTGGTCGGAGACGACGAAGACGGCGGTGTCCTCGTCCGCGTGCGCCAGCAGGCGCCCCATGAGCTCGTCCACGTGCTTGTGGTAGTCGAGGATGGCGTGCTCGAAGCGGTTGCCCGGCTCGTGCTTGCGATGCTCGGGATCCATGAGCTTCCAGAAGCCGTGGTACATGCGGTCCACGCCCATCTCCACCATGGCGAAGAGCTCCCAGGGCTTCGAGACGAGGAGGTGCTCCGCGAGCGCGAAGCGCCGGTCGGTCATCTCGTAGACCTGCCGCAGGAGGTAGTCCTTGTCCTCGGTGCGGAAGTCGCGAACGTCAAGGACGTACTCGCCGATCACCTGCTCGATCTCGCGCTTCAGCATCGGAGGGAAGGTGTACGCGCTGTCCGTCGTGGGCGTCAGGAAGCAGCCCACCATGACGCCGTTGAGCGGGCGCGGCGGAAAGGTGCCGGGCACCCCCAGGACGACGGAGGGCTTGCCCGCCCGGGTCGCGTAGTCCCAGAGTCGCGGCTCCTTGATCGCCGTCCCGTTGGCGATGAAGAGTGCGTCGTAGGAGTGGTCGGCGCGGTTCCTGAAGCCGTAGACGCCGAGGTCGCCGGGCGTGCGGCTCGCCATCATGCAGGACCAGGCCGGAACGGTGATCGGCGGGATGACCGAGGTGAGCCGGCCGTATGCGCCGCTCTCCATGAGACCGGAGAGGGTCGGCAGCTCGTCGCGCCAGCGCTCGAGCAGGAGCGACGGCTCGGCGCAGTCGAGCCCGACGATCAGAACCTTGATCCCTCAGTCCTCCAGGTAGCCGAGAGCGCGGAGCCGACGGCGGATGGCGGCGACCTCCTCGTGGGTCAGCTCGTCGCCGTCCGCGGGGCCGTGGGCCGAGACGAGGTCGCGGAGCACGTAGACGCAGAACTCGGTCACCGAGCGGAACCCGGTGCCCTCGATAACGGTGCGCAGGCGCTCGTAGAGTGGGCGCGGAATCTTGAGGGTGACGTCGCTGGTGCGCGAGGCGGCCATGACACTTCCCTGGGGGCGTCCTCTGAGTGTAGCCGCCCGGCCTCCGCCGAAGGTCTGGACCATCTAGTCTGGACTTGGAGGCGCGCCGGGAATGGCGTACGACGTGTCCGAGGAGTGATGCAGTACATGAGCCGAAGACGATGGCGAGGCGTCCTCACGTCCTTCCTGGACCCGATGACGTACTTCCAGGTCATCCGGCTCCTCCACTTCTACGGCTACACGCACGTGCAGCCCCGGCGCAAGGTGACGATGGGCGAGGGTGCGACTCTTGCGCCAAATGTGTCGCTACGCAACGGGGAGCGAATCTCGATCGGGGCTCGGTCAAAGGTGGGCGAGCGCGCGTACCTCTGGGCTGGCGATGCGAACGGGCGCGTGACAATCGGCGAAGATTGTCGGCTCGGGCCCGAAGTCTTCGTGACGGCCTCCGACTACGGCCTTGCGCCCGACGAGACGATCGCGGGGCAGCCCCGCAACGAGCGCGACGTCGTCATCGGCAACGACGTCTGGCTCGGCGCCCGCGTCTTCGTCGGCGCGGGCGTCTCGATCGGCGACGGCTGCGTCGTGAGCGCCGGGTCCGTGGTGTCCAAGTCGCTTCCCGCCGGCTCCATTGCCGTCGGGATCCCAGCGCGCATCGTGCGCCGTCGCGAGGACTACGCAACGAAAGAGGACCAGCCTCGCCAGGCTGACGACGAGGCGCAGGTGGAAGCTCCCGCGTGAGCAAGCGATGAGCGCCGAGGTCTCGATCCTGCTCGTCACCTACCGGTGCCGAGACGCCGCCCGGGCCTGTCTCGCTTCCATCGCGGGGACAACACGCGACGGTGACTGTGAGGTGGTCGTCGTCGACAACGCCTCCGAGGACGGCACCGTGGAGATGGTGCGGTCGGAGTTCCCATCGGCCCGGCTGATCGCGTCGCCCGAGAATCTCGGCTTCGCGGCCGGCGTCAACCGGGCGGCGGCCGAGGCCTCCGGCGAATACCTGCTCCTTCTGAACCCCGACACGGTCGTCCACGCCGGCGCTGTCGAGAATCTCGCGGCGTTCGCGCGCGCCCACCCCGAGCACGGTGTGTACGGCGGGCGCACGCTCGACCCGGACGGTAGGGTCAACCCCGGCTCGTGCTGGGGCGCTCCGTCGCTCTGGAGCCTCTTCTGCTTCGCCACGTCGCTCTCGACGCTGTTCAAAGGGAACCGGCTCCTCGACCCAGAGTCCCTCGGCGGCTGGCGACGGGACAGCGTCCGAGAGGTCGACATCGTGACCGGCTGCTTACTGCTTGTCCCCCGGACGCTCTGGGAGGAGCTCGACGGCTTCGACACGCGCTTCTTCGTGTACGGAGAGGACGCCGATTTCGCCCTCCGCGCGAGAGCTCTCGGCTACCGACCGGTGATCACGCCCAGCGCCGTCGTCACCCACGAGATCGGCGTCTCGTCGGCCACCCGGGAGGACAAATTCCTGCTGCTCTTCCGCGGGAAGGTCACCCTCCTCCGCAAGCACTGGGGTCCGGTGCAGAGCCGCGTCGGCGTCGCTTTCCTAGCCGCCGGTGTCGGCCTCCGGGCCCTCGCGGCTCGCCTGTTCGGACGGGGCGGCGGCGAGGCCTCGGGCTGGCCCGCGCTCTGGCGGGCCCGCGGCGAATGGCTGCCGGGCTTCGAGCCCGTGGGGACGACGCCTCCGACGGCTCCGTCCGTCGGGAGCGAGCGCCTGTCGTCCTGATGCGCTGACTGGACGGACGTGCAGGTGCGCCCTCGGGGTGCGTGCGCTAGAGTCCGAAGTCAGATGGACGCTGGTCTGGTGAGCGCCTCGGGAGCGCTCGGCGGCAACCGACAGCGCGCGAGTAAGCTGCTCGCCACGTTGCGGCGCGACGGTCTCGTGGAGAGTCTCGTTCTCGTGCGCGGATACATCGAGTACCGCCTCGAGAAGCGCTTCGGCGCCCGCGTCGACAGGAAGTACGGGTCCGAGACCGGCGGGCGGATCTCACTCGACCGCCTCGAGATCGAAAGCGCGAACGTCGGCGAGGGCGTGCAGTACGAGCCGGTCAGCGAGCTCTATCTCCGTCGGATGCTCCGCGCGGTGCCCATCCCTCCGGACACCTACGACTTCGTCGACCTCGGAACGGGCAAGGGACGGCCGCTTCTCGTCGCGGCGGAATATCCGTTCCGGCGCCTAATCGGAATCGAGTTCTCCCCCGAGCTCCATGAGATCGCCCAACAGAACGTCGCACGCTTCAGGGCTCGAACCGGCTCCACGCAGGAGTTCGAGCTCCATCTCGGCGACGCGACGAGCTTCGATTTCCCGCCGGCGCCGCTCGTGCTCCACCTCTTCAACCCCTTCGGCGAGCCCGTGCTCCGCCGGGTCTTGAGCAGGCTCGAAGCGTCACTCGGGCAGGCTCCACGGGACGTCGTCGTGCTCTACTTCTACCCGCTCCACCGGCGGGTGCTGGACGAGGCGCCGTTTCTCCGGCGTGTGAAGGCGACGTCCCAGTACGCCGTCTACGCGACCCCGGGCGCGGTCGGCTAGCGGCTGGCGGGCAATCCCCGCGCGTCTGCCAGAATGCGATTGCGCGTTCCCGCCCACGAGACTCGAGTGACAGACCCCGCGGCCGTCTACCCCTCCCTGCCCAGCGCGCGGACGGATCCGCTCCCGCTCGCGACGACCGTCCCGGGACCGTGCGTCATCGGAGCAACGGGAGGGTCTGGGACCAGGGTCGTTGCGGGAATCGCCCGCGAGAGCGGCATGTTCATCGGCGCGCGCCTGAACCCCTACGAGGACGCCGTCGCGTTCGGCGAGTACTCCGATCGTTGGATCGACCGGTTCGTCGAACGAGCCGGAGAGGCTCCCGAGAAGGAGCTGCTGGGCGGCATGCAAACCGACCTCGAGCACGTGGTCCAGGATCACCTCGCCGAGCTCCCTCCCGAGGCCCGCGCGTGGGGATGGAAAGAGCCGCGGAGCATCTACCTGGTGCCGTTCTTCGACGCTACGATGCCGTCCTTGCGCTTCCTTCACTTCCTCCGCGATGGACGGGACATGGCCTTCTCGGAGAACCAGAACCAGCTCGTGAGGTACGGCGACCTGCTCGTCGACGACCGGCGGCGAGAGAAGAAACCCGTCCGGTCGATCGCGCTCTGGAGCCTGGTCAACTCGGCAGCGGCCGACTACGGCGAGACGCGGCTCGGGGATCGCTATCTGCGCGTCCGCTTCGAGGACCTCTGCGCCGAGCCGGCGGAGACCGTCCGGCGGATCTACGACTTCTTCGGGCTCGAGGGCGACGCGGAGGCGATAGCCGCCGCGGAGGTGCGGCCGCCCTCCACGCTCGCGCGCTGGACGTCCAAGAGCCCGCGCACGATCTCGAAGCTCGAGCAGCTCGGCGAGCCGGCGCTCACTCGCTTCGG
>DATIBF010000153.1:0-20839 GCA_035457655.1 Gaiellaceae bacterium
TGGCGCAAGGGGGAGACCTCGGGGAACACGCTGACGGTCGAGGAGCTCCGCGACGACTGCGACGGCGACGCCTACCTCGTGCGCGTGCGGCCGAACGGGCCTGCCTGTCATACCGGCTCCCGCTCCTGCTTTGCGCCCTGGCTCTGGAGGACGGTTCGCGAGCGCGCCGACATGCGCCCAGAGGGGTCCTACGTGGCCGATCTCCTCGACGGCGGTCGGGGCGCCGTCGCGCAGAAGCTCGGCGAGGAGGGCGTCGAGGCAGCGCTCGCGGTCGCGACCGAGGACGACGAGCGCGTCGTCTCCGAGCTCGCCGACCTCTGGTTCGCGAGCTACGTGGCCCTGGCCGCGCGTGGGCTCGACCCGGCCGCGGTCGAGGACGAGCTGGAGCGACGCAGGGGCTAGAGGCCCTCCGCTAGCTCCGCCCAGGTCTCTTCGTCGGCGCCGCCGATGTGGCACGCGACGACGACACCGTCCTCGTCGAGGACGGCGACGGCGGGATGGGCGTAGGGCTGAGCGAGCCCGCAAGCTCGACGTCAGGGTCGGAGAGCGACGGCCACGTCCAGCCGTACTTCTCCACGAACTCCTCCGCGGCGCCCGGATCGTCGGAGATGTTCACGCCGACGTACGCGTACTCGGGATGGGCCTCGACGAACTCTGCGTAGGCGACCGCCTCGCCGTTGCAGACCGGTCATCAGGAGGGCCAGACGTTGACGTACAACGGCTTCCCGCGGAACTCGTCGAGCGAGAGGCTCTGGCCGTCGAGCGTCAGCTCGCCGAGGGAGACGCCTGGCTCGGCCGCCGCGCCGGTCGTCGTCCGGGGCGAGCCCTCGTCGCCCGACCCGCCCCCGCACGCTGCGGGAGCGAGCATGGACGCAAGCAGGAGCGCGAAGCCGTGGTGCGGAAACGTCCTCCTTGCCAACCGGCGCCCGCTCGAGATCGCGGCCGGCATCTTCGTGATCCTCGCCCCGCTCACATTCGTGGGCACGCCGCTCCCCGGCGCCCTCTCTCGCGAGCTCCGACTCCTGTCCGTCCACACCGGAGGCGCGGGGCTCCCGGCGGCGGCGCTCCTCGGCGTCGCCTTCGCGGTCGGCTGGACGCCGTGCGTCGGGCCGACGCTCGCGGCGATCCTCACGCTCTCGGCCGGCGCCGGCCGGCCGGCCGTCAGCGTGGCCTCGGCGTCGCTGCTCGTCGCCTTTGGCATCCTCCTGATCGCCGGGCAGCTCGTGGAGACAACGGCGCGGCTCGCGCGCTACACCGGCCGGCAGATCTAATTCGCTCATGACGCCCGCGACCCTCACCCCGGCCGAGGTCGAGCTCGAGGAGCCCGTCCGCGAGGATATGCCCGAGCACGAGCGGCCCTGGATCGTGATCGTCTGGAATGATCCGATCAACCTCATGTCCTACGTCACGTTCGTCTTCCAGAAGCTCTTCGGCTACAGCCGCGAGAAGGCGACGAGGCTCATGCTCCAGGTCCACAACGAGGGCAAGGCCGTCGTCTCCGGCGGGCCGCGCGAGAAGGCCGAGCACGACGTCGCCCGCCTGCACGCCCACGGGCTCTGGGCGACGATGCGTCAGGATTGACGCAGGTACGCGAGCACCGCCAGGACGCGGCGGTGGTCGTCCGGGGCCGGCGGGAGCCCGAGCTTGCCGAAGATGGAGTGCACATGGGTCTCGACGGTCTTCGGGCTGAGGAAGAGCTTCTTGCAGATGCCGGCGTTCGAGAACCCCTCCGCCATCAGGCCGAGCACCTCGCGCTCGCGCGGGGTCAGCTCCTCCAGCGGATCGGGCGCGCGACGCCGGCCGAAGAGCTGGGCGACGACCTCCGGGTCCATCGCCGTCCCGCCGTTCGCGACGCGGCGCACGGACTCGAGGAAGTCGTCCACCTCGAGCACCCTGTCCTTGAGCAGGTAGCCGAAACCCTCCGGCCGCTCGCTGAAAAGCTCGAGCGCGTGCTTGGCCTCCACCACCTGCGAGAGGACGAGGATCGCCACCTCAGGATGCCGTTCGCGGATCTCACGCGCGGCGCGGGCGCCCTCGTCGGTCTGGGTCGGAGGCATACGCACGTCGACGACCACGACGTCGGGCCGCTCCCGGTGCACCGCGTGGTGGAGCGCGTCCGCGTTGCCGACCCGCGCTGCGACCTCCATGCCCGACTCCGCGAGGAGGCGGGCGAGCCCCTCCCGCAGGAGCACCGAGTCCTCGGCGATCACGACCCGCACGGAATCTCCCCGACGACGTGGGTTCCGCCCCCGGTCGGGCTCTCGACGACGAAGCGGCCGCCGAGCGCCTCCACCCGATCGGCGAGGCCCCGCAGGCCGGAGCCGTTCTCGGCGTGCGCACCGCCCACCCCATCGTCCTCGACCTCGACGATCAGGACGCCGTTGCGCCGGTGCGCGCTCACCGTCGCCTTCGACGCCTGCGCGTGCTTCACGACGTTCGCCAGGGCCTCGCACGCGACGAAGTAGGCGGTCGCCTCGACCTGTGCCGGGAGCCGCCCCTCGGAGACGTCCAGGGCGACCGGGATCGGCGCCCTGCTGGTGAGCGACTCGAGCGCGGCGGCGAGCCCGTCCTCCGTGAGAATGGCCGGATGGACCCCGCGGGCGAGCTCGCGCAGCTCCTCCACGGCCACCTGGAGCTCGTCGACGGCCTCGGCCAGGAGCCGGTCGACCTCGGGATCTGCCGTGTGGCCGAGCTCGCGCTGTGCGCTTCGAAGCTGGAGGGCGAGGGCAACGAGCCGCTGCTGGGCGCCGTCGTGGAGATCGCGCTCGATTCGGCGGCGCTCCTCGTCGGCGGCCTGGACGATCCTGACGCGCGACTCCTGCACCTCGAGGAGCTGCGCGCGCATGTCAGCGTGCAGGCGGGCGTTCTCGAGGGCGAGCCGGGCCGCGGCACCCGATGCGAGCAGCAGCTCCGGCTCGTCGACGAGCGAGGCGTCGTGGACGATCACCGCGACCGGCTCTCCGTCGTGGTCGAGGTGGGTGACGGCGCGATCGTCGTCCTCTCCCGGAAGGACGAGCGGGCGCCCGCGGCCGTCGACATACTCGAGCCGCTCGGGCAGCCAGAACCCGACCTCGAGAGCGGGATCGGCCAGAGCCCGCGCGAGCGCGTCCCGCACGCCTTCTGGTGGCGTGCGTTCCAGCTCGAGCACGAGCTCTCCCACGTTCGCGCGGGCCAGGCGCGCCCGCAGCATGCCGGCGACGAGCGCGATCGGCAGCGCCATGAAGCCTGCGATCTGCCACCAGAAGAGGACGTCGTCGACCACCGCGGACGGACGGTCGACGAAGGCGAAGATCCCCTCGTAGACCGCGCGCAGTGCGAAGACCACCGCCGCCAGGCAGAGCGGGGCAAGTAGCCGCCGCGCGCGCGGCGTCGCCCGGACGAGGCGCCTCAAGACCAGCGCGATGAAGATGGAGGCGAGGACGCCCCACACCCAGACGACGAAGATCCTCTGGAGCGTGACGGCCAGGCTGCCGTTCTCCCAGACGAGCAGCAGGTTCTCGTGCGGCCGTGGATCCATGAACCGGAGCCGCTCGGTGCCGTCGTAGACGAGCAGGATCGCGAGCGGGAACACCAGCACCGAGGCGTATCCGACGCGCACGAGCAACTGCTCCGCGCGTCCACGGACGTGCCCCGACGGATAGGCGAGGACCGAGTGGGCGGCGAGGCCGTACGAGAGCTCGCTGAGGGTGAAGAAGACCGTGAAGGCGAGCGGATCGTGGCTGTAGCGAAACTGGCGGGCGAGGAGGGCGAAGCCAGCCGCAGTCAGGAGCGGCCCGAGGCGGTTCCCCGGCCGCCTGGCCCACGCGATCAGCCCGGCGCCGAGGAAGGCCCACCCGACGGCGACGATCGCCAGCGCCTGCGTGCTGGAGGTCAGCGGGCCGAGGTTGTCGATCTGGACGCGATAGGCGAGCACGCCGAGCGCGATTCCTGCGGCCGCGAGCACGAGGCGGAGCGCCGTCATGCCGCGCGCTCCAAGAGCGCGAGAATGGCGTCGCCGGAGAGCTGCTCCTTGGAGATGAAGCCGAGTGCGCCGCTCTCACGCACGCGGCGGCCCAGGTCCGACTGCGCGCGGCTGGAGACGAGCACGACCCCCACCGGGTCGGCGGTGAGCTCCTCGGCGACCTCGTAGCCGCTCCGGTCGGGAAGGCCGATGTCGAGGAGCAGCAGGTCCGGGCGGAGCTCGCGGGCGGCTCTGAGCGCGGAATCGGCATCGGCGGCCTCCCCCACGACCTCGAAGCCGTCGAGCTCGAGCAGCCGGCGCGCGGAGGCTCGGAACGCAGGGTGGTCGTCGACGACCAGCACGGTCCAGGCCATGTAGGAATCGTCACACATCCCGGTGCCTCCGGCTACCGCGCCAACCCCGAGATTCGCCGGCCGACGGATCCGGGAGAACCCCGAGACGAGCCCGAGGCGCGCCCCGTTCCGAGCGGGGTCGCGCCGTCCTAGCCTCGGGCGCATGGATCGCACAACGTTCGTTCGGCGCTGGCACTCGCCGGCCGTGTTCGCCCTCATCGGGCTCTGCTTCCTGCTCCCCTTCGGAACCGCTTCCTGCAACGGAACGGAGACGACGTTCACCGGCGCTCAACTGGCGACGTGGAACGTCCCCGACGACGGGTCGGTCGACAGCATCACGCTGAGGATGCATGTCGAGGACGGAGGCTCGGCTCTCGCCGCCGCCGCTCTCGCAGCGGCCGCGCTTGGCCTCGTCATCGGCGTCCTGCGGCTCCCCTGGGGCGAGGGCTATTGCGCCGGACTCGCGCTCGCTCTGATGGTCGTGCTCCTCGGCAAGGCCGTGAACTCGTTCGCGACCACGATCCATGCGGGCTACGGCCTGGCGCTCCTCCTCTTGCTGTGGGCCGCTGCCATGCACGCCCGTCGGTCCTGGCGCGCGGGTCGAGCCGGGCCTACGCCCACCTCGACGGCGACGAAGTCGGGCGCATGAACGTACGCCTCGAAAGGAGTTGCACCATGTGTATCCGGAATCTCCGCTGGCTGGTTCCCGCCGTGGCTGCGACCGCGCTGGCGCTCGCGGGTTGCGGCGGAGGCAAGCAGCCGACGTCCGGACCGGCGGCGGCCGAGACGACCTCTCGGACGACGTCGACAACGAACACGGTCGCCGAGCCCCAGACCGACTGCGGCAAGACCGTCGCCGCCTTCGCCGAGAAGGCCGGCGCGGCCGAGGAGCTCGACCCGATACTTCTCGACGGCCTCGGCCTGGCCGCGCCGCAGCAATGCCGCGACCTGGCCGAGCTCCGCGCGGCGCTTGCGGCGCACCAGCTCGACCATCTCGAAGAGTTCGTCATCGGCTCGTGCGTCGCCGGTGACGCGTGGGCCGTCCTCGGAAAGCCGAGCGTCACCACGGACACGGCCCTCTGCCGCGAGGCGCGCTCGAGCTTCACGCTCCTCACCGGCCGCCGGCTCGCTCCCGCGGACGTGATCTTCGCAGAGGACTTCTCGTCGGGCTGCGCCAACTGGTCGACGGATCGGGACTACCTGGTTGCGCTCTCGTGCCGGAACGGTGCCTACCACGTGCTCGTCCGCAAGCCGGTTCGTCCTCAGGTGAGCCGCCTCTTCACCGGCACGACCCAGCGCCAGATGAGCGTGGAGGCGGACGCCGTTCTCGTCCGCCCGCGGCGAGGGAAGATGGAGCTCCACGGCGTCAGCTGCTGGGCCTCGCCGAAGCTCGGGTATCTCTTCGTCCTCGACCCGGCGGGATTCTTCGTAATCGCGAGAGAGGACCACGCGACGGGGCGCGTCAAGGTCCTCAAGAAGGGCGAGACCATGCGTGCACTCACGGGAATCGGCGCCCGCAACCGCATTCGGGGCGAATGTACGGCCGGCCCCTCCGGGGTGTCGCTGGCGCTCTACGTCAACGGCGACCGCATCGCAGTCGCCCGCGACGGCGAAGGGCCGAGGTCGTTCAGCGCGTTCGGCCTCTACGTCGTCACGTCGGAGCCCGGCACCGAGGTTCGCTTCGACGACGTGCTCGTACGCGGCGGCTAGTCGGGCAGAATCGGAGCGTGCTTGCCCGTTCCCCGATCCAGCGGACGCGCGGAGGCGACTACCGCCTCCGCCTGTCGGACGGGGAACGGGCGCTCCTCCGCCGGCTGCCGGCAGAGCTGATCGCTCTGCTGGCCGCCGACCCGGACGACCCGGCCCTCCGGCGGCTCCGCCCTTCCGCCTACGAAGAGGACTCCGAGGCGGAGGACGAGTACCGGCGCCTGATGGAGGGCGAGCTCGCGGCCGGCCGGCGGGAGGCGCTCAGGTTGCTCGCTGAGACCGCCGACCGCGACCGGCTGACGGCGGAGGAGCTCGATGCCTGGCTCCGCGCGCTCACCGACCTGCGACTCGCGCTCGGCACCCGCCTCGACGTCACGGAGGAGGTCTACGAGCGCGCCATCGACCCGCACGACCCCGAGGCATACGAGCTCTCCGTGTTCGCCTACCTGAGCTGGCTCCAGGAGCAGGCGGTCGAAGCCGCGATGAAAGGCTAGCGGGCCTCGCAGCCGGCCACGGCGATCGCAGCCCTGACGGAGGCGTCGTCGAGCCCGTGCCCGCGCACGACCACGGTCTTCGCGCCGAGATCGACGTCGACGGCCTCGACCCCCGCGACCGTGCCGACCTCAGCCGCGATCGCCCGCTCGCAGTGCGAGCAGCTCACTCCGGGGACGGTGTACCGGATCTCCTCCATCTACCCCGTGGGGGTATACCATGAGCGCATGGCCAACACCACACCCACCCGCGGCTACACCGCCTCGAAGGACCAACTCGTCGCCCGGCTCCGTCGGATCGAGGGCCAGGTTCGCGGCGTCGAGCGCATGATCGAGGACGACCGCTACTGCATCGACGTGATCACGCAGATCAGCGCAATCCAGGGCGCGCTCGAGAAGGTCGCGCTCGGCCTGCTCGACGACCACACCCGCCACTGCGTCCTCGGCCCGGAGTCGGAGGGGCTCCGCGAGGAGCGCACCGAGGAGCTGGTGGCCGCGTTCGGCCGGCTCCTGGGCCGAAGCTAGCCGTCGCGAGCTCGGACGTCGCGCCAGCGACGTCACGTCAAGCCCGCTAGCCCAGCAGCATCGCGACGACAGCCCCGAGAGCGAGGAAGGGGCCGAATGGGACGCCCATGCGCATGGCGGCGGAGCCGTGGCGCGCGATGAGCGCCAGCGCGACCGGCAGGACGGCAAGCGAGGCGACCACGATTGCGAGGATGACGCCCTCCCCGAGCACGAGCCCGAGGAGGAAGGCGAGCTTCACATCGCCCATCCCAACGCCGGCTCTGCCCACGAGAAGCGGCAGCAGCAGCAGGAGCGCTGCCCCGAACCCAGCCAGCGTCCATTCGAGCCAGCGGCCGGGAGACAGCAGGGCCTGAGCCGGCAACGCGACCGCGATCGCAGGCAGGACGATGGCATTGGGCAGAACCCGGCGCTCGAGGTCGATCGCGGACAGCACCACGAGCAGCGCCGCCAGCAAGGCCGCCATGGCGCCGTGACCCGTCGGGCCGTAGCGAACCAGAACTGCGGCGGCCACGCCGGCGCTGACGGAGGCGAGGACGGCTCCCCGTGTTCCCGTGCTCGTTGCCGGCAGGGCAGACGAGTCAGTGGGCGACATGAGGCCTTTCGCCCGCGTAGGACCGCTCGACCGCGGCTCTCAGCTCGGCGATGGGGCTCGACCGACTGACCTGGGGCGCCGAGGCGAGGGACGGCCTGCCGCCTTCCTCGCAGAGGACCAGCGGCCGCCCGCGTGGGTAGAGAAGGTCGAGCGCGGCGACCGTCCGCGCCGCGCGCCGGCGGGACGGGGCCTCGTCGATGAGGACGACGTCAGCTCGATGATCGCGCGCGAGCTCGGCGAGTCGTATCGGGGCGGCGTGGCCGGTGGCCCTCACGGCGTACCCGTTCCGTTCGAGCCGCAGGGAAGTGGTCCCGCGGAAGGAGCGGTCGTCCGAGACGAGGAGGAGGCGCACGGCATGAAGCCGCCGCACGACGGCCGGAGGGCCGTCGGCCGCCTCAGGCGCCATGCCCTGCCCAGCTCGCCTCGGCGTCCCGCAATCGCGACGGCTGTGGGTGACGAGCTGCCATTCATATGACTGGTAGCCCACCGCTCCAACGTCCTCACCACCAGAAGGGTTGGTCAGGACTGACCTTTCCATCGGTTCCGAGGGAAGAGCCAGCAGTTACTTGTCTGGGCTAGGAGAACTGGAAGGGGAGGAGGTGATTGTGAACATGATGGATCTCATCAGCCATCTTCGGAGCCGTGAGGAGGGGCAGGCGCTGGTCGAGTACGCGCTGATCCTCAGCCTCATCGCCGTGGTCTGCATCGGTGCGCTGACGCTGCTTGGCGGCAACGTCAACAACATCCTCAACCAGATCGCCGCCGCGCTGTAGGAAGAGAGTCGCCCGGGGGGTCCAGCCGCCGTCGTCCGACCACAGCGGTCACGTCTGTGGTCGCAGGGCGGCGCTGGCTCCCCCTCGGGGGAGGGGAGGTAGCAAAATGCTCGATCCAACACGCACAATCGCCGCTCTCCTGAGCGATGAAGGACAGGCGCTCGTGGAGTACGCCCTGATCCTGCTCCTCATCGCGCTGGTCACGGTCGTCGCGCTCACCTCGATCGGCGTGAGCGTGAGCTCCGCGATCACGAACATGGCCAACGGGCTCTGAGAGTGGGCTGTTGTTTCGGGCGCTCAGAACCCGTGCGGCTTCCGGCCGCGGCTCCGAATCCGGCGTGGCGCTCGTCGAGTTCGCGCTCGTCCTGCCGCTGCTCCTGATCCTGCTCTTCGGCATGCTCGACTTCGGCAAGGCCTTCAACTACTGGATCGACGAGACGCACCTCGCCAACGAGGGCGCGCGCTGGGCCGTCGTGAACAAGAACCCCGGCTCGGGGTCGCTCCAGCAGTACATCCAGCAGCAGGCGGACACCCCCGAGCTCCGAAACGGCGGCACCTCGTCCGTCCAAACCCCGCTTCAGGTCTGCATCAGCTTTCCGAACGGGACCGCCGAAGTTGGCGACCCGGTCCGCGTGACAGCGAGCGTCACCTACAACTGGCTCCCGTTCCTCGGCTCTCGGGTCGGGATCACCCAGACCACGATCACCGGTTCGTCGACCATGCGGCTCGAGGCGAGGCCGACGGCGTACGGCGCGGGGTGCTCGTAGCCGTGCGGCCCTCCAACGGCGAAAGCGGCGGCGTCCTCGTGATCGTCGCGCTCTGTCTGCCCGTGTTCGTCCTCGTCATCACGCTCGTCGTCGACGTCGGCAACTGGTTCGTGCACAAGCGGCACCTCCAGATGCAGGCGGACGCGGGAGCGCTGGCCGGAGGCGGTGTCTTCACCTTCCCGTGCTCGGACGACCCGATCCTCGCGGAAACACGCAAATACGCCGGCGATCCGACGAACCCGGCTCCGCACAACCTCCAGGTGGCGCCGACGGATCAGGCCAACGTCCACGTCCTCGTCAACTCCGAGCGCTTCTGGAACGAGGGAGGCACGGACTTCAGCGACGGTGGCGCTCCGTGCGCTGCCCGCATGGTCGACGTGAAGATCACCGAGGCGAGCTTGCCGTGGCTCTTCGGACTCAGGGTGGTGCCCGCGATCAACGCGCACGCCCGGGTGACGATCCAGGCACTCCGGCAGGCGCGAGGAGCGCTGCCCGTCGCCGTCCCGGACGTCGACCCGCGAGTCGGGCGAGCCTCCTTCGTGGACGAGGCGACGGGGACCGTGCTCGCGTCGACGCCCCTCACGAGGGTCGGCACGTCCAACGGGCTGGCCATCTGGGACAACGCCGCCGCTCCGGTGTCGGTCCCGATCAGCTCCTCGCGCATCGGAGTCCGGATCGCGCTGGGCGGCGGGGCCTCCAGCACGTGCGGCGACTACCTCGTCGAGTGCTACGACCTGGCGTCCGCCAACGGGGTCGTGTTCGTCCGGGGCTACTCGACGAGCGGCAGTGGCGCCCAGCCCAACCCGCCCGTTGCGCGAGATGTCCGCCTCTTCGCGGCGTCGTGCCCGGACGGGTACTTCAGCAGCTCAGACTCGAGCTGCTCCATCGGGGTGAGCGCCGAGGTCGATTTCGGAGTCGCCGATCCGGCGACCGTCGGCGCGAGGGTCAGCGCCGTCGTAGGAGGCACGGAGCAGCCTCTCGCCTACGACGGGACCTCGGGCCGGTGGGTCTCGAACACGTACTTCAGCATCGCGCCGGGCGCCGGCCCAATCGGAGTGGAGCTCAAGTGGGAGGAGACGAGCGGCACCGTCTCCGGCAACAACTGCACCATGACGGGCGGCAACAGATGTCGCGGCACGTTCGGCATCGTGCACCGTACGTTCTCCGCAACCGCTGCCAGGAGCGGCCCGGTCAAGCAGGTCGAGGTCCTCGCGGGCGGCGTCCCCGGCGCGAACTCCTTCCCCACCGGAACGACGCACGACCTCGTCGTCCGGATCGCGATCTCCGGCAACCTCGAGGTTGCGCAGAGCGTCTCGGACCCCCTCGTCGAGCTCCGAGTGACGGGCGGCAGCCAGAACCAGTCCATCGACTGCGACCCGAACCTTCCGAACCTGCGCGACGAGATCGAGCAGGGGTGCGCGCCCCTCTACGCGATCAACGAAGGCACGCCGTGCCCATCGACCGCCCCGACGCTCTGGTCCAGCCCCCAGCCGTGGGACTGCGTCGCGGTGCAGACAGGGGGCGCAGTCGGCCAGCTGGAGCAGGGGATGCGACAGCGCATCCTCGGTGGAGCGGGCACCTGCACGAGCCCCAACAACTGGGCGAGCTTCCCGAACATTCCCGCGGACGACCCGCGCATCGTCCCCGTGTTCGTCACCCCCTTCGGCACGTTCACCGGCAGCGGGAACGAGGTCGTCCAGGTGAGCAAGTTCGCGACCTTCTACGTCACCGGCTGGTTCTCCAGCCCCTGCCCGAACGACGACCCGGTGCCGGAAAGAGGGTACGTCGTCGGACACTTCATCAAATACATCTACGTCCTCAACAACGGCGGCGGCAGCGGCGAGCTCTGTGACTTCAACGAGTTCGGCAGCTGCATCGCCGTCCTCACTGAATAGGAGGGGGAGACCGTGCAATTCGCACAGAAACTGCTGTCCACCCGTGGCGGGACCGTGGCGGTCGCCGCCGTCGGGGCGCTGCTCGCCGCCGCCGTGTTCGTGGCGTACCTCCACCGGTATCGCTCCAGCGTGAACGAGTCCGCGGCACCGATGACGGTGTTGGTCGCGAAGGACTTCATCGAAGAGGGGACGCCCGGCAGCGTCGTCGGCTCCGAGGGGCTCTTCCAGACGGCTTCGACCCCGAAGGACGACCTCAAGGAAGGCGCGATCTCGGATCCCGACTCCCTGCGCGGGCTCGTGGCCAAGAACGACATCTACCCGGGCCAGCAGCTCACGGTCGCCGACTTCAGCCCGACGGCGGCCGACGCGCTGACGAACGAGATCGCGGGCGCCGAGCGCGCCATCTCGATGGCGCTCGACTCCGCCCACGGGATGATCGGCAACATCCGCGCCGGCGACCGCGTCGACGTGTACGGCGCGTTCAACGTTCGCCCGCTCATGCCCGACGGAACTGTCGATCCCGACGCGGTCGAGCGGCCCGTGCTCAAGCTGCTGGTGGAGGACGTCCTCGTGCTGGACTCGCCCGACGGCGCCCAGAACGGCTTCGGCGCCTCGGCGCAGCAGACCTCGAACGTCACGGTCCGCGTCACGCACGAGCAGGCGGCCAAGCTCGCCTTCTCCTCCGAGAACGGGAAGGTCTGGATCGTGCTGCGGCCCAACACGGGCGCCCAGTCGACGCCTCCCGATCTCGTGACGCTCGAAACCGTGCTCTTCGGCCTCGAGCCCGTGGCCGCCGTGAAGTCGTTCGGAGGCCGGCAATGACCCACTCGATCAGAACGCTCGTCGCCCTCGACGAGGGCGTCGACCGAGAGGCGCTTCAGGCGCTCCTTCCAATCGACCCCGAGATCCAGATCGTCGGCGTCGTCGACGGGTTGGAGGACAGCTGGACAACGCTCCAGGAGACGCCCACCGACCTGCTGGTCGTGGCGTGCCCCGGCTACTCGGACCGCGCGCTCTTCCTCGTCGACGGCGCCGTGAAGCAGCGGCCCGAGCGACCGGTCGTCGTCGTCTGCGACGGACCGGCGAACGGGTTCGTGCGGAGGGTCTTCGAGGCCGGGGCGGACGACCTGCTCACCCTCCCCCAGTCCCAGGAAGACCTCCTCTTCGCGCTCCGGAAGGCGGTCGCTCGCAGGCAGGGAGCGGGCGCGGCGACCGGCGTTGCCCTGTCACCGATGATCTGCGTGCTCGGCCCCAAGGGAGGGACCGGGAAGACGCTGACCTCCTGCAACCTCGCGGTCAGCCTCGCGCAAAGCGGTCACAAGGTCGCAGTCGTCGACCTCGATCTTCAGTTCGGCGACGTCGGGCTCGCGCTGGGGATCACTCCGGAGCGGACCCTCTACGAGCTTGCCAAGTCTGGCGGCTCACTCGACGACGAGAAGCTCGACGGCTATCTCGCGACCCATCGCTCCGGGGCGCGGGTGCTGATCGCGCCGACCCGGCCCGACCACGCCGGCGTCGTGACGACGGAGTTCCTCCGCGAGGTCTACACGGCCCTCCGCACGTCGCACGAGTACGTGATCGTCGACACGCCCCCGGGGTTCACACCCGAGGTGATCGCCTCGATCGACAGCTCCTCGCACGTCTGCATGGTGGGGATGCTCGATTCGCTCTCGCTCAAGAACACGAAGCTCGGCTTCGAGACTCTCGAGCTCATGGGCTACGAGGGGGAGCGCATGCGGCTCGTCCTCAACCGGGCCGACAGCCGGGTCGGGATCACGCTCGACGACGTCGTGTCGATCATCGGGCGCAAGCCCGACGTGCTCGTCCCGAGCGACCGCGACATCCCGCGTTCGGTCAACGAGGGCACGCCCATCGTCCTTGCCAAGGCTCGCTCGGGCGCGGCCAAGGCGTTTCGGTCGCTCGCGGCGATGTACGAGCCCGCTGACGCGTCGACGAACGGCCACCGGCGCAAGCGGGGGAGGAAGCACTGATGGACCTCCACGAGCGACTCTCCACCGCCCGTCCCGTCGCTGCTCCCGTCGGACGAGACCCCTTCGCCGAGCTCAAGAACCGCATCCACCTGGCGGTGATCGGGGAGCTCGGCCCACAGCTCTTCAACGTGAACATGGATCCCAACGCGCTGCGCGAGCGCGTCACCGCTGACATCCGCAACCACCTTGCGCGGGAGCAGGGCATCTCGCGGGACGACCGCGAGCGTGTGGCGGCCGAGATCGCAGACGACATCCTCGGCCACGGGCCGCTGGAGCGGCTCCTCGCCGACGACAGCGTCACGGAGATCATGGTGAACGGGCCCTTCGACGTCTGGGTCGAGCGCCAGGGGCGCCTCTACGAGACGACGGTTCGCTTCACCGACGAGTCCCACCTGCGTCGGATCATCAACAAGATGGTCGCACAGGTCGGGCGGCGGATCGACGAGTCGTCTCCCATGGTGGACGCACGTCTCCCGGACGGGAGTCGCGTCAACGCCGTCATCCCACCCCTCTCGCTGAGCGGCCCGGTGGTCACGATCCGGAAGTTCTCGAGGAGGCGGCTCGACCTCACGGACCTCCTCCGGCTCGGGACGCTGACGACCGAGACCGCCGAGTTCCTCCAGCGTTGCATCCTGGCCGAGCTCAACGTCCTCATCTCCGGAGGCACCGGCTCGGGCAAGACGACGCTCCTGAACGCCCTCTCGACGGCGATTCCGGACGCCGACCGGATCATCACGATCGAGGACGCCGCGGAGCTGCGGCTGAACCAGCGCCACGTCCTCCGCCTGGAGGCGCGCCCGAAGAACATCGAGGGCGAGGGAGAGATCGCGATCCGCGAGCTCGTGCGCAACTCGCTGCGCATGCGGCCCGACCGCATCATCGTCGGCGAGGTTCGCGGCGCTGAGGCGCTCGACATGCTCCAGGCGATGAACACGGGGCACGACGGCTCGCTCTGCACCGTGCACGCGAACACGCCCCGGGACGCGCTGGCCAGGATCGAGACCATGGTGCTCATGGCCGGCTTCGACCTGCCCGTGCGGGCCATCCGCCAGCAGGTCGCCTCGGCGCTCGACCTCGTCGTTCACCTCGAGCGGCTCGAGGACGGCTCACGGCGCATCACCGCCATCACGGAGGTGCAGCGCATGGAGTCCGAGGTGATCACGCTTCAGGACATCTTCGAGTTCAAGGTCGACGAGGTCACGAGCGAACGAGTCGTTGTCGGAGCCCTCCGCTCCACCGGGCTCCGGCCCTCGTTCCTGCACAAGTTCGAGAAGCGCGGTGTCGCCCTGCCCGTGACGCTCTTCGCCGACGGGCGCGTCTCCGCCGAGCTCCAGAACGGCGCCAGGCGATGAAGCGGGCCAGCTGGAACCGGATCCTGGTCACGCTGCTCGCGGTCGCATGCCTGGTGCCGCCGGCCGCGGGCGCCGAGGCGGAGCTGCGGCTCACCGAGGCCGGCGCCACGCGCTTTCCAGACAGGGCGTACGTCCTCACGCTGCCCTCGGGCATGTCGCTCGACGAGAGCAGCGTCGACGTGCTCGAGAACGGCGAGCTCGTCGACCAGCTCTCAGTGGTTCCCGCCGACGAGGCCGCTCGGGGAGAGTTCGGCGTCGTGCTCGTGATCGACGCCAGCAACAGCATGCGCGGGACTCCGATCGTGGGAGCCGTGGAGGCCGCGCGCGCTTTCGCGAGGCAACGGAGCCCCAACCAGCTCGTCGCGATCCTCGCCTTCAACAGCACTCGAAGCGTCCTGTTGCCGTTCACCGCCGACCAGGCCGAGATCGAGGCGGCTCTCGCCGATCCCCCCGTGCTCGCGAACGGAACGTACGTCTACGACGCCGTCGCTGCGGCGCTCGACCTGCTCCAAGAGGCAGAGATCGCGGCCGGCTCCGTGGTCGTCCTCTCGGACGGCTCGGACACGGGCAGCGCCGCCTCGAGCGCGGAGGTCGCGGCGCAGGCACGCGCGGCCGGCGTACGCGTCTTCGCCGTTGGCTTCCGCTCGAAGGGATTCGACTTCCCGGCACTCGAGAGCCTCGCCGACGACGCCGGAGGAACGTACTCAGAGGCAGCCTCCGCCGCCGAGCTGGAGCGCGTCTTCGACGAGCTGGGCGCGAGGCTGGCGAGCGAGTACCTCGTTCGCTACCGCTCCGCAGCGAAGCCGGACCACGAGGTCCACGTGGCCGTGCGTGTCAGCGGCATCGACGGTGTCGCCATGAGCACCTACGCAAGCCCTGCGCTCGACGCCACGCCGTACCCGCCGTACCACCGGTCGCTCGCCGAGCGGTTCTGGCGCTCGCCCGCCGGGATGCTGTCGGTGGCGGCCGCGTGCGCGTTGCTCACGGGTCTCGTGCTTCTCGCCCTCCTGCGACCGCGGCGGCGAACGCTCCGGCGCCGCATGGCGGAGTTCGTCTCCCTGCCCGCCCCGCGTCGGAACGAGGACGGGAGCGCTCGCACGACCGAGCTGGTGCTCGCACAGGCCGAAAGGCCCTTCGAGCGCACGCGGTGGTGGTCGCGGTTCAAGGACGAGCTCGAGCTGGCGGAGATCACGATCGCTCCGATACAGATCGTGGCCTGGACGGGAATCGCGACCGCGCTCACCGCGTGGCTCCTCTACGTCCTGCTCGGCATGCCGCTCGTCGTTCTCGTCGCACTAGGCGTGCCGCTCTTCGTCCGCTCGCTGATCAAGCGCCGGGTGGAGCGCCAGCGACGACAGTTCGCCGACCAGCTTCCCGACAACCTCCAGGTGTTCGCGTCCGCGCTCCGAGCCGGGCACAGCCTCGTCGGTGCGCTCTCGGTCGTGGTGGAGGACTGTCCCGAGCCCTCGCGGCGGGAGTTCCGCAGGGTGATCGCCGACGAGCAGCTCGGCGTGTCGCTCGAGGAGGCCCTCGGCGTGGTCGCACACCGCATGGCGAATAGGGATCTCGACCAGGTGGCCCTGGTCGCGGCCCTCCAGCTGGAGACCGGAGGGAACACGGCCGAAGTGCTCGACCGCGTCACCGAGACGATCAGGGAGCGATTCGAGCTCCGGCGTCTCGTGAGGACGTTGACGACGCAGGGACGGATGTCCCGCTGGGTCGTCTCGTTCCTGCCGGTCGGCCTGCTGGTGCTCATCACCACGATCAACCCGACCTACATGGCCCCGCTCTACACGCATCCGCTCGGGCGCCTGCTGCTCCTCGTGGCGGGCCTCATGGTCGTGGCCGGATCGCTCGTGATCCGGCGAATCATCGACATCAAGGTCTGAGGAGGCTGGCTCGTGATCATTCTGCTACTGGGGGCTCTCGTGCTCGCCGGAACGTCGGTGGCTCTCCTCCTGCGGGCCGTCGCCCTCCCTCGTATGCGTACCGGCGAGACGGTGGGCCGCATCGACGGGTACGGGTACACGAGCAAGCAGGGGGGTGCGGCAGCGTCGGGACCTGTCCGCGGCATCCTGGACGGGGTCGCGAACTTCGTCGGCGGTGTCATGGCGCCCCGCCTCGGCGGCTTGCGGGAGGCCCAGCTTCGCAACGAGCTGATGGCAGCCGGGCTCTACACGCTTCCGCCTCGGAAGTTCCTCGGCTATCGAATCCTCTGCGCGGTGTGCGTGCCGGCCGCCGTCATCTGGCTGGGCGCGACTGTCGGCACTGGCGGCGCGTTCATGGTCTTCGGTGCGCTGTTCGCTGTGCTCGCGGGCTGGGTCGCCCCGATGACGATCGTCCGCAACCGGGCCCGGCGGCGGCTGGAGCGAATCGACTACGAGCTGCCCGAGCTGATCGACGTACTCGTCGTGACGGTGGAAGCGGGTCTCGGCTTCAACGGCTCGCTGCAAGTGGCGGCCGGCCGGCTGGACGGCCCGCTGGGCGACGAGCTCCGCCTCACGCTGCAGGAGCAGAACATGGGCCTGGCGATCAGCGAGGCGCTGCAAAACATGCTTGCACGCGCGGAGACGCCAGCAATGCGCTCCTTCGTCCGCTCTGTCGTCCAGGGCGAGACGCTGGGGGTCTCGATCGGCGAGATCCTGCGGAACCTCGCCACCGAGATGCGAAAGCGGCGGCGCGCAAACGCGGAAGAGCGGGCGCAGAAGGCGCCGATCAAGATCCTCTTCCCGCTCATCTTCCTGATCTTCCCGTCGATGTTCGTGATCCTGCTCGGGCCGGCCATCTTCCAGTTCATCCAGGCATTCGGGGAGGCAAGGTGAAGAGCCGCCTGCTCGTCACGGCCGTCTTCGTGCTGCTTGCGGCCGCGACCGGCACGGAGGCCGTCGACGCCTGGCGGGACGCAGCCTCGCTCGGCTCCCTGCACGGGTGGGCGGTCGCTCTGTACGCCGTCCTGAAGCTGGCGATCGTGCTCGCGTTCAGCGTGTTCGTGTTCACCCGGGATCCGGCGCGGCGACCCTCTCGCGATCCAGTGGCGTTCGCCGCCTGCGCAGCCGCCGTGGGGGCAGTCGTCCTCCTGCGTCGTCCCGGGGGCTCTGCCGACACCGGTCTCGTCCTCTTCGGGGAGCTGATCGCCGTAGCAGCATGCGTCTGGCTTCTCGTTGCCGTCCTTGCGCTAGGACGCTGCTTCGGCGTGCTGCCGGAGGTTCGAGGGCTCGTGACCAGAGGTCCCTACCGCTTCGTGCGCCACCCGGTCTACCTCGGCGAGCTGGCGGCATGCGCCGGCCTCGCGATCGCGGCGCCCTCGCTGTGGAACCTCGGCGTCACGGCCGTCTTCGTCGGCGCCCAGGCGATCCGGATGCATCTCGAGGAGCTCGCCCTCGTCGACGAGTTTCCCCAGTACGCGGCCTACGCAGCCGAGACACCCCGTATCGTGCCCCTCCCGCCGCGCCTCCGCAGGATCCGCCCGCTGCCGATCGGCCGTAGCCGATGACGGGACCGGCGCAGTCGATCTCGATGAGGAAGACGATCGTGAAGCTGGCCGGCGGGCTCGCGACGGTCGCTGCGGTGCTCGTCGTCGCAGTTCCCTCGCACGCGGCGCTGACGGCCCCGGTGCCCGAAGGGCCCGCGGACGGAACGAGCGTTGCGGCTCTCCCCGCCTTCTCCTGGACCCCGGTCGCCGGCGCGGAGCGCTACGAGTTCCAGCTCGCCGCCGATCCCGGCTTCAACTCGCCCGTGCTCGGCTTCAACTTCGACCGGTTCTTCACGCGCAACACGAGCGCGACGCTGGTCAAGGCCGTCCCGAACGGCTCGTACTGGTGGCGCGTGCGGGCCGTCGCGCCCGACGGCTCGGTCTCCTCCTGGTCCGGGGGCATGTCGATCGAGAAGAACTGGGCCTCGGCACCTTCCCTCCTGACCCCGGCCGAAGGTGCGGTGTTCAGCTATCCGACGGATCACTTCCGGCTCGAATGGACCCCGGTGCCCGGCGCGTGGAAGTACCTCGTGAGCGTGGCGACCGATCCCAGCCTCGGTTCCCTGGTCTGGTCCGGCGGCCCGATCGAGACCCAGGCTTCGGCGTTCACGCTGTCGAAGCCGCTGACTCCCGACAAGACGTACTACTGGGGCATCACGCCGATCGACGTCGCGGGGAACCGCGGGGCGCCGTCCGCGGTTCGCTCCTTCGTCTGGACCTGGCCATCCGCAACGCAGCCCGAGGTCGACGACGTGGCCGATCCGGTCGGGATCCACGACCACGAGTTCAGCTGGGACGCAGTCGCCGGTGCCGCGGGCTACGAGGTCGAGATCAACTCCTCGAGCGATTGGGCGCCGGGCTCGAAGGTCTGCTGCGAGGTCAACTTCATCACGAAGGTGACCACGATCGGCACCACGTTCACCCCGAGAATCGTCCTTCCGAACAACCACTACTACTGGCGGGTTCGGGCGGTGGATCCGAGCAGGAACGCAGGTGTCTGGAACGCCGGGCCCGAGTTCACCAAGAGCTTCGCCAACGTCCTGCCGAGCGTCGACGACCTGCGGATGCTCGACAACCAATTCCCGACGGTGCCCGGGTACGAGACGTCGACGCCGATCGTGTCCTGGGACGCTGTCCCGGGCGCGTCGGCGTACGAGGTCGAGGTGACGCTGTTCGACAACGGCTGCCAGTGGACCGCGACCCTGGAGCACTGGAAGACGAGAACTGCTGCAACGCACTGGACGCCGCTCGGCTCCGGGTGGAACGGTCGCAAGCCCTTCGGCAGCGACGTCGAGCAGCCGTTCGTCTCGACAGACTTTCCCTCGCTCGTGGCAGGTCACGCGTACTGCGTCCGCGTCACCGCGCTCGACCGTGCGTCCGATGCAGTTGGCGCGTACGTCCGAAGCGCGGAGACGTACCTGCCCGACGCCGACAACCCGGCCTTCGTCTGGACCGGGCCTCCGTCCGGAGCCGCCTGCTCGCCGGACTGCTCGGGCGGGGCGCTGGGAGGCGACGACTACCTGCTTCCGGCGCGGGGCTCGGTGGCCTCCGCGATGCCGATCTTCCGCTGGAAGCCGCTGCTGGGCGCGCAGAGCTACTTCGTGCTCGTCGCGAAGGATCCCGACTTCACGAACATCGTCGACTACGCGTTCACCCAGCTGCCGGCGTACGCGCCGCGAACCGGATTCGGAACGAGGTCGTATCCCGATGAGACGACGGCGTACTACTGGGTCGTCCTGCCGGCCGCCGACAGCAACGGCGACGGGGTCGTCACGGCTCCCCGCTTCAGCGCCCCGGCGGCGTTTCACAAGCAGTCCGTGCCGCCGGACCTCCTCGCCCCGGCGAACGGAACCGTGTTCGAGGGCACTGCCCGGTTCCACTGGACTCCCGTCGAGGCAGCGCGCCGGTACCGGCTGCAGGTGTCCAGGGATCCCACCTTCGCGAGCGCCATCCTGGAGGACGTCGTGACGGACTCGACGGCGCACACGAGCTTGAAGACCTTCGACGCGGACGTCGATCTCTACTGGCGGGTGCGCGCCGACGACGAGAACCTGCACGGGCTCACCTGGTCGGCTGCCGGGAGCTTCCGGAAGACACTCGCCGCGCCCGTCGTCGACCCCACCAACGCGAGCCGGGGTGACGGGCTCCCGACGTGGCAATGGTTCTCCGTGCCGCGCGCCGTTTCCTACGACATCGAGGTCCAGTTCCCGAACGGCCTGAACCAGTTGTTCATGAACCTTCCCTCCGCCGCCTTCACGCCGACCGAGATGAAGGGCACCGGAATCTGGCATTGGAAGGCGCGGGCGAACTTCCCCCAGGCCGACCAGGCCGCGGTGACTCACGGGCCGTGGACCCCGACGTCCGCGTTCGCACGGACGATCCGCGAGCCGGCAAACCCGGTTGAGCACGCAACGGAGGGACGCCTGGTCTTCCGCTGGGACCCGAAGCTCGGAGCGCGGAACTACCGTGTCCAAGTTTCCACCCGGCCCGACTTCTCGATGGTTGTCGAGACCACCGCGACCGAGAACGCCGTGTACGCCCCGCCGCTCGGACAGCCGGCATATGCCGCCGGTGGCACGTTCTACTGGCGGGTCGCCGCAGCGGACGATCTCTTCGCGAACATCGGCGACTACACGCCCACGAGGAGCTTCGTCCTCCCGCCCCTGGACAGAGCCATCAGAACGGCCACGACCACCACCGCTTCCGTCACGAAGAGGAAGGCGAGCATCCACGTGCGGGGGATGGTCTCTCCCGCCCACGCGGGAAAGCGGGTGACCGTGACGCTCTTCCGCAAGCGCAACAGCGTTTTCGCGACGATCAGCACGAAACGGCCTCTCCTCAGCGCCGGCAGCGGCTTCACGGCAAGGTTCACGCGACCCCGCTCCGGAGCCTGCAGGGTGGTTTCCCGCTTCCCGGGAGACGCGGACCACCGCGCCAGCGCGCGCAGCATCTCGTTCAGCTGCTGAGTTCGGGCGGCCGGC
>DATIBF010000154.1:0-48232 GCA_035457655.1 Gaiellaceae bacterium
GGGCACTCCGTGCGCGCCTCAAACCCGAGCAGGTTTGCGCAACGTCCGAAAAGTGGAGCGTACCGGGATCGAACCGGTGACCTCCGGCTTGCAAAGCCGGCGCTCTCCCAGCTGAGCTAACGCCCCAAGACGCCTGGCTGGGCGGAACCAGCCCGATTCGGCCTTCCAAGCGACTGGGCACTCATGGTAGACGACTTAGCCTCTCCCCCTGCCCGTACGGGCGGAGCGGGCCATGGCCTCGAACTCCTCGAGGCTCCGCCCGGCGCCGAGGGCGACGCAGGTGAGCGGGGACTCGACGACGGCAATGGGAAGACCGGTCTCGAGATGAAGCCGGTCGTCCATCGTGCGGAGGAGCGCGCCGCCGCCTGCAAGGACGATCCCGCGCTCGACCACGTCCGCCGCCAGCTCCGGGGGCGTTTGCTCGAGCGTCTCCTTGACCACATCGACGATGCGGGTTACAGGACCCTCGAGCGCCCGGTGTACTTCCTCGGCCCGGAGAGTGGCCCTTCTGAGCAGGCCCGTGCGCTGGTCGCGGCCGGCGATCTCCGCCCCGCCGATCGCGGCCGGCTCGCGCGCAGCACCGATTGCGATCTTCACCTCCTCGGCGCGCTCCTGACCGATCAGAAGACTGTGCTCCCTCTTCGCATGATCGACGAGAGCCTCATCCATCTCGTAGCCGCCGACTCGGATGGACTTCCAGACGACCATGCCACCAAGCGAGATGACGGCTACCTCGGTCGTTCCCCCGCCGATGTCCACGACCATGCTCGCCGCGGCCTCGTCCACCGGAAGGTCCGCCCCGATCGCCGCCGCCATCGGCTCCTCGATCAGGCAGGCTTCTCGCGCGCCCGCGGCGAGCGTCGCCTCCTCGACCGCCCGCCGCTCGACCTCAGTGATGCCGCTCGGCACGCAGAGAACGACTCGTGGGTGAACGAAGCGGCCCCCGATGGTCCGCCGGATGAAGTGCCGGAGCATCTGCTCGGTCACCTCGAAGTCTGCGATCACGCCGTGGCGAAGCGGCCGGGTCGCACGGATCGTGGCCGGCGTACGCCCGATCATCCGTCGCGCCTCCTCCCCGACCGCGAGCACCCGCCCCGAGATCTCGTCGATGGCGACGACGGACGGCTCGAAGAGGACGACCCCCTGGCCGCGGACGAAGACGACCGTATTCGCGGTGCCCAGATCCACGGCGATCTCGCCGCCGTGGCGGAAGGGCAAGTGGCGCCAGAGACGGGCGGACACGAGTAGAGCAGACCCCTGAGCGATCTAGTAAAGCTGAAGGGCCGTGGCCGCGGCCCAGCCGGCGGCTCAGTCCTCCGCCACGACCAGGTGCGTGACGCGGAGGTCGAAGCGGGCGAACGCCTCCTCCGGAGTGCCCTCCTCGAGCCACGAGGCGTCCTCGTCGGGGTGCGTGACGAGGACGAGCTCGTCGGCCGGGAATTCGCGGAGGGCATCCTCGATCGCCTGCACCGGATCGGTGTCGCCGACCTCGGCGTCGACCGAGCGGGCCGCGGGGGCGACCGCGTGCCCGGCCTCGAACGCGCGCTCCTCCGCTGCCGTCCTGGCCTCCTGCTCGTCGTTCGCGAGCCAGTCCAGCCGCGAGATCTCCGCCGCCGGCGCGACGACCCTTACGTCCGCGTCCTCGCTGCCCGCATGGGCGCGGACCTGGTCGTGCAGGTCCTCGCGAGGTACGGACGCCGTGGTGACGACGAGTATGCGCTTGCTCACGCGCGGTCCCTACCCGGGAACCGGGAGAACAAACGCCCGGTGGGTCAGAGCGGAGCTAGTCGCCCCAGTCGAAGTCGCGCGAGCGGCCCCAGAGGGTGTCTTCCGGGTCCACGGCCGGGTCGGTGTCCTCGCCCGGCCACGCGAGCACCTTGCTCGGCTCGAGCTCGGGCTCCTGGCCGCTCAGCGTGTCTTCGAGACGGGCCTGCTCCTCGGTCTTGAACAGCGGGTGGTTTTCGAACGGGTCTTCGACTTCGTACCGGTCGATCGGCATGTTGCCGTCGAGTTGCGAGTTGCGCCGCTTCAGCTCGAGATGCTCCTCGATGACGCGGGAAAAGGTCGTTTCGGTGTGCTCGCTCACGACACCTCCTGGGCGGGGGACACGGGCAAGGGCAGGATTCTAGACGACCGGGTGCCGGGTGGCCTAATCGCGTGCGCGGACGATGGTACCCGCGTCGGCCGAGACGACGCAGTTCTTGCCGGCACGCTTCGCCCGGTAGAGCGCCTCGTCGGCCGAGGCGAAGAGGGCGGCCGGGGTCGGCGCGTCCGGGAAGGCGGCGACGCCGAAGCTCGCCGTGACCGCGACGAGGCCGCCGGGATGGGTGGACATGGGCCGCGCGGCCAGGGCCCGCCGCAGGCGCTCGGCAAGCTGATGGGCGCCGTCGAGGTCGGTCTGCGGGAGGAGGACCGCGAACTCCTCGCCTCCGTAGCGCGCGGGCAGGTCGATCTCGCGGACGGTCGTCCGCAGGATGTCTGCGAACGTCTGCAGGACGTCGTCGCCGGCCTGGTGGCCGTACCGATCGTTCACCTGCTTGAAGTCGTCGAGGTCGGCGAGGATCAGCGCGAGGCTGCTGCCGAAGCGCTCCGCGCGCGAGATCTCGACGTCGAGCGCCTCCTCGAAGTGCCGGCGGTTCGGCAGCTCGGTGAGACCGTCGGTGTTCGCCTGCCGCTCGACCAGGCGGTGGAGCCGCGCGTTCTCGAGCGCGATCGAGGCCTGCGAGCCGAGCCAGTGGGCGAGCTCTCGCGCCTCGTCGCTGAAGTCGGCCTCCTTCGGCGTGAGGAAGAGGACGCCGCTCTCGCGTCCGTCCAGGCCGAGGGGGATGGCGAGCGGCTTGCCGCCGTCGGCCGGGTTGCCCTCGCGGGCGATCTCCTTGTCGTTGACGAGGAGGCGCGCGCCGGCGGCGCCCGTCGCCGCGACCGTGTTCTGGACGATAACCGGCAGGAGCGCGTAGGGCTCGTGGGTCGCGGCGAGGGCGTCGCCGAAGCGGCCGATCGTGTCGCGGACGCGGGCACGCTCCG
Source organism: Gaiellaceae bacterium (assembly GCA_035457655.1). Lineage (GTDB taxonomy): Bacteria > Actinomycetota > Thermoleophilia > Gaiellales > Gaiellaceae > JAIBJN01. The sequence continues at coordinate 3,025 of DATIBF010000154.1, forward strand.
CATCGAGCTCCCGCAGTCGCTGTTCGAGCTGCGCGGCCATGTCGTTGAAGGCCTCCCCGAGGGCGGCGAACTCGTCGCGCCCTCGAACGGGCACGCGCTCCTCCAGCTTGCCCCTGGCGATCGCGCCGGCCGCGGCGGCGAGCTCGCCGAGCGAGCGGACGATCGTTCGCCCGAACGTGTACGCCAGGATGCCGACCGCGACGAGCGCCACGGCCGAGAAGAGGAGAAAGCGGTTGCGCAGGTCGGCGACGGCCTGGTCGACGGTCGCCTTCGGGCTGAGCGCGACGAGCGCGACCGGTGGACGTCCCGAGCTGTCGCCGGCGATCAGGTCGGTGCCGAGCCCGCGGTAGCTCACCCTGTCGACCGTCAGGAACCGCGGCTGCTGGTGCGGGACGACGAGATCTCCCGTGATCCTCTTCGGAGCGATCACGCGGTCGTTGGCGACGAAGGCGAAGCGATCGCCGCCGTCGAGCGCCGCCCTCGACGCGAGCCGCTCGGCCAGCTGATCGTCGAACGGAATGTGGACGACCACGCTCCCGAGCAGGTCACCGTCGCCGCCCTTGACGGGAACCTCGCGGAAGCCGTCGAACTGACCAGGGGGCTCTCCGGCGAGAACGTCGTGCTTGGGGCTGTAGAACGCGCTGTGCTCGACCTCCTTCGCGAGGCGCACGAGGTCCGAGCGGTTGAGGGTCTCGAGCGCCTCCTGCACCTGGGTCGCCCGGGCGAGCGAGCGGGCGGTCTCGGCTGCATCGACGTCCAGCTGCTCCTCGTACTCGGCCACCGCGACGCGGATGGCCGTGGAGAGCCTGGAGTCGGTCGATCCGGTCTCGCCGCGCTCCGCCACCTCGCTGAAGGCCACGGTCGCCGCAACGAGCGGGAGCAGCGCGAGCAGCATGAAGTAGATGACGAGACGGAGCTTGAAGCTTCCCATTCGTGAGCGTTGCGAGCCGAAGGTTCCCGAACCGTAAGCCGATAGGTCCATCGGCCCAGCGGCAATCCCTCTTTAGGGGGATCGGACCCGCTCCGATCCCGAGAAGTTCCTAGAAGATCGGCCGATCGAGGACGATCGCGAGCACCATCCCGACGAACCAGCACGTCGTCGTGACCGCGACGGAGACCGGGACGAGGTAGCGGTCACGCCCGCCGAGCGTCGCTGCGAACAGGGAGATGAAGACGGCGGCGGTGCAGAGCCGACCCGGCGAGTACACGATTCCGATCAGCCCGGCAAAGAGCGCGAAGGTCGCGAGGAAGTCGGCGACGAGCTGGGTGGCGGTGACGCGGACGGGGACCTCGGGCTCGTAGGAGCTCATCGGGCTCTCCTCGCCCTCGCGGCGAACGCGGGCTCGCGCCGGCGCCGGCGGTCAGACGTGCCGTGCGGCCCCGGGTGGCGACCCGGGACGGGGGTGCGCGGGCCGCGACGCCGCGGCGGCTCCAGCCCGCCACCGCCGAGGCCCTCCCACGCGTCTCCGGCGGCTGCGGTGGGCGGGTCCTTCACCGACCACCAGATCACATAGGCCAGGTACAGCGCCGGGATCTTGAGGATCACCGTGAACCAGATGGTGAGCCACAACATGTGCCGCTGAGTGTAACCTAGCCCGCTTCCGGAAAACCTACCCCTGGGCCGGCGCCCCTCTGTGGCAGATACGGGGCGCCCGCAGAGCCCGTCCAGCTGACGGCGGCGGGCCGGGAACGAGGCCCAGCAAGAAGGGGGAACGAACGTGAATCGACACCGCCTGCGCGGGCTTCCGCTCGCGCTCGCAAGCTCGCTCGTGCTCGTCGGCGGCGGCTCGGCCTCGGCCACCGTGACGCCGGAGACGACCGCCGAGGCCGAGATCCAAGGCCTCATCGAAGAGATCCGCAAGCACCGTGCCGCCAGCCGCCACTGGCAGCGGGTCATGGGGAAGCCGCGCACGCGGACGAGCTTCCTCGAACGCAACACCGATCTCACCGGCGGCGTCACGCGGCTGACGGCGCTCAGGGATCGCTGGAGGCGAAAGGCGGCCCGGTTCCGAGCGCTCGGCTGGCACCCGCCGAACAGGGCCGCGTGGCGCTGCATCCAGCGGCGCGAGGGCCCGTGGGACGACCCGCGCGCCCCCTACTGGGGAGGGCTGCAGATGAGCATGCAGTTCCAGCGGGCCTTCGGCCGCTACCTCCTCCGGCTCAAGGGCACCGCCAACAGGTGGACGCCCGCGGAGCAGATGTGGACGGCCGAGCGTGCACGTGGGGCCGGCCTCGGGTTCCACCCGTGGCCGAACACGGCCCGCGCCTGCGGACTGCTCTGAGCCGTCCCGGGCGGCCACGGCCAAGTGCCTGGCACCGGGACATGGCCGGGCGGGCGCGTCAGCGCCCGTCCGGCGGGCGGAGGACGGCGAACGGGTCGGTGACCTCGAGGCTTGCGCGGGCGAAGCGGTAGACCGCGGCCGGCCGGCCGCCGGCGCGGCCGGGCGGCCGCAGCTCGCCCGTCGGCTCGAGGAGGCGGCGCCGGAGGAGCACGCGCTGGAGGTTGGTGGAGGAGACGTCGTGCCCGAGGGCGGCGCGGTAGAGGATCCTGAGCTCGGAGATGGTGAAGGACGCCGGCGCGAGGGCGAAGCCGATGTTCGTGTAGGAGAGCTTCGCCCGCAGCCGCTCCCTACCAGCGAGCGCGATCGCGCCGTGGTCGAAGGCCATTCGCGGCAGGTCGTTGACGGGATGCCAGCTGGTGTCCCCCGGCACGCGTGGGTCGACGTCCGCGGGGACGAGTCCCAGGTAGGCGGTGGCCACGAGCCATTCGTGAGGGTGCCGGTCAGGGTCGCTGCGAGTCTCGAGCTGCTCGACGTGCGCGAGCTCGCGCACGTCCACCATGGCGGCGAGGTGGCGGCGGATCGAATGCTCGAGGGTCTCGCCCGACTCGAGCCGCCCGCCCGGGAGCGACCAGGCGCCGCGACACGGCGCCTTCGCGCGCTCCCAGAGGAGAACCTGGAGCACTCCGCCCCGCACCTGGAGCACGGCCGCAAGGGCCTCGTGGGCGGGACGCGACTCTGTGGTAGACTTCGGCACCAGGTTATCGACTGTTAGTCAGAAACTAGGCGGGAGGATACACATGAAGGCGCTCATCATCGTCGACATGCTCAAGGACTTCGTCGACGGGAAGCTCGCCAACCCGAAGGCGCAGGCCATCACGCCGCCGCTCCAGCGGCTGCTCGCACACGCCCGCGACGAGGGCTGGGTCGTCGTCTTCTCGAACGACGCCCACGACCCGAGCGATCCCGAGATGAAGATCTGGGGCGAGCACGCGATGGCCGGGGACCCCGGCGCCGAGGTGATCGAGGAGCTCACGCCACGCGAGGGCGAGATCATCTCCGAGAAGCACCACTACGGAGCCTTTGACGGCACCGACCTCGACGAGCAGCTCCGAGAGCGCGGCGTCGACGAGGTCGTGATCACCGGCCAGCACACCCACATCTGCGTGCGCCATTCCTCGTACGGCGCGCTCGTCCGCGGCTACGAGATCGCCATCCCGCGCGACGCGGTGTGCGGGTTCGAGGGCGTCAACGAGGAGGACGCGCTCGAGTACCTGAAGGCGACCTACGGCGCGAACGTCACGACCGTCGATAAGCTCATCGGGGCGCGCGAGGCCGTCTCCGCCTGAACCAGGCTCTGCGGCGCGGGACCCGGCGCCGGCACCGGGGGGGTCGGCGCCGCTCCCCCTGCTGCGTGCCAGGCTAGGCTGGCGTGGTGAACCGCCTGGCCGCCGAGACGAGCCCCTACCTCCTCCAGCACGCGGACAACCCCGTCGACTGGTACCCCTGGGGCCAGGAAGCGTTCGCGCGGGCGCGCGAGGACGACCGCCCCGTGCTCCTCTCGGTCGGATACGCGGCCTGCCACTGGTGCCACGTCATGGAGCACGAGTCTTTCGAGGACGAGGGCACGGCCCGGCTCATGAACGACCTCTTCGTCCCCGTGAAGGTCGACCGCGAGGAACGACCCGACGTCGACGGCCTCTACATGGACGCCGTCGTCGCCATGACCGGCCACGGCGGCTGGCCGATGACCGTCTTCCTGACCCCCGACGGCAGGCCTTTCTACGGGGGCACCTACTTCCCTCCGGAGCCGAGGCACGGCATGCCGAGCTTCGCCCAGGTGCTCCAGGCGGTGGCCGAGGCCTACCGGACGCGACGGCACGAGCTCGAGCAGCAAGCCGACGTCCTCGTGGACGCGATTCGGCAGGCGAGCGAGCGGCCGCCGTCCGGCGAGCCGCTGACGAACGGCCTCCTTAGCGGCGTCGTCCCGGCGCTCCGCCGGAGCTTCGACCCGCTGGAGGGCGGCTGGGGCCCCGCGCCCAAGTTCCCCGCGGCCTCGACGATCGAGCTCCTTCTCCGGCTGCATTCGTCGAACGGCGACGAGGACGCGCTCGGCATGGCACGGCTGACCCTCGACCGCATGGCCGCCGGCGGCATGTACGACCTGCTCGGAGGCGGCTTCCACCGCTACTCGGTGGACCCGCACTGGCTCGTCCCCCACTTCGAGAAGATGCTCTACGACAACGCGCTTCTCGCGTCGGCGTACCTCCACGCCTGGGTCGTCACGGGAGAGGGGCGCTACCGCCGCGTGACCGAGGAGACGCTGAACTACGTCCTGCGGGAGCTACGCCTGCCGGACGGAGGGCTCGCGTCGGCACAGGACGCGGACACCGACGGCGTCGAGGGCCTCACGTTCACCTGGACGCAGGAGGAGATCGAGGCGGTGCTCGGCGAGCCGCATCCGGACTGGCTCCGTCCGTTCGAGCACGGACGCTCGATCCTGCGGGGCGACCTTCCCGACGACGCGCGCGCCATGCTCCTCGCAGTCCGCGAGCAGCGAGCCCAGCCGCTCCGCGACGACAAGGCACTCGCCGCCTGGAACGGCCTCGCGCTCACCGCGCTCGCCGAAGCGGGCGCCCGGCTCGGGCGGGCGGACTACGTAGAGGCAGCCGTCGGGATCGCCGAGTTCCTGCTCGGCCCGCTCTCCGACAGGCGGGGACGCCTCCTGCGCTCCTACCGAGCCGGCGACGCACGGATCCCCGCGTACCTCGAGGACTACGCGAACGCGGCGAACGGGCTGGTCGAGCTCTCATGGGCGACGGGCGAGCTGCGCTGGCTCGAGGAGGCACGGCGGCTGGCCGAGCTGCTCGTCGAGCTCTTCGCCGACGAGACCCGGGGCGGCTTCTACGTCGACGCGCAAGACGGGGACGGCCTCGTCGCGCGCCGCAAGGAGTTCGACGACCATCCCACTCCGGCTGGAAACTCGATGGCGGCGTACGTCCTCCTTCGCGTGGCACGCATCTATGGGGACGACAAGCTCGAGAAGCAGGCGGTCGGCGTCTTCCGACTGGCGCACTCCCTCATGGAGCGCGCGCCGGCCGCCGTTTCGCACCTGCTCTGCGCGCTCGACCTCCACTTTGCGCCACCGCAGGAGATCGCCGTCGTCGGCGACTCCGAGGAGCTGCGGAACGCCGCCCTCGGCGGCTACCGGCCCAACGCGGTCTTCGCCTTTTCGCCGGAGCCGACCGACGTGATCCCACTCCTCGCCGGCAAGGATCTGCTCGACGGCCGGCCCGCGGCGTACGTCTGCGAGCGCTTCGCCTGCCAGCGTCCGGTGACGACGGCCGGCGAGCTGGCTGCTCTCCTCCCCTCCTAGACCTCTTACCTGCGGACGAAGACCGGCGCTCCGAGCGGCACCGTCCGGAGCAGGTAGCGCATGTCGCGGTCGCTCGCGCGCGGGCAGCCCGCCGATGCCGCTGTCCCGAGCGACCCCGGGTCGTTCGTGCCGTGGACCGCGATGCGGTCGCCGCCCTGCCACCCTGCCGGGAGATTCGGCTGGTGCGCCGAGAGCGCCAGGATGCAGCAGCCGTACGAGGCGCTGTAGCGGGAGCCGGCGAGCTTGTCGGTGACGGCGAAGCGGCCGGTCGGAGTCGGCGAGGTCGGCCGGCCCACGGCGACCGTGATCCGGCGAAGAACGCCCTCGCCCCGCCGAACGACGAGACGGCGCCTCGAGAGGTCGATTCTCACGCTCACGCGCGTCTGCCGCTCCTCGACGGCGCTCTCGTCGGGATCGACCCAGCCGAGCCGCCCGTTCGGCAGGTGGGTCGTGACGACCCCGAGCCAGCGGCCCCGCTTGGCCGCGACGGCGACGGTGGTCCTGGATCCGAACTCGGTGCGGGCGTCGAGACGAGCGACGACGCGGCCACCGGGACGCGAGCGGACGACGAGCTTGTGACCGGGCGCCGGCTCGAGCACGAGGAAGCCGGGATCGCGCCGGACGGACGCAGACGCCGGCGCAAGGTCGGGCTGGGGCTCGGGCTCGGCGACGGCCTGGATAGGAGAGACCTCGACCGGCTGCACGGCGGGCGCCGGAGTCGGGTCGGACGCTTCCCGCCCGGACGCCGGACGGGCGAGCACGAGGAGGACGGCGCCGACGGCCGCGAGCACTGCGACGACGACGAGAACCTGCGGAGGCAAATAGAAGCGCCCCATCCCCCTACGCTCATCGGGTCTTCAGCCGGTGGGTCGATCACTCGAACGAGTGACGCACTTCTCCTGTCGGCCGCGGTCTGGGAAACTTGAGCACATAGTCCTGGGCATCGACGTCTCCGCCCTGGCAGCGCTCGATCTCCTGGAAGGCGGTCAAGGACGCGGGGAGTCGAGTTCGGGTTCGTCAAGGCGACCGAGGGCACGTGGGTACGTGAGCCCGACCTACGGACGCCACCGCGCCGCGGCCAGGCGACAGGGCAGTCCGGTCGGGGCCTACCACTTCGCGCAGCCCGACGCCCACGACGGCCCGCTCGCCGAGGCCGACCACTTCCTCGAGGTAGCGGCGCCCGAGCCGGGCGGTCCACCCGGTCCGTCGAGTCGGCGGCTGGCCGAGCGTGGCCGTCCACCAGTACACGTCGAGAGGCCGCATCCCCGGGCACGACGGGCACGTCGACCCTCATGCGGGGCTGGACGCTCGACCAGCTTCGCCTCGCGGCCGAGCAGGCGAAGGCGGGTGGTTCCGTGACAATCCGCGGGACGCTCCGCGAACGCTAGGCGGCGGCGGCGGCCGTCTCGGCGGGCCGCCGAGGCGTGACGCTGATGAGGAGGACGGCGACGGCGGCCAGGAGGGCGAGCCCGCCGGCGACGGCCCAGGCGACCGTGTACTCGCCGGTCGACGTCCGCACGAGCCCGGCGGCCCAGGCTGCGGCAGCGGCGCCGAACTGGTGGGCGCTGAAGATCCAGGCGAAGACGACGCCCGCCTGGCGTGGGAACGTCGCGGTCGCGAGCGCCGAAGTAGGCGGCACCGTCGCGACCCAGTCGAGCCCGTAGACGATCGCAAAGGCGACCAGCGCCGCGAAGCGGGAGTCGAACGCGACCGGAAGCGCGAGGAGCGCGAGACCGCGGAAGCCGTAGTAGACGAGCAGGAGCTTCCGGGGGTCGAAGCGGTCGGTGAGCCAGCCCGAACCGACCGTTCCGACGATGTCGAAGGCACCGATCAGCGCGAGCAGGGTGGCCGCGCTCACCTGGGCGATGCCATGGTCGTGCGCGGCCGGGATGAGGTGAGTGGAGACGAGCCCGCTCGTCGTCGCGCCGCAGACGAAGAAGGTGCCCGCGAGCACCCAGAACGTGCGCGAGCCGGCCGCAAGCCGGAGCCCAGCGAGCGCCGCCCCGAAGGCGGCAGGCGCGGCCGGCGGCTCCTCCCAGCCGGGATCGGCTCCGTACGGCCGCGCGCCGACTTCTCCGGGGCGGTCGCGCATGAGGGCGACGACGAGCGGGAGGACGAGGCCGAGCGCCGCGACCGCCACGAGCAGGGCGGCATAACGCCAGTCGAAGCCGGCGACCCAGGCGAGAAGCGGCAGGAAGACGAGCTGCCCGGAGGCGTTGCTCGCCGTGAGGATCCCGGTGACGAGGCCGCGCCGCGTGACGAACCAGCGATTGGCGATGATCGCGGCGAGCGGCACCGAGACGGCACCCGTGGCCGTGCCGTTGACCACTCCCCAGAGGAGGAAGAGCTGCCAGGGCTCCGTCATCCCGAGCGTCAGAAGCGAGGAGACGGCGATGACTGCGAGAGCTCCCGAGACGACCAGCCGCATGCCGAAGCGCTCGACCAGCGCGGCGGCGAAGGGCGCACCAAGGCCGAAGCAGAGCAGGTTGAGGGAGACGGCGAGGCCGATCGTCTCGTGGCTCCAGCCGAACTCGTCGTGCAGGGGGACGAGGAGGACGCCCGCGGTCGACCGGAAGCCGGCCGACATGACGAGGGCGACGAAGCCGACCCCGACGACGACCCACGCGTAGTGCAGGCGTTCTCGCACGGGCCGAGCCTAACAAATAGGGGGATATACTCCTATTTCGATGAGCGCGCCCGCCCAGCCGGTCGAGTCCCCGTGCGTCTGCGCGACGTTGCGCATGGCGACGCGGGCGGTCGCCCGCGTCTACGATCAGGCGCTCGCCCCGCACGGCCTGCGCACGACGCAGTACTCGATCCTCGCCCGTCTCGAGGTGGAAGGGCCCGCCTCCGTCGGGGACTTCGCCACCCGCCTGGCCATGGATCGGACGACGCTCGCGCGCGAGGTCGCTCCGCTCGTGCGCGCTGGGCTCGTCGAGCAGGAGGCCGGCGAGGACCGCCGCCGCCGGGTGCTGGCGCTCAGCCCGGAGGGCCTGGCGCGCCTCGAGGCCGCGCGACCGGCCTGGCACGACGCGCAGCGCCGGGTGCGGGACGAGCTCGGATACGACCGCATCCAGGGCCTGCTCCGCGAGCTCCGGGCGCTCCTGGGCTCGGTCCGCGCTAGAGAGCTCTAATCTTCCCTCCGTGTATGCGAGCCTCACGACCGTCCGCGGGGGCGGGCCCGACGTGAGTGCCACCGCCGGGATGGCCGCCGAGTCCATGCTTTCCTGGCTGCGCGGGTTCGACGGCTACCGGGGGCTGCTGGTTCTCGGCGACCCGGAAACGGGTAACGCTCGCATCGTGAGCTTCTGGGACAGCCTGGACGCGCTCGAGCGCAGCGAACGCAGCCGGCGCGAGGTCCGCGAGAGCATGGTCGCCACGGCCGGCGCGGAGCTCGAGAGCGTCGATCCGTACGAGCTCTTCATAGGCGAGGAGCTGATCGAGCCCGCCTCCGAGCAGGAGACGCCGGCGGTCGCGCGGTTCACGAACTTCGCGGGCCCTCCGGAGAGCATCGAGGAGGGGCTGCGCACCTTCCGCGAGGACCTCGTCGACTGGTTTCGCGACGCGACCGGCTTCCGTGGCTGGATTGCGCTCCTCGACGCGCCCGGCGGCCGGTCGATCGGGATCACGTTCTGGTCGACCAAGGAGGCCCTGGACGACGAGGTCGCAAGCGGCGCGGGCCTTCGCAACGAGATCGCGGCCGGCCTCCAGACGAAGGTGACGAGCGTCGAGCGGTACGAGGTCGTGATGATCGAGGCGCTCGCGCCGGGCTTGGCGGGCTGACGCCCGTTGCCCGACTTCCGGGACGACGCCAAGCTCGACACGTCGCAGGTGGAAGATCTGCGCGGCCGCCGCATGCGCAAGGGTGGGCTCGCGGTCGGAGGCGGCGGCATCGGCCTCATCGTCACGTTGCTGATCATCTTCCTCGGCGGCAACGTCACCGGCGGCGACGGCGGCCTCGGTGAGCTCGGCAACCTCGCCGGCCAGTCCGCCGGCATGCCGTCGGCGAGCAGCGAGCTCGCGCAGGAATGCCGAACGGGCGCCGACGCGGACGAGCGCGAGGACTGCCGCATCGTCGGCTACGTCAACTCGATCCAGAGCTACTGGACGGACGCGTTCTCGGGCGGCGGCGGCGAGTACGTCCCCGCGCGCACGCGCTTCTTCACGGACGCCGTCCAGAGCGGCTGCGGGGCGGCCTCCTCGGCGATGGGGCCGTTCTACTGCCCGGCCGACCAGTACGTCTACATCGACCTTGGGTTCTTCGACGAGCTCCGCTCGCGCTTCGGCGCTCAGGGCGGCCCTTTCGCGCAGGCATACGTCATGGCGCACGAGTACGGGCACCACGTCCAGAACCTGCTCGGGGCCCTCGACGGCCCGCAGGACCAGGGCGCCGAGAGCCGGGCCGTGCGCGTCGAGCTGCAGGCCGACTGCTTCGCCGGGGTCTGGGCGGCCAACGCGGTCGAGACCGGATTCCTCACGCGGCTCACGCAGGAGGACATCGCCGACGCACTCGACGCCGCCGCCGCGGTGGGCGACGACCGCATCCAGGAAGCGATCCAGGGGCGGGTGAACCCCGAGAGCTGGACGCACGGCTCGTCCCAGCAGCGCCAGGAGTGGTTCGCGAGGGGCTACGAGACCGGCAACCCGAACGCCTGCGACGCGTTCAGCGGCGCAATCTGATCAATCCTTGTACGGGTCGAAGACATCGCGGCCGGCCATGGCGACGCCCAGCGGGCGAAGCGTGTGCTTCACGCGGATCGAGCCCGCGTGCGCCGCCAGCACGTCCGGGAGCCGCCGGTAGACCTCCGGAGCCTCGTCCGCGCCGCCGCCGACGAGGACGATGCCCTGCTCGCGGAGGCGCGCCCGCACGGCGGGCCAGTCGACGACGCCGGGCTTGACCTGCTCTTCGACCCACACCTTCTTCCCATCGACCACCTGCTTGCGCCGGCGGAAGCGACCGGCGGCCCGCGACCGGCTCATCACGCGGCCTGCGCCGTGAACGGTCGAGTAGAGCGACTCCTCGGCCTCCTCGCCGCCGACGCCCTCGAGAATGACCGACTCGTCGCCCATCGAGCCGCCGACGAAGCCCTCCTGACCCGGAAAGGCGGGCGTGCAGCCCTTCCGCACGACCCAGTAGGTACGTCCGAAGTGCCCCTCACGCCAGGCGAAGTTGTGGTGGTTGTGGACCTCGTGCACCGCCTCGGCGCCCAGGATCTCGAGCACCTTGGACACGACCACGTCGCGGCCGGCGTACGCGTACTCCCCGGCCAGCTCCATCGCCGCACCGTACGCCTCGGCCAGCTCGGATCCGACCTCGAAGAGGACGGGCGGAGAGTCCATCTCGCCCTCGGTCGCCCTGCCCTCGAATGGGAGGCCCTGCGCAAGGGCGAGAAAGCCGGACGCGGTCTTGTGGCCGAACCCGCGCGAGCCGAAGTGGACGCCGACCCAAACGCGGCCGTCCTCGTCCTCCATCAGGTTGACGTAGTGGTTCCCCGAGCCGACGGTGCCGAGCTGCGACTCGGCGAGCGACGCGAGCTTCCGCTGGGGGGCGAAGTCCGCGCGGCGGATGCGGTCGATGACTGGGTGGTCGGCCCGCTCTCGCGCCGCGACGCCGATGCCGAACGAGATCCGGCGGGCGATCTCCTGCATGATCGCCTCGACGCCTCCGAGGGCCTCGAGATCGGCGCGCGTCAGCTCCGTCCGCGCGGCCTTGTTGCCGCAGCCGATGTCGTAGCCGACGCCAGAGGGCGAGACGTGGCCCTCGTAGGCGATGCCGCCGCCGATCGGCTGCGAGTAGCCGGGGTGGTGGTCGGCGCAGAGAACGCCGCGCTCGGCGTCGCCCGCCTCCATGCAGCGCTCGAGCTGCGCGAGGCTGCGCTCGTCGACCGTGCCGAAGGTCTTGACCTTCATCATCGCTTCCTTCTCCAGTGTGCATGCCGCCGCAAGCCGGAGCGCCTCCCGGGGGGAGGCGCTCCGGCGCGGTGCCAGACGCCGGGCCGGCTAGGCCGGGGCCCGGCGTGCCCGCAGGACCGTCAGGACCGGCCGACCACGCTGGAGACGGGGACCGGCGCGGACGCGGACGTGCAGGCGGGCGAGCTCGCGGGCTCGCAGGGAGACCTCGGCTGCGGTGAGGGGCGTCACCTCCCGCACACGCCGAGCCTCCAGGTGAAGCAGGTGCAGCTGGTGCATCTCTCCTCCCTCTGGTCGTTCGTTTGCTCAGGGGCGCCCGGCGCGCCCCCGGGCGTCAGAGGGCGAGACGGGCGATGTCGAAGGTCCGCTGCGGCGTCCCGGCGTCGAGCTCCCGCGAGGCGTAGAGCTCAGCCTCCGCCTCCAGGCCGGCGCGGAAGCGATGCAGCACGCCGAGCAGCGTGTCGATCTTGTAGAGCGAGTTCTCGCGCCACTCGGGCGACTCGATTGAGAACGCGAGCGCGATCGGGCTCGAGCGGTCGACGATCCGGAGCCCGAGCCACGGCGAGGGCGGCGACGAGCCGCCGAACTGCGGACGGTCGAGACGTACGCGCTCGTCGACGCGTGCCTCACTCCGGCCTGCCGGATGTGCCGGAGCTTGAGCGCGCGTCGCGCGCGTGGCCGGTGCCGGTGTTGACATCGCTTCCTCCTTTCTGGTCGACGGTGTGCTCGGAAGGAGCCGGGAGGAACCCGCATCTCCGCCCATCTCCCGACCCGGGAGATCGACGCAGAAGCGAACCTCGCTTCCTCTGTTCCGCGCGGCCTGAGCCGAGCGGTGTTTTCCAAGCCACTCGCCTACCCTTCGTCCCTGGATCGCCGGTCGTCGGCGTCCTTCGTGGAGGGGCTTTGGAGCCCGTACTCGGCGTTTCACTTGGAAAATGTGTAGGCAAAATCGAACGCTCCTATTCCTGCGTTCATTTCCAGCCCAAAGCGCCGCGAGTCTTTCTCTCTCAGGCGGGGCCTCAATTCGGTCTCTGTCTCCTCAGTCCGGCATCACCTTCCTGCGTCGAGATCCGTCGCCTCCGAACGAACGAAGGCGACCCATCTGGGTCGCCCTCGAGAAAGCCGCTATGGCGCTAGTCACCTAGCGCATGCGCCCCTCTCCGAGGGCGAGCTTGGGGCGGTCCACGCCGCCGTCCGCCAGCGGCGCGAGCCAGCTCGCCGTCCTGGCAAGCTCTCGTGCCCTGGGCAGAATCCTCTTGGCGATTGTCGTTTCCACAGCAGCTCCGCTCGGTCGATCGGCGCAGGATAGCGCACCTGTCAGACGATCGCAAGGCATTTCTTCGAATCGGTCTCGCATCGGTTGAGAAGAATGGGCCGAGCAATTAGCGATGAGGCTTTTCACCGCCCGAGGAGAACCGAAGCGGCCCGGATGCCGCTGCGAAGAGCGCCCTCCATGAGCGCGTGCCACTCCCCCGCGGTGTGCTCTCCCGCGAACGCCAGCGGCCCGACCGGACGCGCCAGCTCCGCGGCGTCGAGCGGAGAGGAGCGCGAAGGAGCCGAGTAGGCCCCCTGCGCCCAGGGGTCGTCGTGCCAGGTGGAGAGGAGCGGGGTCGCGAGATCGAGCTCGAGCTCAGGTCGAAGCGAGGCGACCGCCGCGACCCACGTTCCCGGGCCCGCCCACACGCGCAGTCGCTCGAGCGCGCCCGGCGTCCCCGCGAAGGTGGCCGCGAACGGCGCCGGACGTCCGTCGGGACCGAATTGTGTGTAGCTCCAGTACCGTGCGGGCACCGCGAGCACGGCAGTCGGCTCGACGGGAGCGAGCAGCGGGACGTGGAGCTTCGCGGCCTGCCCGTACCGCACCTGTGCGAGCGAGCGGGCCTTCGGTACCGGGAGCGGCGGATCGAAGCGGATCGCGGCCGTGGGCGCGGCGGGAGTCGCCACCACGGCGCCGTTCGCCCAGAGCTCGAGCCCCGGCGCCCGCACCGCGACCGACCGCCGGTCCCACCTGACCTCCACGACGGGCGTTGCGGTCAGGAGAGCGGGGCCCAGCGGTGCGGCGAGCGCCTCGGCGAGCCGGCTGTTCCCGCCTTCCACTCCGAAGGTGTCGAACTGCCCGAACCCGGCGCCGGTCTCGGCGAGCACGGCCCCGTCCAGGTCGGCCGCCGGGTAGGCGCTCGAGACCTCCACGCGCGAAACGATCGCCTCCGCCACTTCCTGCGGGAGGCGGAGCGACGCGAGCGCCTCGAGCACCGTACCTTCCGTCGCAGCCTCGCCGAGCCGGGCGACACCTCTCTCGAGCTCGGCGCGAGAGACCGGCAGGCCGCCGCGAGGCTCGCGGTCGCCGTAGTGAGTCCCCTTGCGATAGAGACGCAGACCCATCCGCCGCGCGGTCGCGTGCAGGACGTGGTCTCCCGGAAACACGAACTCGGCGCCGCGCTCGGCAACGCCGCCTGAGAAGGGCACTGACCACACCCGCCCGCCCACGCGGTCGCGCGCCTCGAGCACGACGACGTCGACCCCCTCGCGCCTGAGAGCGTCGGCGGCCGCCAGGCCGGCGAGCCCTGCGCCGATGACGGCGATGCGCACGGAGAGGACGCTACTCCTTCGCGGGGCCCGCCTTCGCGGCCCCTGCCGGCGACCATAAGCTGCGCGCGTGGACATCGTCCTTGCGCTCGTCGCCGCGTTCCTCTTCGCCCTCGGGCTCGTGCTGCAGGAGAGGGCGGCCGCGACGCTGCCGGCCGAGGCCGTCGGCAAGGGCTTCCTCGTCCGCCTCGCGCATCAGCCCGTCTGGCTGCTCGGGCTGGGCGCCCAGGGACTCGGCTTCGTCGCGCAGGCGATTGCGCTCGGCATCGGGCGCATGGTGATCGTCCAGCCGCTCCTCGTCGCGAGCATCGTGTTCGCCCTCCCGCTCGGCCGGCTGCTCGAGGGGCGGCGCATCAGGCGCGAGGAATGGATCGGGGCCGCGCTCGTGACGGCGGGGCTCGGAGCGCTCCTCGTCGTGAGCAAGCCGGAGCAAGGCTCCGACGACGCGTCGCTCCTCGCCTGGGCGGTGGTCGGCGGCGCAACGGTCGGCCTGGCCGCCCTCCTCTTCGCGCTCGCCCGCGGGCGCGCTCCGGCGCTGCGCGCGGGGCTCCTGGGCACCGCCGGCGGCATCCTCTTCGGCCTGTCGGCCGCCGTGACAAAGACGACCGTCTCTCTCCTCGACGAGGGGCTCGGAGCAGTCTTCGGCGACTGGCACGTCTACGCGCTCGTGGTCATCAGCGTCGTCGCGTTCTGGCTGGAGCAGGCGGCGCTGCAGACCGGCGCTCTGGCGGCCGCCGTGGCGACGACGATGGCGTTCGACCCGCTCTCGAGCCTGGTGTTCGGGATCGCACTCTTCGACGAGGCGCTGCACGAGAGCTCGATCGGCTACGTCCTCTCCGCGCTCGCGCTGGCGACCGCGCTCGCCGGCCTCGTCATCCTCGCGCGGGCAAAGGGAGAGGAGACGTCCCCGCCCGCGTCGCCCGAGCCGGTTCCCGCGCCTGCCTGACCGCTACCCGCGATCCTCCCGTGCCCACGACGACGACCGGGCGGCCGGAGCCGCGGACCACCCCTGCCGAGACGCTGCCCAGGAGCGACACGGGCCATGGCGCCCAGGCCCCGCGTGCCGACGACGACAGTAGCCATCGGCCCTCCTTGTCTCGATCCTCCGGCCGAGCACACCCCCCGCCAGGACGCGAGAGGTTACCTCACCGGGACGCGCGGAACGAAGCGCCGCCGCCGGCGGCTAGCCTTCCCTTCGGATCACGAAAACGGCCAGTCAGGAGGTTGGCATGCTGGGTTGGGTAGGCGACATCGAGCGGGCGACGCTCGACAACGACACGTTTCGCACCGTGCTCTTCACCGGCGAGCACACGCAGCTGACGGCGATGCGCCTGGCGCCCGGGGAGGACATCGGCCGGGAGGCCCACGACCATATCGACCAGTTCATCCGCGTCGAGCAGGGATCGGCGCGCGTCGAGCTCGGCACCTCGGAGGATCGCGTCGAGGAGACTCACGACGTGTCGGACGACTGGGCGATGATCGTCCCGGCCGGGATCTGGCACAACGTCGTCAACACCGGAGACGGGGAGCTGAAGCTCTACTCCCTCTACTCGCCCCCCGAGCATCCGGACGGGACCGTGCACCGGACGAAGGCGGAGGCCGTGGAGGCCGAGCGGGCTCACCACGGCTGAGTCCTAGCACGGAAGCGGAGTGTTCGCGTACAGCGGAAGCACCCGCTCGCGGATGACGTCCTCGATGAAGGACAGCGACCGGCCGGACGCCGTGTGATCGGCGTACACGAGCCGCCGCGGCCCGAACGGGCCCCGCGATGACCGTGTCGTCGCCGACGACGGCGTTCCGGATCCGCTCGAGCTCGTGCTCCAGCCGCCGGACGGAGAGGGCGGTCACGCTCATCCGTCCGATAGGACGCGACGGCGCCGCGGAATCTTCCCCGCAGCCGCCGAGCCCGGGCTCGCCTATGCTCCCGCCACACAGAGCGAAGGGAGGCGCGCATGTCCGTAGCGAAGGTCATCGAGCTGACTGCGACCTCGTCCGAGAGCTTCGAGGACGCATGCCGGCAGGGCCTCGAGAAGGCAGGCGAGACGATCCGCGACATCAGGGGCGCCTGGGTCGACGGTCAGGAGGTCGTGGTCGAGGACGGCACCGTCCACTTCCACGTCCACCTGAAGGTCACGTTCGTTCTGGAATAGCCACGAGGCGGTCGACGGCGACGTCCCGTAGGCGTGTGACTCCGCCGGTCGGATAGCGCACGACCAGCTCGCGCACGCGCGTCGCGGCCCCCAGGCCGAAGTGGACGCGGGGATCCTCCGAGGAGAGGTAGCTGCTCCCAGCCTGCACCTCCCTGACGAGCCGGCGCCCGTCGGGGAGGACCGCCGTGACCTCCGCTCCGGGCGAGAAACGGGGGAGCTGCACCTCGAGCCAGTGGCCCTCCGTACCCGAGTTCCTGAGGAGGACGAGCGGGCCGGCGATCGAGCCGACGGCCACATCGAGGTCGCCGTCGTTGTCGTAGTCGGCGGCCGCCAGGCCGCGCCCGTTGACGCGAGGCCCGTCCCCGAGGCCGACGCCGGCGCTGACGTCCGCGATCTCGCCGCGGACGCTTGCGAGCACCTTGATCGGCTCGGCGTCCATGCCCAGGTCCCTGACCGGGATGGCCCCGTTGGCGAGGGCGAGATCGAGGCGGCCGTCGAGGTCGAGGTCCGACCAGGAGGCGCCCCAGCCGGCAAGGGTCGTGTCGAAAGCCTGGGCGAAGTCCGGCCGGGCGTCCGCGAAGGCGCCGCCCGACCCGCGGCTCCGGAAGACGCCGTGCAGCTGGCGGTGCGAGTTGGTGACGAAGAGGTCCGGGCGTCCGTCGCCGCTCGCGTCGGCCGCGGCGATGCCCATGCCTGCATTCCGGTCGGCGACGCCTGCCGCTGCTCCGCGCTCCGCGAAGCGGAACGCCAGCCCGCCCGCGATGGGGACGTTCAGGTAGAGGCGGTTCGGATCCAGGTCGTTGGCGACGTAGAGATCGACGCGCCCGTCGCCGTCGACGTCCGTGAAGACGGCGCCGAGGCCGTGTTCGACCCGGGCGGTCTCGATGCCGACCTCCTCGGCGACCTCCCGGAAGCGTGAGCGCCCGCTCGCGTCCGGCCCCTCGTTCAGGTACAGACGGTCACGGACGGCGGCGTGCGTCAGGGGGAAGCCGCTCCCTGCGGCCTCCGGAATCGGCGCGTTGAGATCCGCATAGCCTGCGACGAACAGATCGGGGCGCCCGTCGGCGTTGACGTCTCCGACCGCGGCCGCCGTGTGCCACCCGTAGGCGTCGATTCCTGCAGCCCGTGCGCCCTCGACGAACTTCCCGCCCCCTTCGTTCCAGAGAAGCGCGTCGTAGCCCGTGGCGGTGACGTAGAGGTCGGTTCGCCCGTCCATGTCGAAGTCCGCGGCGACGCAGCCGTTCCCGCGGAGCTGGAGGTCGGCGCCCGAGCCGCGGCTGACGTCGGTGAAAGAGCCGCGGACATTCCGGAAGAGGCCGTTGCGCGGGAGGCCGCCCTGCTCCTTCCAGCGAGCGACGTCGACGGCGATGGAATGGGAGTTGACCGCGTACAGGTCGAGCCAGCCGTCGCCGTCGTAGTCCAGCCAGCAGACGCCTCCGCCCATCATCGCCACCGGGTCCGGGGAGGTCTCGAAGCGGAAGGCGCCGTGCCGGAAATCCAGCCCGGCGTGCCTGGCGACGTCAACGAGGTGCACGCCGCCCAGCCCCGCGCTGCTCCACGCCGGCTGCGCAACCGCGAGGGCGAGGTCGCCGCCCCGCGAGCCGACGATGAGGTAGCGGCCGTCCTGGAGCTCGAGCTCGAGCGTCTGCTCGAACGGTGCGGGGTCGCCGCGCTCCTCCACCGCGGGCGGCGAGCCCGAGTACGTCACGAGCTCCGTCGTGCCCGAGAGCGTGGCGACGACGAGGGGCGGCGCCTGTCCGTCGCCCGGCTCGAGCGTGAGCGTGACGCGCTGGACGCGGTAGCCGGGGACGACGCGCTCGCTGTCGGCGGCGTCGATCTGCTGCCAGAGCGCCGCGAGTCGCGCGCCGGCCGCGGCCTCGGTCGCGCCGTCCCGGTCGCCGGCGGCCAGCGCCTCGCCCTCGAGGCGGAGGTTCGTGACGAGGTCGCTCGCGATCGCCCGGGCCGTCTCGGCGTCGATCTGTGTCGACACGCCTTCGGCCGGAACGACCGTGATCTCCGGGAGCTCTCCGACCCGAAGCGCCGGCGCGCTCGCCGCCGCCGTGTCGGTTCGAGCGGGGATCCCGGCGAGGACGACCAGACCGGCGAACGTCGCCGCCCCTGCCAGCCCGAGCGCAAAGGCGCGAAGGCGGCCGCCGGACGCCCACGGGGAGCCGACCCTGGATCCGATGGCCTCGACGACGGGGCGGGCGGCGCAGGCGAGGGCGAGCGCCGCCAGTACGGCGACCTTCGTGGCGAACTCGGTCGTCTGCGGCGCGATCAGGAGGGTCGCCACGAGGCCGATCCCCGCTGCATACAGGCGGCGCCCGCGCCGCCCGGACGGGATCGTCTTCGGGTCCGTGATCATGAAGAAGAGGAAGACGAGGATCTCCGGCGAGAAGACGAGCACGCGCCAGAACTCCCAACCGGTGACGGGCCCCAGATGCCAGCGTGCCGTCATCGCATGCCCGCTGGCCGCGAGCACGGCGATGCCCGCCGCGAAGGCGACCCAGAAGAAGACCGCAATCTCCAGCAGGCGCAGCCGCGAGAGGATCGCGAGCCCGCCGACGACGATGATCGCGAGCGCGAGCACCATCCACGCCGACATCGGCCCCCACCAGAGATCGAGCGGGTCCGCCCGCTCCGAGCCGAGGAGCAGGAAGCAGAGGACGAGCCCGAAGTTGGAGGGGTTGAAGACGTGCCGGCCGCGGAAGACGATCAGGTACTTGGAGAGGAGGGCGACCGCGGCCGTTCCGGCGAAGATCCACCAGCCGTGCAGGCTCCACCAGTCCCCGTGCTCCGTGCCCGGAACGCGAAGGACGAACGCGACGCCGTTTCCAGTGAGGAGCGCGCTCGCAGGCCACATGAGCACTCGCTGCCGCTTGAAGGCGATCGCCACCTCGAGCACCGCGCACGTCACGAGGGCGACGAGGATCTGCGCGATGGAGAGTTGGAACTCGAACGCCGTCTGCCCGAGCACCTGAAGCGAGACGATCACTGCCGCGAGGTGCAGGCGCGGGTCCCGGACCGTCGGGAGCAGGACGGGGTAGTCCGTACCCCGGATCCGGACGGTCGGCCGGCCGGCAGCGACGGCGGGCGCGCTCATCAGAGGGCCATGCTACTGCCGCGGCCGAGCCCGCCCCAAGCCGGCGAGGGCTCGGTCCGCGGCAGCGCGACTGCTCGGATTAGCTCGCCGCGAGCCCCGCGACTGTCGGGGGCACGCCGGCCCACGCTCCGATCGGGGAGAGAGAGCCTTTCTCGTCGACGGCCCATCCGAAGATGCGGCCGGAGTCGGCGTCGATCGCGTAGAGGAAGCGCCCGTCCGCCGAGAGGTCCTCGTCCCGGAGGCCGGTCTCGCCGTCGACGGCCACGCCCGCGGCCGCGTCCGCGAGCACGAGCCCGCCGTCGGTTCCGATCGCGTACCGGGACACGGCCCCATCGGCGAAGTTCGTCGTGAAGACGTGGCGCCCGTCCTTGGTGGCGACGGCCCAGCAGATCTCGCTCCTGCCGTTACCCACCGAGCGCGAGACGGGCGCTGCCGAGCCGTTCGCGAGGACGTATGACGAGGCGGCCGCCTTGCCCTTCTGCGCGCCGAAGGCCTCGGTGACCACGAGCGCGCTCTCGCCCGCGAAGGCGAATCCGTAGGGCGTCGGGCCCGAGGAGGGGGTAACCTCCGGCTCCGCGAGCGTCCCGTCGTCGCGAACGGCGTAGACGGCGATCGAGTTCGTGCCCCGTTCGGTGACGACGACCTTCGAGCCGTCGGGGGCGAAGCCCGCCTGTGCCGGGTCGGCATCGGGAGCCAGGTCGCGGCGGGAGCCCGGCAGCGGCGCCAGCCCCGCCGCGTCGAGCCGGAAGCCCACGAGCGACGGTTCGCCGGCGTTGAGCACGTAGACGAGACCGTCGCGTTCGGCGACGCTCGTCGGGGCCGTGCCGCCGCTCGGCAGCGTCTGAAGGAGCTTCAGCCCGCCCGCGGCGACGGCGAGTACGCTCACGTCGTCACTCGCCGCGTTGGTGACGAGCAGGTGCCTCCCGTCGCCCGTGAGCACGACCGAGCCCTGCGAGGGCAGGTGCGGGACGCCGCTGCCGGCTCCTCCGGTCTCGAAGCCGCCGAGCTGCTCCAGCGCGCCGTCCTCGTTGCGCCGGAAGGCGATCACCCGGTTCGCGGCGGCCTCGTTCGTCTGGACGTAGACCGCCGCCGTTCCATTTTCTTTCGACATGCTTTCCTCCAGCGTCGCTGAGATGTGACGCGGGTTCAGTCGCTCGGAGGGCCCATCCGTTACGCACCGCGGTGGGTCCGGCCGGGGTGCGCTGAAGGAACGCGAGTGGAGAAGACTGGACGGAAGGCTAGTTGTGACACTCCTATGAGAGGGCCACAATGTCACTCAGCGGGTCCCCCACGGGACCTCGTGTTGACGAAGGAGGCGGCAAGAAATGAAGATCACGTTCGAGAAGCCTGAGGTAGTCGACTTCGGGCCGATCAGCGCGCACACGTTCATGCCGACTCCGCCGACGGGCCCGAACGCGGGCAACGCCGGACACAAGGGGTTCCGGAACTGCCGGATCGAGACGACGAACTGTGAGCTCTCGCATCCCGAGGACGGCGGCGGAGGTTCTCCGTAGGTCGAGCGGCAGGCGCAAACGCGCTTAGACGTTTCGTGGTTGCAGGCCGGTTCGCCGGCCTGTACCACGTATGAGCAGATGTTGCCGAGGCCCGGGCTCCACCACGATCGCAGGCGCGCGTGCGCGGGCTGGCGGCGGTCCTGACCCGCTCGCCGGCGAGCGCCGGCGACACGGTGGAGCGGATGCTCGCGGCCGCCCCCCATCGGGGCAACCGAACGAGCGTCGCGTCGATCGGGGCGTGCACACTCGGCGTCAGCGATCTCGACGGGCGGAACGAGGCGACGCTTGCGGCCGAGGACGACTTGGCGGTCGCGGTCGCAGGCGCGCTCGACAACGCACGGGAGCTGGCCGGGCGGTTCTCCTCGGATCCCACGCTGCCGGCCGAGGTCGTCCTGGCCGCGTTCAAGGCCCTCGGCGAGCGGGCAATCCCTCTCCTTCGCGGAACGTACGGCTGCGTCATCACGGACGGCACCCGGCTCTGGGCCTTCCGCGACCACATCGGGCTCGAGACGCTCTTCTATCGCCGGGAGGGGGACGCGATCTACATCGGCTCCGAGGCGAAGCAGGTGCTTCGCGGCGCGGACGTGCCCTTCGAGCCCGATCTCGACGCGGTGGAGGCGCTCTTCTACGGCGAGCTTGGCGATCCGCGTGTCTGTTCGCTCCGGGGCGCGCTCCGGCTCGTGGCGGGCACCCTGCTCACGGCGGACCTCGACGCGCTGGGCGCCGCGCCCTACTGGGATCCGGAGGCGCTCCTCGAGACCGCGACGCTCTCACCCGATGAGGCCGCCGAGCGGTTCCGCGAGCTGTTCGCCCAGGCGGTCGGCAGGATGCTCACAGGTGACGACGTCATCTCGCTGAGCGGAGGGGTCGACTCTCCGCCCATCGCCACCTACGCGAACCGCGAGTACGCACGACGTTGGGACCGTCCGGTTCCGGCGCTCTCGGCCGTCTACCCGTCGTTTCCCGAGAGCGACGAGAGCGGCTACATCGAGCTCGTCGCCGAACGGCTGGGGCTCCCGCTGCACACGTACGAGCCGGGTCCCCAGCGCCTCGATCGCCTCCAGTTCTGGCTGAAGCTGTTCGACGGGCCGTGGTCGACCTGGTCCCCGGAGGGAACGGCCGAGCGCTGCGAGCAGGCACGAGCCCACGGGTTCAAGACCATCCTGAGCGGCGAGTTCGCCGAGCAGGTGGCCGCACTCCGCCCGGCTCTCGTCTCCCACCTGCTCTGGCGCGGGCATCTCCGAGGAGCAGCCGCCCAGCTTCGCTCACAGCGGGCCGCACGCCTGGGCCGGCGTCGCCTCATCGCGGAGCTCAGGGAAGCCGCCACGCCGCGATTCGTCCAGGCCCGCAGCTTCCGGAACCATCCCCCCGACTTCCTCCCCCCGTGGCTCGACCTCGGCCGGATCGGCCGGCGGGACGGGGGGCACGCGCTTCCGGCGAGGCGCCGCTGGACGAGCGCGCAGCTGCCGTTCTTCGGGGCTGACCACGTGGGCGAGGCCGACGTCTACTCGCACGCGCTCTTCGGAATTCGCGCCCGCAGGCCGTGGGCCGACGTCGACGTCTGGGAGCTCTTCCTCAGCCTGCCGGCCGAGGTGAAGTTCCCGGACTACCGGATGAAGGGATTCGCCCGGAAGGCGCTGCGCGGAGAGGTCCCGAACGAGATCCTCGACCGTCGCGACAAGACGTACATGGACAGGTGGTTCGTGGAGATGGGGGTGGACTATCCGGCGGTGAGGCGCTGGGTCACGAAGGGCGAGTTCAGGATCCCCGGGGTCGACTACGGAAAGCTCGGCGCGGAGCTCGAGCGGGGGGAGATGCCCCTGCCGCACTACCTCTGGGCCAGGGACCTGGCCGCGGTGCACGCCTTCGTCGACCTCTGGTCGTAGCTCCGAGAGCAGCTCAGCGAGGCAGCTGGCGCCCCTCGGGGCCGAGCTCGTCCTCGTGCTTCGACTTGGACGCGCCGAGGTTTCGGAGCGCGCGCAGGCTCCGCCTGGCCTTCGCGCGCCAGGGCTCGTCGGCGGCGGGCGCGAGATCGGCCGCGGCGCTCGCGGCAGCCACCGGGACCGCGCGCCGGAGCGGCAGCGCCCAGAACGGCGACGCCCAGCGGGTGACGTGCACCTCGAAGACGGTCTGCTCCCTGGCCGCGGCGAGGTGGCGGGCCCAGAGGCGCTCGGCCAACGGGCTCTTTCCGCCGAGAAGCACCGAGCGCACGACCGCCTGGGTCGTCTCCCACAGCCTGCTCATGCCCCAGGCACGGGCGAGGGCGTCGACCTCCGCCGCGTCCGTCTCGCGCAGGAGCAGCGAGATGTCGAGCACGTCCCGCAGGCGGGCGAACGGGTTCGAGACCCACAGATGAGCAGCGAGGACGAGGACGTGGGGGCCCGGCGGAAGCGTGAGGACCCCATCGCTCTCGGCCGGTTGCGCGGCGTCGAGGAGCTCGGTCACCGGCGGCTCCGGAAGCCACGTCGGCCAGCTCGGACGGCGGTGGATCTCGAGCCGCATCGGCCAGCCCTCCCAGCGGAGGGGGTGGAGATGGTGCTTGTCGGCGAAGAGGTCGGCGTCGGCCGGACGGCGGAAGGCCCAGACGGGGTTCTCCGTCTGCTCGAAGCCCGCCGCCAACAGCTCGCGCTGCAACGCTTCCGCGTCCGGGGCGAGGAGGTCGAGGTCGATGAACTGGCGTAGCACCGGGCTGGGGTAGCGCCGTGCGATCTCGGGCCCTTTCAGGAGGACGACCGGCCGGTCGGTGGCCGCGCGCACGCGCGCGAGGAGGTCGGGAACGATGGCGTCGCGTAGGGCGGCGAGGCGCTCCTCCGCGCGCAGCTCGTCGGGGATCTCCCGCCCGAGCTCGCGCCACCGGCGCCCGGCGAGCAGCTGGATCCGGTGGGCCCTGAGAGCTCCGAGCCCGGGCGCCTGGTCGATGAGCTCGTCGACGCGCCGCCAGACCGTCTCGCCGTCAGGCATCGGCGACGATCTTCTCCACCACCGTGCCGAGGGCGTCGATCCGAAGCGGACGCACGAGGTTCCAGATGCGAACGCGACCTGCGAGCTGGGTGATTCCCTCGAAGCACCGGGCGCGGTCTGCGGCGGTCGGCAGGCGGAAGCTCAGCGGCCACAGGTCGCGCAGCGCCGCCGTCGCCTCCACTCGCTCGAGCGAGACCCCGTCGTCGCTGCTCCGCAGCAGGACGACGGCGCGGAGCGGCACCGGCGTCGAGTTGCCGCGTCGGTCGGGGTCGAGCGAGAGGTGGACCCGGTTGTCGCTTCGAGCGACGGCCTCCGCGCGCGGGAGCACCAGCTGGCCGGCGACGTCCTCCCGCACTCGGAGCATGGCCGGGCCGGGGACGACCGCGGCCTCCCCGGAGGAGAATCGCAGGCAGGAGACGTCCTCGGACAGGACCCGGTACCCGGCGGCGTCGAAGCCGGCGGCGAGGGTCGTCTTTCCGAAGTAGCCGGGCGCGGCCAGCAGCACCGCCTCGCCGCCGACGTCGACGGCCGCCGCGTGCAGGGGCAGGTCACCTCGCCGCAGGAAGCAGAGCATGGCCGGAATGCCCCACAGCCGCTCCTCGCGACGGACGTGGTCGCCGCTCCCCGTCGGCAGGCCGACGCTGGGAGCGTCCGGATCGACCGCGAACGACCCGTACCCCTCCACCCAGAGCCGGTACCTCGGTCCGTCGGCGTAGAGACGAGCCCACAGCCGCCGGTGCGGGATCGGCGTCCACTCGGTCACGAGGACGCCGTCTTCGCCGTCCGGCTCCGCATCGTGCTCGTAGACGACGAAGTCCTCTCCCTCGCCTCCGCGCAGGTACTGGAAGGCCAGGGCGGAGACGGGTCGGAATCCGTAGCAGGAGCCGTCCCGGCGACTGCTCATCGAACCAGGTCGCGCTCCCGGAGGTCGTCCAGGAAGACGGCCACGACCTCGTCGAGGTCGTCCGGCGGATCCTCGACGCCGTCTCGCACGTCGACCGCGACGGCGTCCACGGTTCGCTCCCCGTCCAGGAGCTCCCAGATGAGGCAGCCCACCTCGTTGATCCCGTGGTACTCCCCGGACTCGAGGTGCAGGAGGACGCCGCCTTCTCCCGCGGCGAGCCGCCGGAAGGCAACGTTTTCGTTCCTGGTCAGCGTGGAGCTCGGCTCGATGGTCATCGCTCGAAGCGTAGACGGTGCTCGTGGAAAAACGAGCGCGGCGCAGTCAGGTGGAGAGTCGCATGCTGCCGCCCCCGCCTCCATAGACGTACCGGAGCGAGAATTCTTGTTCCCGCCGGAGCTCGGCCGGCTCCGGCAGGAGCCAGATCGGGGCTCCCCACGAGGTCGGCGCCGGCTCGAGCGCCGGGCTCGTCGAGAGGACGACGCCGGGGCTCAGCTGCGCCTCGAAGTACCCGACCACCCCGTTGACCGCGCCGGAACCGGTCGCTGCGGCCGTCACCGTGACGTCGACCTGTGGTGTCTCGAGCGTACTCAGGTCGAGCTCGGCCAGGAGCACCGGCTCGCTCGGGGCGGGCCAGCTCCGGACGTCGTCGAGCAAAGCCGTGTAGCGCTGGCGCCGGCGCCTCGAGTAGTCGGCAAGCGGCCCGAGCTCGAGCCCGTACCACGAGGACCAGCGTGCGGTGTTCGAGCGGGTGAAGGTGAGCGAGTCGAGGTGGT
Organism: Gaiellaceae bacterium; assembly: GCA_035457655.1. Lineage (GTDB taxonomy): Bacteria > Actinomycetota > Thermoleophilia > Gaiellales > Gaiellaceae > JAIBJN01. Next base: position 28,578 of record DATIBF010000154.1, read on the forward strand.
CGTCCGGCACCGAGACGGGCAGGCCGAAGATCCGGACCGCCGACGGGATCAGGCGTGCATCCGGCGTGAGCAGGCGGCGCCGAGCGTCCGCGAGCACGGGCAAGACCCGCTCCTCGAGCGCGTCGCTCCCCAGGATCTCGGAGACGGCCACGCTGGCACGCTCGGGCAGGGACACGCGCGTCGACCAGCCCTCGACGATCGTGACGCGGTCGTCGAGGCCATTGGCCTTGACGACCTCCCGCGCCTCGTGCGCGAGCGGCGTCGCCTCGATGGCATAGACGTGGCGGGCTCCTGCACGCGCCGCGGCGACCGCGAGCACGCTCGTCCCCGTCCCGATGTCGACCACGACGTCCTCGGGGCTTACGACCTCGGCGATGGCAGCGAGGAACGCCGACGTCCGGACGCGGTCCTCCAGCATCGCCGCGTGCGGGCTAGGCGAGTCGAACGACCCGCGGAGGACCTGGTCCGAGGCGCGCTCCGGCTCGTCCTCCGCCCTGAGCACCCCGGCGTCGTGGAGCCTCACCACGGCGGCGGTCAGGTCGATCCAGTCCTGCGCGCCCTCGGCCCGCGGCCCGAGTTGCTCCAGGGCCTCGGCGAGCGTCGTCGGCTCCGTGAAGGCGTCGAGAATGGCGAGGCAATGGGGCCCCCCGCTCACGTCTCCATCCGCGGTCTCGACAACCACGTCGCCCCTCGCGAGCACGCGCACCTTCACCTCCGGCGCGCGCTCGAGCACCGTCGTCGGCTTCGGAGTCACCCAGGAATCCTCACCGATCTCCCGGCTCGACGAGACCCGACTCGTAGGCGAGGACGACCGCCTGCACGCGGTCGCGGAGATGGAGCTTCTGGAGGATGTGGGCGATGTGGGTCTTGGCCGTGTGCTCGCTGACGACGAGCTCCGCCGCGATCTCGGCATTCGAGGGCCCGCGCGCGACCAGGCGGAGCACCTCGAGCTCGCGCGGCGTCAGCTCGTCCAGCGCAACCGGCGCCGTTCGCAAGCAGCCGGACCCAAGCGGTCGGCCTGGACTGACCGGCGAGCCCGACCGACCCTTAGCGGCCCCGCGCGTACCAGACGTTGCCCGGCCCGGCGTAGCTCGGAGCCTCGCCCCAGAGGACGTGCGTCGCGCCGGCGCCGTCGACGTCGAGCTCGAAGTAGTCGCCGTAGGGCTCGAGATAGCCCTCCGCGAACTTGTACGGGTACCCGGGCACGAACTGCGAGAGCTGTGTCTCCGGCGACCAGGTTCCGCCGCCGTCCGCCGAGGAGCGGTAGTACGTGTTCCAGCGGGCCCCGGCGTCGTCACCACCGGCGTCGAACCCGTTGCGATCGTCCTGCCAGGCGATCCGCACGTCTCCGTTGCCGCGTGCAACGAGCGCGGGGAACAGGTTGTTGGCGCCGGCCGTGGCCGCGGAGACGTCCAGGCGCTGCGACCATGTGGCTCCGCCGTCGGTCGACCGCCGGAACCACATCCGGTTCTCGCCGTACTTGGTGTCGCTCGCGTTGTAGAGGGCGTAGACGCGGTCCCGCGCATCGATGGCGACCGTCAGCTGCGCTCCCCAGTAGGCCCACCCGCCGCACTCGCACGGAGGCGGCGCCCCTGAAACGTCGACGCGGGACGTCGTCCAGGTTTCCCCCCCGTTAGTCGACTTCGTGACGAAGAGGTTCACCGGACCGGAGGGCTTGCCGTTCTGGAGGTAGCCGGCCCACCCGAAGTACGCGTTGCCCTCTGAGTCGATCGCGCCGCCCGCCGGGAGCGACCAGCCGAAGGTCGAGTTGGTGTTCGCGACGACCCCGTGCGTCTGCCATGTCTTCCCGCCGTCGTGGGAGATGGAGGCGTAGATCTTCTGGACGGCGTTGTAGACGAGGTAGACGTCCTGCCCCCGCACGGCCAGGATGTCCTTATCCGTTCCTCGCTCGAGCGGTTCGACCAGCATCGGCTTCCAGGTAGCCCCGAAGTCGTCCGATCGGGCAACGTACTGGCTGGCCTTCGAGCCCAGCATGAAGGCGGCATAGACGGTCTTGCCGTCGACGGGGTCGACCACGATCTGCGGGTCGTGCTGCTCCGAGCTCGCACCGGGCAGAAGTGCCCTTGGCGCCGACCACGTACGTCCACCGTCCGCGGAGATCTGGAGCTCCATGTGCGGCTCGGGACACTGCGGACAGCCGGGGTCGAATCCGTAGTGGTTCCAGAATGCATAGACATGCCCGAACCGGTCGGCCGCGATGGCCGGCTCCCAATCGTCGCCCGCCTCGAAGCCGAGGCGTACGGGAGACGTGAAGGACGGCGCGACCGCAGCGGGCGCTGCCCCGCCGAGGATCGCGAGCGCGAGCAGAGCGAGTGCGATAACCCGAGCCCCCCGCACGTCCCGATCATCCCACCGCGAACCCGAGCTTGGCAATACGGCGCATGACCCGGTCTGACGGGGCGGCCGAGGGCCGCCCCGTCAAAGCGTCGTCCGTCAGGGGTGGTTCGCGCGAATCGAATGGACGTCCGCGCCGTCCGAGATCGTCGAGGTGAAGAAGTTGATGACATCGTCGCCCGCGATCGTCTCGAGGCCCATGTAGTCCCCGAGGAAGAGACCGCGCGGCACGCCCGGCTCGACGAAGGAGATCGGCGCCGTGTAGTGATTGAACGGCCCGTAGAGGTGCTGCTCGGGCTCCCATGTGCGGGCGCCGTCGTGCGAGTGGCGGAGCCATACGTCCGTCGTTGCGATTCCGTCGCCCAGGACGTTGTTCCGGTCGTCCCAGTACGTCAGCACGACGGTGCCGTCCTCGGTGACCTCGACAGAGTGGTTGTAGGACTGCACGGACGGACCGCCCGTCGCGACGACGGTTGGGCCGATCCAGTGACGTCCGCCGTCGGTCGACTTGGCCATGACCACCTTGTCGATCGCCGTGCCGAGGCCGTCCGACCAGACGACGTAGACGTCGCCGTTCGTCGGGTCGACTGCGATGTCGGGCAGGTAGTCCTCGGCCCGGATCGGGAAGTTGTCGTCCGGGACGAAGAGCTGTGCGGTGCGGATCGTGGCGATCTTGGTGGGCGCCGACCAGGTGCGGCCGGCGTCTCTGGAGCGCATGACCCCCATGTACACGGTTTCCGGGGTCGCGACCGCGCCCGTGAACAGGTTGGCGGTCACGTTGTAGAGCGTCCCGTCGGGGCCGACCGCGATCTGGTTGCCCTGGAAGTACGTGTTCGACTGGCGCATCGGCACCGGGGTCGACCACGTGGCGCCCCCGTTGGTCGTGCGCGAGATCATCGGGTTGCCCCGGAACGCGAACGAGTGGAAGTCGGCGGTCGGGCTGTTTCCGCCGTCCGCCGGGTGCGTGAACCGAAGCCACGTCGCATAGGCATGGCCCGCTCTGGTCGGGTCTCCGGTGATCGAGACCTTGTCGTTGAAGATGAACCGATCGCCGCGATCCTCGATCAGGATCTGGGGCGGCCTCCAGCTCGTCCCGTTCCAGCTTGTCACGGAGATCGCCGAGATGCCGAGCGCGGCCGAGTCGATCGGCTGGCCGATGAAGTACAGGTTGCCGGCCTGGTCGTAGGAGACCCAGGGGTCGGTGACGCGGCCGAACCGCGCGGGCCCGCCCTGGCAGGCGCTCCAACGAACGTCCGCCAGCTTCGACCAGCTCGTCCCGCCGTTGGACGACCTCCATGAGGTCAGGCCGCGTGCACCGCCGTCGGGCCAGCGGTCCTGCTGGGAGACGCCGACGATCTCGGCCGGATTGGTTGGGTTGACAGCGACCTGCGGCTCGACCTCGCTGTTGTCATATGCCGACGCAAAGTCGTCCGAGGCGCCGAACGGGCACGCGTTCAGCGCCGATGCCGAAGAGACCTTGATGTCCGAACCGATCTGGTACGGATCCGCCGCCGCGGTCCCGGCTACGACGGCGGCGACCACGAGCGCGACGAGCGCGGTGGACGCGAATGGTGCTCTGCGCATGAGCCCCTCCTCTCGCATTACCCGGCGTTTCATGACGTCGGGCTCATCCCGAGCTTCACTGGGCCTTATAGCAGGGTCATGACAAGGGCTCAAGGCCGCGGTCACCGCCGCGGACGGACGTGGTATACGTCGCCCTTGCAGCTGCATGAAAGCGGACGAGAGGCAGGGTTGAAGAACGCACTCGACACGGGTCGAGCGGAGGCGTTCGGAGAGCGGATGCTGGGTGCCCTAAACGACGCCGCGCTCGTCCTGATGACCAGCCTCGGGCACAGGACCGGGCTCTTCGACACGATGGCGCGACTGCCCGCCACGACGAGCAACGAGATCGCCGAGGCGGCCGGTTTGCAGGAGCGCTACGTGCGCGAGTGGCTGGGGGCGATGGTCGTGAGCCGCGTCGTCGAGTACGACCCGGAAGCGGCCACGTACAGCCTGCCCGCTGAGCACGCCGTCGCCCTGACGCGCGCCGCGGGTCCCGACAACTTCGGCGCCGTCGCCGCCTACGTGCCCGTGCTCGCACGCGTCGAGGACGAGGTAGCCGAGTGCTTCCGAACGGGCGGAGGCGTTCCCTACTCCTCCTACCCGAGGTTCCAGGAGGTCATGGCCGAGGACTCGGCGACGATGGTCGACGCAGCGCTGATCGACACGACGCTTCCTCTCGTGCCGGGCCTCGTCGATCGTCTGCGCGAGGGGATCGACGTGGCAGATGTCGGTTGTGGCTCGGGCCATGCGCTCAACGTGATGGCGAAGGAGTTTCCGCGCAGCCGCTTCGTCGGCTACGACCTCTCGGAGGAGGGCCTCGCCAGGGCCGGGCGCGAGGCCGAGGACTTGGGGCTGGGGAACGTCAGCTTCGTGGTCAGGGACCTGGCAGCCCTCGACGAGCCGGGTGCATACGACCTCATCACAGCCTTCGACGTCGTCCACGACCAGGCGAAGCCGGCAGAGGTGCTCCAGGCAATTGCCCGGGCACTGGCGCCCGAGGGCACGTTCTTGATGGTCGACTTCGCCGCCTCGAGCGCGCTCGAGGAGAACGTCGACCACCCGCTCGGTCCGACGCTCTACATGTTCTCCGTCCTGCACTGCATGACCGTGTCACTCGCGCAGGACGGCGCAGGCCTTGGCACTGTCTGGGGCGAGCAAAAGGCCGTCGAGATGCTGGGCGAAGCCGGCTTGGGAGAGATCCGCGTCGAGCGCGTCGAAGGCGATCCCTTCAGCAACTACTACATCGCCACGCGCTGAACACAGCGCCTTCGCGCAGCTGGTCATGCGCTCAGCGCCAGTCGACGGCGACGAGCTCGACCTCGCCGTCGAAGCCCTTGAGCTCCTCCGAGCGCGGATCGGAGAGGGAGAAGCGCGTGCCTCCGACGAGGCTCTCGCGGCTCACGAGGATCTCCCCTCCGTGCGCGAGGGCGCCGATCCGCGCGGCCATGTGCACACCCTGGCCGGCGTAGTCGTCGTCGTCCTTGTGGAACGCGCCGCCCGTGTGCACCCCGATGCGGACGTCGGGAGCGAGCGGCTCGTGCTCGTCGAGGGCCCGCTGGATCACGGCCGCGGCCTCGAGCGCCGCCGTGGACGACTGGAAGGCGGCGAAGTATCCGTCCCCGGTCTGCTTGATGACCTCGCCGCCGGCCTCCTCGATCAGCTCCCTGAGCGTCCGGTCGTGCCAGCCGAGGAGCTTGCGCCACTTCTCCTCGCCGAGGACCTCGACGAGCTTCGTCGAGTCCACGATGTCGGTGAACATGAACGTGCGCTGAGCCGAAGACTCACCGAGCAGCTCGCCCGTGCGCTGCACGTCCAGCACCGCTCCGAGGCGTTCGAAGGTCGTCCTGGCGATCCCGAGCTCCTCTCTCGCGCCGTCCTCGTCTCCCTCCCCGCGATAGGACAGGCCGAGAAACATCCGCGCCTGGGCCGTCTCGTAGGGAGCGCCGACCTTGTTCCACGTGTCCCGCGCGTCCCGAAGTGCAGTCGCCGCGCCGTCCCAGTCGTGCTCGGCGAGCTTGATCCGCCCCCACGCAAGCTGGACAGCCCCCTCGAACGCGGGCGTCCTGCGGCCGTCGACCCGGTACCGGTCGGCGATCGTCTCGAGCTCCTCGGCGGCCTCCCTCGCGCGCTTGATCTCGCCTGCCGCAAGCGCGATCTCGACGTGAGCGGGCAGGCGGCGGGAGCGGCCCAACGGGTCGAGCTGCTCGTTGGCAAGCGTTCGGCGGATGGCGGCCGAGGCGGCGTCCACCTTGCCCTGCGCGAGGCGAAGGAGGGCCAGTCCCGGCTGCGGGTCCCGGCCCAGCTCGTCGGCCTTGCGGTAGGCCTGCTCGGCCGCGGCGAAGTCCCCCTGCCGCCGCCGGATCTCGCCGATCTCGTAGAAGCCCGCCGCGGTCACGGAGCGGTTGTAGTCGTGAAGCTCCTCGCACGCTTGCACCGCCTGCTCCTCCGCCTTCGGCCAGTCGCCGCGGAGCCGGAGGATCTGGGCTCGGTGGACGCGGCACGCGCCCGGGAAGCCGGTGACGTCCAGGCGGTCGCACCAGCGGTTGGCGACCTCGGTCCACTCCGACGCCCGACCGCAGTCTCCGAGCGCCTGGCAGGAGTCGATCGTGACGCAGTAGATGATCCCCGTGGCCAGCGGGTCGAGCTCGCCGCTGGTCGCGGCGGCGGTCGCTTCGTCGAGAATCGCGATTCCGGGCTCCACGTCTCCCGTCCAGACGCGGATGGCTCCCTCGAAGACGAGGGCAGTCGTCTCGAGGCTGCGATCGCCGTAGCGCGCCGCCAGCTCCCGCGCCCGGTGAAACGCCTCTCCTGCACGCTCGAGCTCGCCCAGGTCGAGGAAGTTGGTTCCGCGTACGAGGGAGAGGTGGCCATGCTCGACCCCCTCGGTCTCGCCGGCGAGCAGGCGCTCGCCGCGCGCGATCCAGCCGCTCGACACCGAGAGCGCACCGCGCAGCCCGTAGTCCATCGCGAGCGGCACCGTGACCATCGCGGCGCGCCTGGGCTCGCCCGCCTCCACGAACGCGGCATAGGCCCGCTCGCGAAGCCCGATCGCCTCGTCGAGGCGACCGGTCCACCAGGCGGCGTTCGCGACGCTCTCGAGATCCTCGGCAGTCAGCCTGCCGGCGCCGTCCGCAGCCCGAAGCAGGTCGTACGCGTCGCGCCAGGCATGCCGCCGCGCGGCGTCCCTGCCGGCTTCCAGCGAGTCGTCGACGACCTGAGTCACCCGTGTGCGGATTGTACGCCCGTCGACCTCCGAGCCCGCCGCGGTTCTTGGCGCCTACGTCACGATCTGGATCGTCTTCTGGTCGACGCCCAGGAACGGGTCGCCTCCCGCCTCCACAGCCGCGAACGTCGTCGCCAGGGCGCTCCCCGCCCGAAAGAGCCCTTCTGTCGTTGGCACCGTGATGGTGAGCGTATGGGGCTGCCCGTCGCAGGTCGGCACGTAGGTCGCTCGGCCGGCCGCGAGACCGCCCGGCTGGTCCTGCCCGATACCCACGTCCGAGGAGTCGAGCCCGATTGCGCCGACCGGGCACGCGACGGTGACGGCGATCACAACCGCCTCTCCACCGCCCTGGAGCAACGCCGTGCCGGCGAGCTGGACGAGGACGCTCGGCTGAACGTCGAGGACCTCGGAGTCCTGCGCCTGCTGGATCTTCCCGCGCTCGACCGTCACCGTGGCTGTCGCCTGCGCCTCCCCCAGCGTAAAGGGAGCGCCGCTCGAGACGATCGTGACGCGCACGGGCCGGAGCAGATCGTCGCACGGCACGGAGAACGACGCCCGTCCCGTAGCCTGCGGCTGCGCGACGGTCACGGACGCGTCCACGAGGGTCGACCGTTCCGGGCACCTGGCGATGACCTCGACGCTGACGGAGCCTCCGTCGGGAGCGAGTAGCGCGGCCGAGCCGAGATGGACGACCGGAGGCCGTGGCCGCGCGGCGATCGCCGACGTGGCTCCCTCTCCGACGAGACCGACGAGCAGGACGGTCAGCGCGAGCCACCCGGCCCGCTGGAACCTGCGGGTACTCATGAGAACTCCCTCCTCTCGAGACGCCTCAACTCGACGAAGGCGCCCCATGAACGACCTTGATTGGGGAGAAGCGACTCCTCGTTAAGTACCGCTAACGTGCGGGAGCGGATTCCCGTCGGCTCCGCAAGGAGTCAAGTCCGAATGCCTCGCGGACGTAGCCGTTTGCCGAACCGCGGTAGCCTCCGTCACAGCTCGAGGCTGGACGATGCGCGACGCGGATGGATCCATGACGACCATGGCCGATCTCGACGAGCTCGCGCTCTCGCTGCCGCACGTGACGAAGACCATGTCCGACGATGGCCGGCCGTTCTACTCGGTGAAGGACAAGCTGTTCTGCCTGCACCGCAGCCGCCGGCCGGACGCGGTCGACCCGGAGACGGGCGAGCGGCTCGACGACGTGCTCATGTTCCGGGTCGAGGACCTCGGCGTGAAGGAGCTCATGCTCGCCGACGACCGCGGCGTCTTCTTCACGACGAAGCACTTCGACGGCTACCCGGCCGTGCTCGTCCGCATCCCCGACCTCGCGGGAATCGATCGGGAGGAGCTGCGGGATCTCGTGGTCGAAGCGTGGCTGACGCGCGCACCGAAGCGGGTCGCAAAGGCCTGGCTCGAGGAGCATGGATCGGGCACCGACACTTGACGGCGCGCTCGTTCGAGGCGTGGACTGTCAGCCGGCGGCGTCGCGAACCTGATGGGGAACGACAACGCCTCCGATTACGTGGATGTACCCGTTGCGCGTCCTCAAGTCGGGCTGAAGTATCCGGCATCCACCGTAGGTGAGCGGATGGAGGGTCAGCTCCACATCCACGGGCCCGCTCAGGCCTTCCGTCTTCTCCCAGCTGCCCACTCCCGTGGGCTGCCAGTTGGCCTGCAGGCCCTCGGTGAACTCGGTTGACGGGTACGGACGGTGCACGGTGTGATGGCCCAGCCAGACGTATCGAGGGAGGTTTTCCAGCCGGCCGCCCTCAAAGGCCGCAAGGATCTCGGGATCGAGGACGGCGAAGGCTGTGTCGGTGGGCGCGAACACCGTCACCCACACTTCGTTGCCCGGGCGATCCGTGGGCTGATCCCAGGTTTCCAGGAACGACGCGCCGACCTGGGTGTCCGTCTCCTCGGCGAGCTTCCGGAAGCGGCTGAACCGCTCGTCCGCGCGCAGCACTTCGGCGACGGTCAGCTTCTCCGCCTCGGAAGGCGACACCGTCACGAGAGCGGGGTCGCCTTCCGTGCCGTCGTCGGTCACGCAGCGCTCTCCCGCTTCGCCGGGCCCGCCACCGCAGCCGGCGAGGAGCGATGCCGCGACGATTCCGGAAATCACGACGGATCGCACATCGCCCCACACGACACCCCTCCTCTCGGCGATGAGGTCGGGTGGACCGGCTCACTATAGAGGGGCTTCGACACACGGAGCGACTGGCGAGGGCGACCATCAAAATGCTCCAATGCAGGCCCCGCCGAGACTCGACAGCGCCGTGCGTACGGTCGTCTTGGTCGAAGGGATCAGCGACCGGCTCGCGGTCGCGGCGCTCGCCGAACGTCGTGGTCGGGACCTTGGCGCCGAGGGCGTTTCCGTTGTCCCGATCGGAGGCGCGCAGGCCATCGGAAGTTTCCTGGATCGGTTCGGACCTCGGGGGCTCGACCTCAGGCTGGCGGGCCTCTGTGACGCCGCAGAGGAACGGCACTTCCAACGGGCGCTCGAGCGGGCCGGCCTCGGCTCGAACCTCGCTCGCGCCGATCTGGAAGCGCTCGGGTTCTTCGTGTGCGTCGCAGACCTGGAGGACGAGCTGATCCGCTCCCTCGGCGCCGCCGCGGTAGAAGATGTCCTCGCCGCTCAGGGCGACCTGGAGTCGTTCCGCACCTTCCAGAAGCAGCCCGCATGGCGGGTACGGACCACCGAAGAGCAGCTTCGTCGCTTTCTCGGAACCCACAGCGGCCGGAAGATCCAATCCGCGGCTCTGCTCGTCGACGCGCTGGATCTGACTCGAGTGCCTCGGCCGCTCGACCGCCTCCTTGCTCACGTCTGACCGCGGTTGCCCTCGACCGACGAAGGGCTGGTCGGCAGCGACCGCTTCTCCCATACGATCCACTCGTGCGCAAGACGTCCCTTCGCGGCGCTCCGCGCGGACGCGAGCTGCGCTGCCGCGGGTGGGAGCAGGAAGGCGCCCTGCGTTGCCTCCTCAACAACCTCGACCCGGCCGTCGCGGAGGCCGCGTCGGCACTCGTGGTCTACGGGGGGCGCGGGCGAGCGGCCCGCGGGCCTGAGGCGCTCGCCGGGATCGTCGCGGCACTGCAGCGTCTCGGCTCCGACGAGACGCTGATCGTGCAATCGGGCAAGAAGGTCGCTGTCCTGCCGACGCATCCGGACGCTCCGCGCGTGCTCATCTCGACGGCGATGGTCGTGCCGGCCTGGTCCGACGAGGACTCGTTCCGGAAACTCGAGGATGCCGGCCTGACGATGTTCGGGCAGATGACGGCGGCCGGCTGGTTCTATATCGGTACGCAGGGGATCCTCGGGTTCACCTACGAGACGTTCCGGGCCGTCGCCGGGTCGCACTTCGAAGGAACGCTCGCGGGCAGGCGGGTGCTCACCGCGGGCCTGGGCGGGATGGGAGGCGCTCAGGGATTCGGCGTCGTTCAGAACGGCGGCCGCGCGCTCGTCGTCGAGGTCGATCCGGCCCGTGCCGAACGCCGTCTGCGTGACGGCTGGGTGGACATGGTCGCCGGCTACGAGGAGGCGCTCGCGGCCCACCTCGATCCGGGCGGTCCCGGCGCCGTCGCTCTCCTCGGCAACGCCGCCGACGTCGTGCCGCGCCTGCTGCGGGACGGCGTCGAGTTCGACGTCGTCACCGACCAGACGGCCGCCCACGACCCGCTTCGCGGCTACGTGCCCCGCGGCTACACGGCCGAGGGAGCAGGCCTGGCCAACCCGGCCGATCCGCGGTTTCGACGCGCGGTCTTCGACTCGCTCGCGGCACACGTGGAGGCGATGCTCGGCTACCGCGAGCGCGGCGTCGTCGTGTTCGAGTACGGGAACGGAATCCGCGCCCAGGCCGCGTCCCACGGGGTCGAGGGCGCCCCGGCGATTCCCGGGTTCGTGGCCGCCTACGTGCGGCCGATCCTCGCCCACGGCGTGGGCCCCTTCCGCTGGATCTGCCTGACGGGCGACCCGGAGGACCTACGCCGGAGCGAGGACGTCGTGGTGGACGTCGTCGGCAGCGATTCGCTCCGCGGCTGGATCAAGCTGGCGCGCGAGCGCGTCCCGCTCCAGGGCCTGCCCGCGCGCATCTGCTGGCTCGGTCTCGGCGAGCGGGACCGCGTGGCCCTGGCGCTGAACGAGCTCGTTCGCTCCGGGGAGTGCGGCCCGCTCGCGCTCGGACGCGACCACATGGATCCTGCCTCCGTCGCCTCGCCGTCCAGGGAGACCGAAGGGATGCTCGACGGGAGCGACGCGATCGCCGACTGGCCCGTCCTCTCGGCGCTCCTGAACGCGGCTCAGGGAGCCAGCTGGGTCGCCGTCGGGAACGGCGGCGGCGTCGGCGTCGGCCGCTCCGTTCATTCGGGCATGGTCGTCGTCGCCGACGGCAGCGAGCTTGCGGAGCGGAAGCTCCGCCGCGTCTTCTGGAGCGACCCCGCGCTTGGCATCGCCCGCTACGCGGACGCCGGCTATCCCGAGGCGTTAGCCGAGGCGGCGCGGCACGAGCTCGACATCTAACTCGCGTCGGTGTCCCGCCGGAGCGCGGCGACGCCGCGGAGAATCCGGTCGCGCCGGGCGCTGAGGATGGCTGCGTCGGCCGGTGAGTACTGGCCGCGAAGCCCACGGCCGCTCTTCGCACCTAGCGCGCCCGTTTCGAGCACGCGCGCGATCGACGGCGAGGGCTCGGTCTCGTTCGCGAGCTCCGGCCAGAGGTTCGCCGCGACGGCCGAGTGGACGTCGAGCCCGGCGAGATCCATGGTCTCGAACGGCCCGATCGCCGCCCAGCGAGCCCCCAGGCCGTGGCTGACCGCGCGGTCGACGTCCGCGAACGTGCAGACGCCCGCGTCGACCAGCGCGTAGGCCTCGCGCAGGAGGGCGTACTGGAGCCGGTTGGCAACGAACCCGGGAGTGTCACGGCGGACGACGATCGGCGCCTTGCCGAGGTCGTCCATCCAGCCGACGAGGGTGTCGAGGATCTCGGGCGCGGTGGGCTCGGCGCCGACGACCTCGACGAGCTCGACCAGCTCGGGCGGATTGAGGAAGTGCAGCCCCGCGAAGCGCTCCGGCTCCCCGAGGGCATCTGCGAGCGCGGCGAGGGGAAGCGACGACGTGTTCGTCGTGAGGATCGCGTCCCCGGCGGCCAGCTCCTCCGCCCGCGCCAGCACCTCCCGCTTCGGCTCCGGCGCCTCGACGATCGTCTCGACGACGAGATTCGCGCCGCGAAGCGCCTCGTCCAGCGAGGTGGTCAGGCCGATCGCACTGGCTCCCAACCGCTCGCGGGCCGCGGCGAGGCTGGATTCACGCCGGGACATGAGCCGGACCGACGCGCCCCCGTCCGCGAAGAGACGCGCGATCCCGGCGCCCATCGTGCCGGCGCCGATGACGGCGACCTCGCGCGGAAGTTCGCTCACGCGAACGGCTCGTCCAGCACGACCTCGTAGATCTCCACGCCGGCGCGGCGTCCCTGCCCCTCGCCGGGCGACATCTCGTTCAACGCGGCGTCCGCGCGCCGCATGTCTTCCTCCGTCGCGCAGAACGTGATCCCGAGCGCCGTTCCGCTCTCCCGATCGACGAGCTGGAGCAGCTGCTTCACCGTCTCCATGAGCGTGCGCACCTGTTCGGGCGCGCCGGCAGGGAGACCGCCTGAGGCCCGTGACTCATCGATCTGGCGTTTCATCTCGGCGACCTCCTCGTCGATCCGGCTCGTATCGAGCCCCTCGAAACGGGCGATGCGCGCGTACATGCTTGCTCCTTCCCTTCGGGTGCAGCGCAAGCGTAGGTCGGCTGTCCGCACAGACGCAAGCGGTGATGAAGTTAGGCCGCCAGCCCTTTGCGCGCTGCCGCTCCTTGACCTCGTCGAGCGTCGCTCATCGGTACGGAACGGCGCGTCGGGCGTACGCGCGCGTCCCAGGCGCCCTGCCAGTCAGGCGGGATCGCGTCGAAGCTCCATCGTGGAGCAATGGATCCCGCCCCCGTTCTTCTGGATCTCGTCATACGGCAGCGTCACAACCTCGACACCCCGCCGTCCCAGCCGCTCCGCCGTCCAGGGATGGCCCTCGGACATGAGAACGCGCCCGGGGCGCACGGCAAGGGAGTTGATCGCCCAGCTCTCCTCGGGATGGCACCAGATCGACTCGATCCCAAGCTCCGCGAGCTTGTCGAGGAACCAGTGCGGCAGCCCAGTCGGATCGACCAGCGCCTTGTCGACGTCGACCATGCCGAAGTGGCCGTCCAGGTGGATCGAATACCCGCTCATCGGAACGACGATCAAGTCGATCCCGAGCCACTTGAGCGCCTGGGCGAGCTGGGAGGCGGCCTCGTCGTTGCAGCGGATCGACGTCCCGAAGGCCGCTGTTCGAGGAGTCAGCTTCGCGAACGAGCCGCCTTCGAGCAGGCCTGTGCCCGTGATCGTGCGCAGGATGGGAACTCCGAGCGAACCGACCGCTTGGGTGATGCTGCGCTCCTCGCCTCTTCGCATGAGCGGCGCAAGCCGACCGACGATGACCCCGCCCGGTACCGAGATGAGCGGGTCCCGCGTGTAGATGGCCTTCGTGAACCGCTCCTCCAACGACTCGGCGAAGTAGACGCGGACGCCCTCGGCCTCGAGCGCGGCCACGAGCCCCTCATGCTGTCGCGAAACAAGCGGAAGGTCCGGCGGATCCTCGCTCTCCCAGTACCAACCGCCGTTCGGATCTACCAGCGCCTGCGCCGCCGGATTCCACGCGTCGGCTCGGATCTGCTCCAGCTCGCGCCCCGGACGACGCATGAGGGCCGACCGAAGCGTTCCGACCTCGTCCACGGAGCCCCAGCGCTCGCCCCACACCCGCTCCAGCTCGACCGGATCCTCGAAGGGCGGCTCTGGCACCGGCGGGCAGAGCATCTGGTGGTAGGACTCCGGGAAGACGTCCGTGCTCTCGCCGCCGACGGTCACAGCGCCGACCGTAAACCACGAGCCGCCGAAGACCAAGCACCCGCTCCTGGACGGACCGTTCGCGCCTAGGATGGGGGTGTGTCCACAACTCGAGTCGGGCACGTATCGCGCCGGCCGGAGCGGCTCTGGGCGTGAGTGGTCAGCGACGCGTTCCACCCGAGCTCCGTAGCGCCGCGTTCCCGGTCGCGGTTCGTGGCTATGACCGTGGAGCGGTAGATGCCTACGTCACCCGGGTCAATCGGCTGATCGCGGAGCTCGAGGCAACACGCTCACCGCAGAGTGCGGTCGAGAACGCGCTGAGGCGGGCCGAGGACGAAAGGAGCGACATCCTCAAGGAGGCCTACGCGCTCGGGGGCGAGGTCACGGCCGCAGCGCGGCGCGAAGCGGACGAAATGATCGCCAGGGCGAAGGCCAAGGCGGTGGAGATGGTGGTCGACGCCAGCGACCGAGCCGACCGCACGAAGGCCGATTCCCTCGAGCACTTGGCGAAGACACGAGCCGAGGCGGACCGGATCCTGGACGCCGCGCGCGCGGAGGCTGAAGCTCGGCTCCAGCGCGCCGAGGAAGAGATCGCGAGGATGCGCAAGGAGGCAGAGGCGTGGATGCGTGCCCTCCGCATCGACACGAATGTGACCTGGGGCGAGCGCCGCGACCTGCTCGACGATCTCCGCGAAATCGCGGGTCGGTTGCAGGAGGCAGCCTCACGCTCTCATGCCCGCACGGGCTCCCCCGGCGGTTCCTCTCGCTAGCCCGCTCCGTCCGACCACCCGACAGACTTGCCGATTTCGAGGCATACTCGGGGCGTGGCCAGTGGGGAGCCACCGCAAGCTGCCCAGGGTAACGGCGGAGGATCGCCGGCCTCGCCCCAAGAGGGCGAAGACTCGACCGAGCGCCCACTCACTCCAGGCGAGATCGGCGACGTGTCCTTCCCCGTCTCGGTTCGCGGCTACGACCGCGGCGCCGTCGACGCCTATGTGAGCCGCGTCCAGCACCTGGTTGCGGAGCTCGAGGTGACTCGCTCGCCGGAGGCTGCGGTCAAGCAGGCGCTCGAGCAGGTCGGCGAACAGACGAAAGGCATCCTGGAGCACGCAGGCGAGACTGCCGAGCAAATCACCGTCGCTGCACGCCGAGAGGCGGAAGACGGTACCGCCCGCGCGAGGCAGGAGGCAGAGACCGTCGTGGCGGCCGCGAAGACCGAGGCGGCCGAGATCCACGCCCGCTCGCAAGCCGACGCTGAAGCAACCGTGACGCGAGCGCGGACGACGGCTGCTGAGCACCTGCACAGCACACGAGCAGAGGCTGCCGCCGTCCGCGAGGAGGCGGAGGCGCGGCGACGCGAGCTCCAGGCCGACACGGAGATGATCCGCGGTGAGCGCAGCCGCCTGCTTGACGACCTGCGCGAGCTGGCGACGCGGGTTGCAGAGATCGCCGGCGCGGCTGATGCGCGGTTCCCGCCTCCGCAGGCCGCCGAAGGAGCAGACGAAGAGAACCTGCAGGCCGAGACAGCAGGCGAAGAAGCCGCAACCGAAGTGACAGCGGCCGATACTGAGACCGCTGAGGCTGGGAATCAGCGGCGTCCCTCGGCCTGATCATCAGGCCCGCGGACCATGCTCGCCGCTGATGTCGGGAAGTCTTTCGCTGTTCTGTGGCGGAGCGTGACCGAGTGTGAGTGGAGCCAGCCGGACTCGAACCTGCGTCGGACATGGCGAACCGTCGATCGTGTGGCCGCCAGCCCGGGCAAAGGAGGCGGGTCGCCTGGAATCATCGAGACAACACGATCGTCCCGGAGGTGAGCTCGATGGGTGAGGACGTTACCGAGGCGCTGGCCCGAATCTTCTCGGTCGATTCAGAGCTGTACCAGGGCCGCGGGTTCATGCGCCGGGTCGGGTTCGGGGAGCGGCCCGCCCTGGTGAACATCGACCTTGCGAATGCGTGGACCCGTCCTGGGAATCCGTTCACGTGCGACGGAATGGACGCGATCATTCCCGGCGTTCAGCGGCTCCTGGTCGCGGCGAGAGCGAAGGGCATTCCGGTGGCCTTCACGACGACCGCTTACGCAGTCACCGAGGGTCCCAACACGGACATGGGACTGTGGCATCACAAGATCCCGGTCGAGGTCCTCCAGCTGGGGACGGACGCGGTCGCGATCGACGAGCGGATCGCGCCCGAGCCGGGCGAGCAGGTGATCGTGAAGAAGCGAGCAAGCGCGTTCCACGGCACGTACCTCGCCGGGTTCCTGCGCGCGCACGCCGTCGACACCGTCATCGTCACCGGCGTGACGATGGCCGGCTGCGTCCGTCACACGGTCGAAGATGCGATCGCCGATGGCTTCCGTCCGATCGTCGTGCGCGAGTGCGTCGGCGACCGCGTTGCAGGCGCGGTCGAGTGGAACCTCTTCGACATCGACGCAAAGTTCGGGGACGTCGAGCCGCTCGAGCGCGTGCTCGAATACCTTGAGGCTCTCGGCTCCGGACAGCCTGTTCGGGCCGTCGCGACGGACGCACCATGACACTCAAGCTGGACGCGAACGACCCTTGGGTCAGGCGGGGCTACGGGCAGAGCCGGATCGAGCCTGGAGAACGGCCGGCCGTTCTCGTCATCGACCTCCAGTACGCCTTCACCGACCCGGACTTCGTCTTCGGGGGGGCGGAGCTGATCGAACGGGCGACGGTCAACACGGCGCGCCTGCTCGAGGTCGCAAGGCGGGTTTCCGTGCCCGTCTTCCACACGGTGGTCTGCTGGCGGGGCGAGGCGGAGCTCGGTCTCTGGCCGATCAAGCTCCCACCCTGCGCGGAGATCACGCCCGACTCGCGCTGGGCCCAGGTCGACGCGCGCCTCTGGGACGAGACGGACGTCCTTCTGCGCAAGAAGTGGCCCTCGTTCTTTCATGGCACCCCGCTGATCTCGCTGCTGAACGCGCAACAGCGCAACACGGTCATCGTCACCGGCTGCACGACATCGGGCTGTGTCCGGGCGACAACCGTCGATGCCTTCTCCTACGGCTTCCGCACGATTCTGCCGGAGGACTGCATCGGCGACCAGGGGCACGACGCGCACGAGTCGAACCTGCGTGACGTTCATCGCCGCTACGCCGAGGTCACGAGCTCCGACGAGGTGATCGCCTACCTGGAGCGGCTCCCGGAGGCCGTGCCCGCCTGAGGCCGATCAGGCCCGAGCGCGCGCGATGTAGCCGGATCACGGGTACTCCTCGAGGAACGTGCGGACGAGGAGGCCGGCCGTCTCCGTCGCGGTCGCGGCCACGCGCATCGTCTGCTCGTGGCTCAGCCGGGTTTCGCTCATCCCGGCGGCGAGGTTCGTGATCACCGACAGGGCCGCGACTTCGAGGCCGGCGCGGCGGGCGAGGATCACCTCCGGCACGGTCGACATCCCGACCGCCGTGCCTCCGAGGATCTTCGCGGCCCGGATCTCTGCGGGTGTCTCGAACTGCGGGCCGGAGAACCACACGTAGACGCCCTCGCGCAGCTCGATGCCCAGGCGCGCCGCCAGCTCTCGCAGCCGCTCCCGAAGCCGCGGCGAGTATGCGTCCACCATGTCGACGAAGCGCTCGGTGCCGCTCTCGCCGAAGAGCGGCGAGACGCCGGTGAGACCGATGTGGTCGGAGACGAGCATCACCGACCCCGGCCCGAGCTCGGGATCGAGGCTGCCGGCGGCATTCGTGAGCACGAGCGTCCGGCAGCCGATCTCCGCCAGCGCCAGCACGGCCGCCTTCATCCCATCCGGACGGCCGTGCTCATAGAGGTGCGCCCGGCCCTGCATGAGCGCGACCGGAGTCTCGCCGACACGCCCGAGCACGAGCCGGCCGGCGTGGCCGGCGACGCCCGCCTCCGGGAACCCCGGCAGGTCGGCGTACGGAAGGACGACCGGCTCGGCCACGTCGTCCGCGAGCGGGCCGAGCCCTGAGCCGAGCACCACACCCACGCGGGGAACGAGCCCGCCGGCCCGGGCATCGATGACGTCCGCAGCCGCCGAAGGCACCGGCCCACGATACTCGGAGAAAGCCCGGGCTTGCGGGGCCTTTGGACGGAAGGGTTACCCGCTTCTCTCCACCTCCAGTCTATTCCGCACAGAGGGCTTGCGGAAAGCCCCGGGTCGTGTCGCATAATCACGGGCCGGAGTGTGGCTTTGACCGAGCATGCGGTGGTGATCGCAGGAGGCGGCCCGACCGGGCTGATGTTGGCGGCGGAGCTGGCGTTGGCGGGGATCGACGTCGTCATCGTCGAACGACGCACCAGTCGGGATCTCGACGGATCGCGATCCGGGGGTCTTCACTCCCGCACCATCGAGGTGCTCGATCAGCGTGGCATCGCTGACCGATTCCTCGCGGAGGGGCAGGCGATGCAGGTCCAGGGGTTCTCCGGGATCCCCTTGGACATCAGCGACTTCCCCACGCGCCACAACTACGGGCTCGCGCTGTGGCAGAGAGACTTCGAGCGCATCCTGGCCGCCTGGGTCGGCGAGCTGGCGGTGCCGATCCATCGCGAGCGTGAAGTGACGGGCTTCGCGCAGGACGGCACCGGCGTCGACGTCGAGCTGTCCGACGACACGTCGCTCCGGGCGGACTACCTCGTCGGGTGCGATGGAGGACGCAGTGTGATCCGGAAGGCGGCCGGCATCGACTTCGTCGGATGGGATGCGACAACCAGCTGGCTGATCGCCGAGGTCGAGATGGACGAGGAGCCGCAGATCGGCATGCGCCGCGAGGGTGGTGGCATCGGTCCCGTCAACCGGGCGGAGGGTGGAGGGCCGTTCCGGGTCGTTCTGACCGAGCAGCACGTCGACCACATCAGCGAGCCCACCCTGCAGGAGCTCAGCGAGGCGCTCATCGTCGCCTACGGGACGGACTACGGGGTGCACAGCCCTACCTGGATCTCCCGTTTCACCGACATGACCCGGCAGGCGGCGTCCTACCGCCACGGCCGCGTACTTCTGGCGGGTGACGCCGCACACGTGCATCCCCCGCAGGGCGGGCAGGGCCTCAACACGGGCGTGCAGGATGCCGTGAACCTGGGATGGAAGCTGGCCCAGGCGGTCAACTCGACGTCACCCGAGAGCCTCCTGGACACCTACCACGCCGAACGGCATCCGGTCGGTGCCCGGGTGTTGCACAACACCATGGCGCAAGTCGCGCTCAGCGGCCCCGACGACCGCCACCAGGCCCTCCGCGACATCATGACCGAACTGCTGGGCATGGACGAGCCGCGCAGGCGCATCGCCGCGATGCTCTCCGGTCTCGACATCCACTACGACCTCGGAGACGGACACCCACTGCTCGGGCGGCGCATGCCCGACCTCGACTTGCAGACGGCCGACGGCCCCACGCGCGTGTTCACCCTGCTGCACGACGCCCGGCCCGTTCTCCTCGACCTCGGCGCACCCGGCGGTCTCGACATCTCACCTTGGGCGAATCGAGTCCTGTTCGTCCACGCCAGGCACGATGGCGTGTGGGAGCTCCCGGTCCTGGGTCACGTGGCAGCCCCCGCTGCTGTTCTGATCCGACCCGATGGATACGTCGCCTGGGTGGGCGACGGCACGGACACCGGATTGCGCGACGCGCTGACTACGTGGTT
>DATIBF010000155.1:0-25817 GCA_035457655.1 Gaiellaceae bacterium
GCCGACGGGAGGAGCACGGCGCGGACGATCGTCGCGTCGATCAGGATCGCCGCGGCGAGCCCGACGCCGGCCTGCTTCATGTCGATCGTCGAGAGCGTGGCGAAGATCGAGAAGACCGCCACCATCACGATCGCCGCCGCCGTGACGACTCCCGCGGTGGTCTTGATCCCGTGGGCGATCGCCGCGTCCGTGTCGAGCCCGCGGTCGTACGCCTCGCGGATCCGGCTGAGGATGAACACGTGGTAGTCCATCGAGAGCCCGAAGAGGATCACGAACATGAACAGCGGGAGCCACGCCGTGATCGCTCCGGTCGACTCGAACCCGAGCAGCGACTCGCCCCAGCCCCACTGGAAGACGATGACGAGCAGGCCGTAGGCCGCCGCCACCGAGAGGAGGTTGAGGACGACCGCCTTCGCCGCGATCACGATCGAGCGGAAGGCGACGAGCAGGAGCCCGAAGGCCAGGAGGAGGACGAACGCGAACACGATCGGCGCCCGGTCCTTCGTCAGCTGGCTGAAGTCGAACGACGAGGCCGCCTCGCCGGTGACCGCGACGTCGACGCCGTCGACGGCCCCGATCGTGGCGGGGATGACGTCCTCGCGGAGGGTGGCGAGCGCCTCGGTGGAAGCGTCGTCGGTGCCGGTGCCGGCGAGCGGGACGGAGACGATCGCCGCCGTTCCCGCGTCGTTCACCTGCACCTGAATCGGATCCTCCATCTGGCCGGTGGCCAGCGCCTGCTCGCGGAAGTCGGCGAGCGCGGCCTCGAAGTCGGGCGAGGCGACGTCGTCGGCCTCGACCGCGACCACTGCCGGCAGCGGGCCGCCCGGGAACGCAGCCTGGATCTTGTCGTAGGTCTGCATGATCGGGATGTCCCGCGGCAGGCTCGAGATGCCCGGGAAGGCCGTGTGCATCCCCAGAGCCGGAAGGGCGAGGAGGACGAGCACGCCGGCGGAGGCGACCGCCGAGACGAGCGGGCGGCGCAGCACGCGGTCGAGGATCCAGCCCCAGACGCGCGAGTCGCCGTCCTTCCGCCTCAGCCGGTGGACGAACGGGATCTTGCCCTTCTCGACGCGGTCGCCCAGCCAGGAGAGGAGCGCCGGGAGGACGGTGAGCGAGCCGGCGACGGCGATGGCGACGACCATGATCGTCCCGATCGCGATCGAGGTCCAGATCGCGGTGCCGCCGAAGAAGAGCCCGGCGAGGGCGATGATCACGGTCAGCCCCGAAATGAGGACGGCCCGGCCGGAGGTGGCCGCTGCGGCCTCGAGCGCGGCCGTGGGGCCCTTGCCGGCCGCCCGCTCCTCACGCTCGCGCTTGAGGTAGAAGAGCGAGTAGTCGACGCCGACCGCCAGGCCGATCAGCAGGATGATCGAGGCGGACGCCTCGTCCATCGGGACGAGCTGGCTCGGGATCGCCAGGAGGCCGAGCGCAGCAGCCACGGCGGAGAGGCCGAGCAGCAGCGGGATCCCGGCGGCGACGGCGGCCCCGAACACGAGCAGGAGGATGCCGAGCGTCAGCGGAACTGCGGTGAACTCGGCCCGCTGGAAGTCGTCGGCGATCGTCTCGTCGACCGACTTCTCACCGCTGGCGCTGCCGAAGCCGGCGATCGTGAAGCCCGGATTGGCGGACTGCGCCTCGGCGACGGAGTCGAGGATCGGGCCGACGCGGTCGACCGCGCCGACGCCCGTGTCGGAGAGCTCGTACTGGACGAGGACGGCGTTGCCGTCCGGCGAGACGAGCGTCGGATCGTCGGCGGGCGAGCGGATCTCGGAGACGCCGTCCGCGGCGGAGAGGCGCGCGACGACGTCGGCGACGACGGCCTGGAACTCCGGGCTCGACGCCTGCAACGATTCGCTCTGGACGAACACGGATTCGTCGACCGTGTCCCCGAACCCGGCGCGGTCGATCATCGCCAGCGCGCGGCCGGACTCGCCGGCCTCGGCGTCCGCCGGGTCGAGGGACTTCGTCCCGATCACGCTTCCGAGCGCGATCGCGACGGCGACGAACGCCAGCCACCCGAAGATTGCGGTCTTGCGGTGGCTCGCGCTCCAGCGACCCATCCGGGCCGCGACGTTCTGGGACTTGGCGAGGGGGGTCATGTGATCTCCTTTTGGCTTCTCAGATTGCGTTGCCCCAGGCTCGCAGCCCAGACGCCGAGCGGGAATGAGGCCACCCCGCGTCTTGGGGTGGGGCTACCGCGAGGTGCTCCTGGGCGGCCAGCCCGAGCCCGTGCAGGTTGGACAGGAGCGCGCTGGACAGCCGAAAGGAGCCCGGATTAGTGTCCCGCGAGGCCTAAGCGAGGAACGATGACCATGGCAAAGCGGCAGGAACGACTCGAGGCGCTGCTCGAGTTCCCGCTCATGCAGGCGCTGTTCGGCCGGCGCGCGCGACGCTTCGGCCTGGGGATGGAGATCCCGTCGGGGCCGCTCGCCTTCAGATCCGAGAAGGAGCCCGAGCCGCTGTCGGAGCTCGAGCAGATGATCCTCGTCGCGGCGGCGACCGGCGTCTCCGGCTGGAGCTTCGGCGTTCCCTTCGGCCCGCGAACGCCGGAGTCCCATGCCGACTTCACGCTCCGCTTCACCGGTCGCACGGCGCCGACGGCCGCCGGTCTGGGCACCCCGGCGCTGTTCTTCACGGACGACGACGGCTGCTACTGCACGAGGACGCGCGACGTCCAGCCGGGCCTCATGCGGACGCTGAACGGAGGAGCGGCCGTCCTGGAGGACGTTCTCGCCGTCTGCCGCCGGCACACGATCCGCATCCGGGAGGGCCGGCTGGACCTCCCGTCCGAGCCGCCCTACGTCCTCGCACCGAACCTGTGGTGGGCGAACAGGCCGGGATCGACGCTGTTCATGCCGGTCGGCGACGCCGCAGAGGAGTGCCTCGGATTCCTCGGGCTGATGATCCGGCACGGAGTCATGGTCGTGGATCACGAGTCCGGCGAGCCGGCGGGAGACCTCGAGCCCTTCGTCCGCTCCGGCCTCCTCGACCCTGAGAAGCGGCTCCCCCTCGCCGAGCTCCTCTCCGACGTCCACGAGAGCGTGTGCGTCGAGCTCGCGTTCATGGGCCACAACATCGTCCTGATGCTCCAGGCACTAGGCCTGGGCGGGCTCTACTTCAACGGCGCGGACGGTCTGAGCGCGCTCGGCGCCAATGCCGACGACGGCATGGCCGGGCTCGGGCTCCGGTTCGTCGAGGACGATCGCTGGGTCACGCCCAACCCGGTCGGCCTCGAGGGTGTCTACGAGGCCCTCTGCCCTCCGAACTATCCCGACATGCGCGCCGCAGTCGAAGCCTTCGTCGAGCGAAAGTTCGGTCGGCACGGCGCCTACGACTCTCAGATTCCGGGCCCCTGGCAGGACAGCGGCGCGGTAAAGGAGACGGTCGCTCCGTACAGTGCGGAATTCGTCGACTGCATGACCGAGGTCGCCGAGTACATCCACGCGAAGTACGGGAAGTTCCCCGGAGTCCGCAGCACGATCGTGCTTCCCGGCTTCGTGCAGGCGCACCATCTCGACACGGACTTCTACGACACGCACTACGTGGAAGGCGCGTACCTCCCGTCGCACGCCGAGCACGCGAAGCAGTGGCACGACGGCCGCTGACGGACGGCCGCGCCTAGGCGGCCAGCGCGAGGTCGTCGAGCGCCGCGACGACGCGCTCGGCGGGCTCGAGCTCGGGCTCCTCGCTGCGGATGGCGTTGAGGAAGGGCAGCGAGAGGAGGATGGGAGCGCCGATCGCGACCCACATCGCGCCGTAGCCGTTCGTCGCCGGGAAGACAGGGGCGAGCACGTCGATGGCGACGCCGACGACGATCGGCCCGAGCACGGCACCGAGGGCGCGCGAGAAGCCGAAGAGGCCGGAGAGGGCGCCCTCGGCCCCGGCGGGAGTCATCCCGGCGAGGATTCCGTACGGGAGCGTCATCACGACTGCCCCGGCGAGGGCGATGAAAGGAAGTCCGATCAGGAACGAGTCGAGGGACGAGAGCGCGCCGCCGACGAGCAGCCCGACGCCGTACACCCAGATCGAAGCGCGCATGAGCCGATGGATGCCGACCGTATCCGCCAGCCTGCCGGCGCCGAACGACGCGATCACGTAGGCGCCGGCGACGACCCCGATGACGGCCGAGGCCGTCCCGACGGACTCGCCGAGGCCCTTGACGACGAAGAGGACGATGAACGTCTTCAGGCCCATGAAGGAGAGCTCCCACAGGGCGTTCGCGGCAACGAACGCCCGGACGTCGGCGCGCTCGCGGACGAGCCGGAAGACGCCGGGGCTCGGCAGCGCGGTCACCGAGGAGTTGACCGACGGAGGCTCCTTCTCGCGCACCTCGCGCACGAGCACGACCGTCGCGAGCACGGCCGCGGCGGCGCCGAGCAGGAAGGGGAGCGGCGTCCAGACGGAGAGCAGGAGCCCACCGGCGACGAGCGCGACGCCGAGGCCCAGGCCCCGCATGACGCCCTGCCAGCCCTGCGCCCGGCCCTGGTGCGAGGCGGGAACGAGCTCGGCGAAGAGCGCCTGGTACGGCGGGTAGTAGATGTGATAGCCGATGAAGAAGAGAGAGACGAGGGCGACCGCCTGGGCGAAGCCGTGCGCGAAGGGAAGGACGACGAGGGGCGCCACGAGCAGCGGGACGCCGACGAGCGCGTACGGGATACGGCGGCCGAGCTTGCTGCGCGTCCGGTCGGAGAGCGAGCCGATCAGAAGCGGCAGGAAGAGCGCGAACGCGCCCTCGGCGCCTACCGCGATGCCGATCGCCCCCGCCGACGAGGTCGCCTCGCCGAGCAGGAGCGGCGCGTACGTCGTCAGGACGCTCATCCCGAGCGCGAGCGCGAAGGTGGGCAGCGCCAGCGCGCCCAGCGAAAGGCCGATGCGGGGCGCCGGCTGCACCGGCTACCCCGCGAAGGCCCAGCGTGCGCCGCGAACGGTCCAGCCGCCCACGGCGAGAAGCAGGATTCCGAGGATCACCGCGCCGATGAAAAGTGTCTTGTTCATGCCGCCACTCTCCCTCCTCACGCACAGGACGGGAATGGGGCCAGCCTGCTTCCATCGGTGCGGAAAACCGCACCCGCATCTGGGACTTCTCGGCCTTTCAGAGACGTACTCGGACCGTGAGACCGGCGGTCGCGAACGTGCTCTTGTGCCTGGCGCTCGCGGCGGTGGGCTGCACCGGCGGCGAAAGCGGAACCGAGGCGTCGACACGGGCGCAGGTCGAGCAACCGACGGGGGCGAGGCCGACGTCGTCGCCAAGTGGGTTCTGACCGGCTTCCTGAACGAGGTCCCCGGCGACGCCGAACTCGTTCGTACGATCACGGTTCGCGGGCAGTTGGTCTCCATCTACCACTTCCCGCCCCCAGCCGGCGGCCCGAACGTCGGCCACTGGGCCGCCTTCGTCCAGGTCGGGGACCAGGTCGTCTTCGCTTCGCCGCACGAGCGGCGCTTCGTCGGTGCGGCCGTCGAGATGGCGCTTGCGCTCGCCGAGGAGCTGGCGAGCCCTACTGCCGAAGGTAGGTGAGCACCGCGAGCACCCGGCGGTGGTCCTCGGGCGCGTGCGGGAGCCTGAGCTTCCCGAAGATGCTCGTCACGTGCTTCTCGACGGCGCGCTCGGTGACGACGAGCTGGTCGGCGATGCCCTGGTTGGAGCGGCCCTGGGCCATGTGCTCCAGGACCTCGCGCTCGCGCGGCGTCAGCTGGTCGATCGGATCGTCGCGGCGGCGCCTGCCCACGAGCTGCGAGACGATCGCTGGGTCGAGAGCCGAGCCCCCCTCCCCCACGCGGCGGACGGCGGCGGCGAACTCGTGCACGTCGGAAACCCTGTCCTTGAGGAGGTAACCGACGCCCTCGGCGCTCTCGGCGAGAAGTTCCATGGCGTACGTCGGCTCGACGTACTGGGAGAGGACGAGCACGCCGACCTCGGGGTACGTCTCCCTGATCTCCTGCGCCGCCCGCAACCCCTCGTCCGTATGGGTGGGCGGCATGCGGATGTCGACGACGACGACGTTCGGCGAGTAGCTCCGCACCTTGAGCATGAGGTCCTCGGCACTGCCCGTCTGCGCGACGACGTCGAACCCTTCGTCTTCGAGCAGGCGCGCGACGCCCTCGCGGAGGAGGACGGAGTCCTCGGCGAGAACTACTCGCACGGGATCTCCACGCGGACGCGCGTCCCCTCCCCCGGAGGGCTCTCGACGAGGAGCCGCCCGTCGAGCGCCTCGACCCTGTCGACGAGGCCCCGGAGGCCGGAGCCCTTCGCCGGGTCCGCGCCGCCCACGCCGTCGTCCGTGATCTCGACCACCGCGTGCCCGTTCACGGACGCGATGCTAACCGCGACCGAGGACGCCTCAGCGTACTTGGCGATGTTCGCAAGCGCCTCCGAGACGACGTAGTACGCGGCCGCCTCGACGGGCTCGGGCAGCCGGTCGTCCAGGAGCTCGAGCTCCACGGGGAGCGGGGTACGGGAGACGAGCGCCTCCACTGCGGCGCCCAGGCCACGGTCGGAGAGGACCGCGGGGTGGATCCCGCGGGCGAGCTCCCGCAGCTCCTCGAGGGCCTGCGCCAGCTCGTCCGAGGCCTGGCCGAGAAGGTTAGCCGCCTGTTCCGGCTGGTCGCTGACCCGGGCCTGGGCGAGCCGGAGCATGAGCGAGAGCGAGACGAGCCGCTGCTGCGCGCCGTCGTGGAGGTTGCGCTCGAGCCGGCGGCGCTCGATGTCGCTGGCCTCGAGGAGGCGTGCCCGCGAACGCCGCAGCTCGTCCTCGTGGTGCTTGCGCTCGGTGATGTCCATCCCGCAGATGAGCAGCCGCGGCTGCCCGCGGTCGTCGCGGAGCGGCGTCGTCGACCACGTCACCTGCCTGCGGTCGCCGTCGGCCGCGATCCAGCTGCTCTCGAACTCGCCCCGGCCGCCCTCGGCGACCACCTCCTCGACTACGGTGCGGACCTGCTCCCGCTCCTCGGGCGCGATGAAGACGTCCCAGAAGGCGTTCCCGCGCACGAGGTCGCCGTCGCGCCGGCCCGAGAGCCGCTCCAGCGACGTGTTGAAGCGGAGGATGTAGCCACCCGGCGTTACGAGGCAGAGCAGGCTCGGCGTCGAGTCCACGACCGTGCGAATGAAGTCCCGCTCGTGCTCGAGGTCGCGGTGGCGCTGCTGGAGCTCGGCGTGGAGCCGCTCCAGCTCCGCCTGAGCTCGGTTGCGCTCGGTGAACTCGCGCCCGATCAGCACCGCCTCGTCGCCCGCCTTGACGATCCTGGCCTCGAAGTCCCGGGGCACGCCGTCGAGCTCGAGGGTGTACTCGCCGGTCACGATCTCTCCGGTGTCGATCGCCCTCTGGATCCCGCCCACGAGCTGGTCGGCGACGTCGTGCGGCAGGATGTCGTGGGCCTTCGCTCCGATCAGCTCCTCGGGCGGCGCCGCGAGATCCTCCGGCTTGCCCTTGAATTCGAGGTAGACCCCGTCGCGATCCATGCGGAAGATGAGGTCCGGGAAGGCGTCGAGGAGCGCCTGGATGCGCGCCTGTGCGTTCGCGAGAGCCACCAGCCGCCGCTCGTTCTCGAGCGCGAGCGCCGCCGCCGCCGCGACTGCCTCGACGAGCAGCAGGTCCTCCTCGAGCGAGCGATGGTGGATGAGGGCGGCAACCGGATGACCGCCCCGCTCGACCATCGTTGCAAGCTCCTCGCCCCGGCCCTCGGGGAGCTCGATCGGGTTGCCGTCCACGTCGGCGTACGACCGCGTCTCCGGGATCCAGTAGGCGAGCCGAAGCGTCGGGTCGCCGAGCGCGCGCGCGAGCGCTTCTCGCAGCTCGCCGGGGGCGTGTGCCTGTCCGAGCTCGAGAATCAGCTGCCCGACTCCCTCGCGCGCCAGGCGACCGCTGAGGAGGCCCGCGATGAACGCGAGCGGAACGGAGGCGAAGGCAACGGTGACGACCCAGAAGAGGCTGTGCGCCGCCTCCTCCGAGAACGACGACACGATCAGCGCGGCCGCCAGGAGGAAGAGCGTCACCCCGGCGGTGAGGTAGACGGGAAGAAGCACGCGCCGGATCGGCACGGACGCGGCCTTCCACCGGCGGCGGAAGACGTACACCGAGGCCAGGAGCGCCGGAATGCCGACCGCGATCAGCGTGGCGTCGATCACCCCGACCATCGTCGGCGCGTCGACGATCAGGAACGCGTTCGGCGGGCACTCCGGGCAGTCGTCGGAGATGTCGTCGAAGAACGACGAGAACAGGGAGCCGACGGTGAGCGCGAAGTACGCGATGGCGACGATCGCGTAGACGAGCCTCGTCTCGAGGTAACCCCGCGGGAAGGCCAGAAGCGCGTGGATGAACACGGCGATGAAGATCCCGCCGAAGACGAAGCCCAGCGTGAACGGAAGCGACGAGTTGGACTCCTCGAGCGCCCCGATGAAGACCGTGAGACCGACCGCCACCAGCAGCGGCCCGAAGCGGTTGTCCGGCCTTCTCGCCCAGGCGACGAGGCCGCCGAGAATGAACGACCAGGCCGCGAGCGTGTAGGCGACGCCCACGAAGACCGCCTGCTCCTCGTGGTCGCTTCCGACCAGGAGCACAAGGGCGCCC
The DNA here is from genome assembly GCA_035457655.1 of Gaiellaceae bacterium. Taxonomy (GTDB): domain Bacteria; phylum Actinomycetota; class Thermoleophilia; order Gaiellales; family Gaiellaceae; genus JAIBJN01. The sequence goes on from DATIBF010000155.1 coordinate 8,565, forward strand.
GCGGTCAGCAGGAGCCCGAGCCCGATGACTCCGGCGGCCGTCAGCCTGCGCATGGGGCTATCGAAGCACAGCGCGGAGCGCGCCGCCGCTCAGCTCGCCCTTCGGGACGAAGGCGGCGGCGCCGCAGCGAGTGACGATCGGGCCGAAGTCCGACTCGTCGTGGCTCGACGTGAGGACGACCGTGGGCCCCGTGCCGTTCTGCCGAAGCAGCTCGTTGGCGACCGCGAAGCCGTCCATGTCGGGCAACTGGACGTCGAGGAGCACGAGGTCCGGCTCCAGGCTCTTGACCGCGGCGAGGGCCGAGCGGCCGTCGGCGGCCTCCCCGACGACCTCGAACCCGTCGGCGACGAGCAGGGTCCTGACCGTCGCGCGAAAGCTGGGGTGGTCGTCGACGATGAGGATTCTGTAGGCCATCGTTGTGCCAAATGGTGGCAAAGCGGTAAATGCCCGGGAATACGGCTATCCACACCATCGAGGGGGAGCGGCCATGCGTGTCCGGGATCCTTCGGCGGCCGCGGATGCGGGCCCTGGCCTCCGAGCCGCGCCCCGGAGCTACGATCCGACCGTGTCGGGGGTTCGCGAGACGCACGAGCGCGAGCTGAAGCTCGCCGTTCCGCCCGGCTTCTCCCTGCCGGAGCTCGCCGGCGAGAAGCTCGGGCCCGAGACCTTCACGTCGACCTACCACGACACCGCCGACCGTGCGCTCGCGCGCGCGGGGATCACGCTCCGGCGGCGGGTGCAGAACCGGCGCGGCCTCTGGCAGCTCAAGCTCCCCGGTGAGGGCGAGCGGCTCGAGCTCGAGGTCCCCGGAGGCCCGGCCGCGCCGCCGAGCGAGCTCGAGGCCCTGCTGGTGGGGGTGCTCCGCGGACGGAAGCTGGAGCGGGCGGCCGTCCTGCGCACGCGACGCGAGGGCGTGCGTGCGCGCGAGAACGGACGCGCCGTCGCCGAGGTGACCGTCGACAGGGTTTCGGTGCTCGACGGGAGGCGAGTGCGCGAGCGCTTCGTCGAGCTCGAGGTCGAGGCCCTCCCCGGCGGCGCCGCCGCCCTGCCCACCCTCGAGCGCGTGCTGCTCGAAGCCGGGGCCACGCCTGGTGACGGGCGGCCGAAGGCGTTTCGAGCCCTGGGGTTCTTTCCGCCGATGCGCGCCCTTCCGCCGCGCTGGGCGCCGCCGCTCGAGCACGTCCGGGCGCTGATCGCCGCGCAGGCCAGCGAGCTGATCGCGCACGATCCGGGAACCCGACTCGGAGCCGATCCCGAGGAGCTCCACCAGCTGCGGGTGGCGGCGCGCCGGCTGCGCGCCGTTCTCCGCGCCGCGCGCCCGCTGCTCGACGCGGATTGGACGGAGGCGCTCCGCGCCGAGCTCTCCTGGCTCGGAGGTGCCCTCGGCCCCGTTCGCGACCTCGACGTCCTTCTCGAGCGCCTCCGCGCGGAGATCGCGGAGCTGGAGCCGCAGGAGCGTCGCGCGGCCGGCCGCTTCCTCCGCCTGCTGGAGAAGGAGCGGAGCGTCGCGCGCGACGCGCTGCTCGATGCGCTTACGAGCGACCGCTACGCCGAGCTCCTGACCCGCCTGGAGACAGCGGCGGTCGCCCCTCGCGCCAGGGCGGCGGACGTTCCGCTGAAGGAGATCGCTGCCGGAGAGTTTCGCAAGCTTCGCAAGGCCGTCCGGGCGCTCCCGGCCGACCCTCCCGACGACGAGCTCCACGCCGTGCGCATCCAGGGCAAGCGCTCGCGCTACGCGGCGGAGCTCGCCGAGGGAGTCGTCGGGAAGCCCGCCCGGCGCTTCGTCCAGGACGCGAAGCGCTTTCAGGACGTGATCGGGGAGCACCAGGACGCGGTCGTGGCGGAGGAGCGCCTTCGCGGCCTGCTCGAGCGCGCGACAGGCCCGTGGGCGTACTTCGCAGCGGGCCGGCTCGTCGAGCGGGAGCGCGAGCGCCGCCGCCGCGCGCGGGCAGAGTTCCCGGCGGTCTGGGCGCGGCTCGAGCGGCGCGGGAAGCGGGCCTGGCGCTGAGCTCGGCCGGCGGGACTGTGCAGGCTGCCGGCGGGGTCGTCTTCCGTCAGGGCCGGGATGGCATCGAGGTGCTGCTCGTACACCGGCCGCGGTACGACGACTGGACCTTCCCGAAGGGGAAGCTCGAGCCCGGCGAGACGCACGAGGAGGCGGCGCTGCGGGAGGTCGAAGAGGAGACCGGGCTCCGCTGCGAGCTCGGCCACCAGCTCCCGTCGACGAGCTATCGCGACAGCAGGGACCGGCCGAAGACGGTCCGCTACTGGGCGATGCGGCCCCTAGACGGAGGCTTCAACCCGCACCGCGAGGTCGACGAGATCCGCTGGCTCGCGCCCGACGCGGCGACGGACCTCCTCAGCCATGAGCACGACCACGAGGTCCTCCGATACTTCGCGGCGCGCCAGGGCCGATGACGCTTCTCCTGCTCCGACACGCGACCGCCGGCCACAGGCAGCCCGGCGTCGGCGCCGCCGAGGATCGGTTGCGGCCTCTCGACGCCCGCGGCCGCCGCCAGGCGAACGCGCTCCCGGACGCGTACGCAGGCTTCGGCGTCGAGCGCGTGCTCACGAGCCCGTACGTCCGCTGCCGGCAGTCGGTGGAGCCGCTTGCGCGTGCGCTTGGCCTTCCGGTCGAGGACCGCGACGAGCTGGCAGAGGGAGCCGGCGAGACCGAGACCCAGGCCCTCGTCACCGCGCTCGGCGAAACGACGTCGGTGCTCTGCACGCACGGAGACATCCTCGGCGTCCTCCTCGGCGAGGAGCCCGAGAAGGGCTCGACCTGGGTCGTCGACGCCGACGCCGACGGCGGCCTCAACCGCCGCGACTACCTTCCTCCTCCGGCGTAGAGGCCTAGACCCGCCGCGGCCCCGCCAGGAGCCCGCCCGAGCGCAAGACGATGCGGCGCTCGTCGATGCTCACCTCGTCGACCTCGTCCACCGGCACGTGAACGAGCCAGCTTCCGAGCAGCCCCGCGCGCACCGAGAGCAGCGCGGGGCGTCCGCTCTCGCGGTCGAGGCGGACGTCCTCGACGACGCCGATTCGCGCCGACGGCCCGTAGACGCCGAAGCCCCGGCAGCGAGCAAGCGGCGGCACGGACCCCTCTTCCCTCTTCCTGCCCATGCTCCCATGGTGCCGGGAGGGTCGGCCGGCGTAGGTTACGCCTCGATGAACCCCGGGTGAGGAACGTGTAAAGCGGCGTCAGGCCGCGGAGGCGGCCAGCTCGTCCAGGAGCGCGAGCGCGGCGCCCTCCCGGAGCCCGGCGCGGGAGACCTCGAGCGGGACGCCGAGCCGCGCCTGCAGGCACGAGAGGATGACCACGCCTGCACCGAGAGAGCGGGCGCGGTGCTCGTGCAGCCCGAACGTCTTCGCCACTTTTGCCGACGACCGCTTGCCGAGGATGCGCAGGGCCGCGTCGAACTCCTCCCCGTCGAGCTCCCACCCGATGAGCTTGCGGAGCGAGCGGGCGGTGCCGCCCGTCGCCAGCGCCGACTGCGGGAGCGGCGGGGTGAAGGCCTCGAGGTGGCGCTCCACCTCGTCGCGTGCCGCCGCGAGGGCACGTCGACCGGGCGGGTCGTCCTGGAGGAACCGCTGCGTGAGCCGCACCGCCCCGATGTCGAACGAGCGCGACCAGGCCGGCCCGCCTTCGACCGTTCCGACCACGGCCTCGGCCGAGCCGCCGCCGACGTCGCAGACAGCCACGCTTCCCGGCAGCCACCTGGCCCCGGCGACGGCCCCCGCGAACGCGAGTCGTCCTTCCTCGTCCGCGCTCAGGACGCGCACCGGCGCGCCGGTCGCCTTGCGAAGCCCCTTGACGAGCTTGTCGCCGTTCGCGCTCTGACGGCCCGGAGCAGTGACGATGACGTCGACCGCGCGAGCCCCGAGCGCACGGGCGCTCGCGGCGTAACCGCCCGCCCGGCGCGCTGCCTCCCGGATTCGCTCCCCGGAGAGCCGACCGTCGCGCTCGACGTCCTCCCCGAGGAATAGGTGCGCCCGCTCCTCGCGGAGCGCGACGAGCTCGCCGCCCCGAACCTGGGCGACGAGGAGGCGAACCGTGTTCGAGCCCACGTCGACGATGCCCACCGTCATGGCGAGGTCATTCTCCCGTCGGGGTCGGCTGTAAACCCCGGGGTCTTACCGCGGCCGCCGGGCCACCCGGCGCCGCGCGCGCGTGCGGGCCTTGCGCATGAGCGCGTCGTGGCTGCCCTTCACGCCCTGATCCTTGCGCGGCTTCAGGCGCTTCCAGGCGCCGTCGGGCTGCAGCGTCCAGGCCGTGTTGTCCTCGAGCAGGACGTCGAAGGCGGCGGCGAGCTGCGCCTGCACCCTCGGGTCCTCCACGGGAACGGCGATCTCGATGCGATGGTCGAGGTTGCGCGTCATGAGGTCCGCGCTGCCCATGAACGTGGTCGCCGAGTCGCCGGCCTCGAAGACGAAGAAGCGGCTGTGCTCGAGGAAGCGGCCGAGAACGCTGCGGACGCGGATCGACTCCGACATGCCGGAGACGCCCGGGCGCAGCTGGCAGATCGAGCGGGCGACGATGTCGATCTCGGCGCCGGCCTGCGACGCCGCGTAGAGCTCGTCGATGATCGTCTCGTCGGTGAGCGCGTTCGTCTTCAGGCGGATGCGGGCGTGCTCCCCCTCGGAGGCGGCCTTGGCGACCGCGCGGATCTCCTCCACGAGCCGGCGGCGCAGGTTGAACGGCGCGACCAGGAGCTTGCGGAACGCCTGCGGGCGCCCGAAGCCCGTGACGTAGTTGAAGAGGTCGGCGACGTCGGCCGCGATCTCCTCGTCGGCCGTGAAGAGGCCGAAGTCCTCGTAGATCCGGGCGGTGAGGGCATGGTAGTTCCCGGTGCCGACGTGGACGTAGCGGCGAAGCGCCTTCCCCTCGCGCCTGACCACGAGCGTCGTCTTCGCGTGGATCTTGAGGTTGGGGAAGCCGTAGACGACGTGAACACCCGCCCGCTCGAGGGCCCGCGACCACTCGATGTTGCGGTGCTCGTCGAAACGCGCCTTGAGCTCGACGAGGCAGACGGCCTGGCGCCCGTCCTCGGCCACCTCGATCAGGGCCGGCACGACCGGGGAGTCATCGCTCGTCCGGTACACGGTCGTCTTCAGCGTGATCACGGACGGGTCGCGCGCCGCCTCGCGGACGAAGCGCTCGAACGTGGTCACGAAGGAGTCGTAGGGATGGTGGACGAGGACGTCCCCGCGCCGGATCTCGGAGAAGAACCCTTCGCCTCCGAGCGCGGCGGCGAGGCGCGCGGGCGTGCTCGGCACCCAGGGGTCGTCCTTGAGGTCGGGGCGGTCGAGCGCCGCCAGCTGCGAGAGGTCAGCGAGGTCGAGCGGGCCGCGGATCGGGTACACCTGCTCGTCGCCGACGCCCAGCCCCTCCATGAGCCGGCCGAGCATCCGGTTCGAGACCGAGCCCGAGACCTCGAGGCGGACGACGTCGCCGAAGCGCCGGCGGCGCAGCTCCAGCTCGACCGCCTCGAGGAGGTCGTCGGCCTCGTCCGAGACCTCGAAGTCGGCGTCCCGCGTGACCCGGAAGACGGCCCGTTCGACGATGTCCATCTGCGGGAAGAGCCGGTCGAGGAAGTGCGCGATGACCGCCTCCAGCGGGACGAACGCGCTGCGCTTGCCGACCTCGAGGAAGCGCGGCAGGCTCTCGGGAACCTTCACGCGGGCAAATCGCTCCTCTCCGGTCTCGGGGTCGCGAACGAGCACGGCGAGGCTGTTGGAAAGACCCGAGATGTACGGGAACGGCTGTCCCGGGCCGACGGCGAGGGGCGTCAGCACGGGGTAGACCTCGCGGTCGAACCGCCGCTCGAGCTCGGCGAGCTCCTTCTCGGAGCACTCGTCGACCTGCGCAATGTCGATCCGGGCCGCGCTGAGGGCCGGGACGAGCTCGCGGCTCCAGAGCCTGGATTGGCGGACGGTGAGCGCGAGGACGCGCTCGCGGATCTCGGCGAGCGTCGCCGAAGGCGTCCGCCCGTCGGACGACCGTACGGCGATCCCCGCCGCCTCCTGGCCCAGCAGCCCCGCGACGCGCACCATGAAGAACTCGTCGAGGTTCGAGGAGAAGATCGAGCAGAACTTCACCCGCTCGAGCAGCGGGACGGAGGCGTCGGCCGCCAGCTCCAGCACGCGCGCGTTGAATTCGAGCCAGGAGAGCTCCCGGTTGAGAAGCCGCTCACCTTCCTGGGAAGCCCTGTCAGTCTCGGCGCGCATGGACGAAGAGTGCATCATCCCGCCTGGCGGCGCGAGCCGCGGTGACCATCTGGTGATGAGGTGGAGAAGACGGCAGCCCGCCGGCGAGGTCGGCGGGCTGCCTGGCGGGCGAGTGGGAGCCTGGGGCTACAGGCGCCGAAGGGCCGCCGCGCCGAGCCGGTGTGAGCTCCCGGCGGAGAGCATGTGCTGCTCGGAGTCTCGCTCCGCGAAGACCGCTCATGGGAAGCCGTCTGGTGAAGATCCGGCGTCGAACTAGACGCCCCTCGGCGCCGCATCGTCGAGGGCGACCCGCATGAGGTCGCGGATCGAGACGATGCCGGCGACCGCACCGCCGTCGAGGACCGGCAGGTGCCGGAAGCCGCCGTGGATCATGAGGGCCGCGGCATGCCCGGTGTCGTCGGAAGCCTCGATCGTCTCCGGGCTCCTCGTCATCCAGTCACGGACGCGGGCGCTCTCGGTACCGCCCACGGCGACGGCCTTGAGGATGTCCCGCTCGGTGAGGATCCCTTCGAGCCGGTCGCCCTCCATCACCAGCACCGCGCCGACGCCTCGCGCGACCATGTGCTCGGCCGCCTCGGCGAGCGTCTCGTCGGGCGATGCCTTCAGGAGCTCTCGCGACATGTGGTCGGCGATCACGGACACAGGCCGCGATCCTAAATGGAGACCGGCGCGGGCCGCTACTTGGCGACCGCTTCGAGCTTGTAGCCGACGCCGTAGCGGGTCTGCACGAACGTGTGCGCCGGGCCGAGGGACTCGAGCTTGTCCCTGATCTTCCTCACGAACACGTCGACGGTGCGGTCGCGGTGCGTGAGCCGGCGGCCCCAGACCTTCTGGAGGAGCTCGTCCCGGGTGACGACCCGCCCCTGCTCGAGCGCCAGCGCGTAGAGAAGGCGGAACTCGGTCGGCGTCAGCTCCGCGCTCTCGCCGCGAACATACGCCTGCACGTTCAGCGGGTCGACCCTCAGCTCCTCGATCTCGATTGGCTCGCCGCGGCGCTCGTCCTGGATGCGGATGCCGCGACGAGCCGCCGCGCGCACGCGCGCGACGAGCTCTTTCATGGAGAACGGCTTCACGAGGTAGTCGTCCGCCCCGATCTCGAGGGCGTGCACCCGGTCGTGCTCGGTCCCGCGCGCGCTGACGACGACGATCGGCGTCCCGATCCCCTCGGCGCGCGCCGTCTCGATCAGCTTCCAGCCGTCGATCCCCGGGAGCATGAGGTCGAGCACGCAGACGTCAGGCCGCTCGTAGCGAAGCCGGGCGAGCCCGGACTCCCCCTTGTTCACCCAGAGCGGGTCGAAGCCCGCCGAGGTTAGATGGCGCGCCATGCCCTCGGCGATGACGTCGTCGTCCTCGATGATCAGCACCTTCGACACGTCTCCTCGATTCTGCCCGCGGACGCCCGCTCCGGGGGTCGCGCAACGGTAGCGAAGTGGTGAAGAAGTGGTGAAAGACGCTCGGTCTTTGCCTTGGATGCTGTCCGCGATGAGAAGGCGCCGGCCAGCACTCCGGCGACACTGCCCCCGCAGCGAGCGCCGCCCCAATCTGCCTCATGTGAATTCAGACTGGCAGCGCCCGGAATTGTTCGCCCGGAAGGGAGCGCGGGCTACGATCACGTCGAGGTGCGGCGTTTCCTCCGACGCAACGGCAATCCCCCACGGGCAGACACGTGGCTCGAGGAACTTCGCCTCGAGGCGAGACGCGGGCGCGCCCTCGTGGAGGAGAGCCGCGAGATCGTCGTCGTCCTCGACGAGGACGACCGGGTCGTCGCGGCCAGCCGGCGCGCGCGCGAGCTACTGGGAGGCCTCGAGGAAGGAACTGCGGCCCCCGACAACCTGCTCCGCAACGCGCCCCTCTCGATCCCGTACGAGGTCGACGGACGGCGCGAGACGATCCTCTACGCGCGCGACTCCGGCGACATGGCTGCCTACGAGGAACTCCGCGCGGGCTTCACCGCGGCCGTCTCGCACGAGCTGCGCACCCCCTTGGCCCGAGTGCTGGCGCTGCTCGAGACGGCGACGCTCCCCGGCTCAGACGTCATCGAGCTCGTCGAGCAGGCGCAGGGCGAGATCGACACGATCCGCGAGCTGATCGACGACATCCTCTTCCTCTCCGAGCTCGAGTCGGGGCACGAGGTGGTGGGGCTCGGCACGACCCCGGTGTTCCCGATCCTCGTCGAGGTCGCGGAGAGCCTCGAGGAGCAGGCGGCGCGCGCCGGCGTGACCGTCGAGGTCGATGCCGACGAAGACGCGGAGCTCCCGCTGCGGCCGCGCATGATCCGTGTCGTCGTGCAGAACCTGGCCCAGAACGCGGTCCGCTACGCGGGTCCCGGCGCGCGGCTCAGGCTCTCCGTGCGCCACGCCGAAGGCGGCATCGAGCTCGTCGCTGCGGACGACGGCGTCGGCGTCTCGGAGGCGGACATCCCTCGCCTGTTCGAGCGCTTCTACCGTACCGACCGGGCCAGGGCGTCTCGAGGGACTGGGCTCGGGCTCGCCATCGTCAAGCACGTCGTCACGTCGGGCGGCGGCGCCGTGGAGGCGACGGGCGCCCGCGGCCGCGGGCTCACCATCCGCTGCTTCTTCCCGGCCGCCTGAGCGGTTCACCACCTCTTCACCACTCGTTCACAGCCTTTCAGCCCACTCCTCGGGACGACACGGCGACACTCGCATCGATGGAACGACGCGAAAGGAGAACCGTGGGCATTCGTCCTGTTCCCAGGCTCGTCCTCCTTCTGGCGCTCGGGATCCTGGCGCTCGGCGCCGCCGGGTGTGGTCGGGGAGAGGACGAGGACACGGCAGACGCGCCTGTGGCAACCGGGGAGGCGACCGAGCCGGCCGAGGAGCTCTCCGGCTCGATCGAGATCGACGGCTCCAGCACGGTGGGACCGCTGACGACCGCCGCCGCCGAGGAGTTCCGCGCCGAGCAGCCGAACGTGAACGTGACGGTCGGGATCTCGGGCACCGGAGGCGGATTCGAGCGCTTCTGCGCCGGCGAGACCGACATCTCCAACGCCTCGCGCCCGATCGACGAGGAGGAGGAGGTTCCCCTCTGCGCCGAGGCCGGCGTCGAGTACACGGAGTTCCAGGTGGGCGTGGACGCCCTCACGGTCGTCGTGAATCCGGAGAACGACTGGGCGACGTGCCTCACGGTCGAGCAGCTCAACAAGATCTGGGAGCCGGCGGCCGAGGGCAAGGTCACGAACTGGAACCAGGTCGACCCAAGCTTCCCCGACCAGGCGCTCACGCTTGCCGGGCCGGGAACGGACTCCGGGACATTCGACTACTTCACCGACGAGATCAACGGTGAGGAGGGCGCGAGCCGCTCCGACTACACCGCCAGCGAGGACGACAACGTCACCGTGCAGGCGGTGGCCGGGGATGCCGGCGGTCTCGGCTACCTGGGCTACACGTACTTCGAGGAGAACATGGAATCGCTGAAGGCCGTCGAGATCGACGGCGGCGACGGCTGCGTCGCCCCGAGCGTGGAGGCGGCTCGCGACGGCACGTACGTGCCGCTCTCGCGGCCGCTCTTCATCTATGCGAAGAACGAGTCGCTCGCGCAGCCGGAGGTCTACGGCTTCGTCGAGTTCTTCCTGACCAACTCCATCCAGATCGCCGAGGACTACCTCTTCATCCCCGTCCCCGAGGAGCAGGTGACGACGAACCTCTCCACCCTCGAGTCGACAGCCGCGAAGTAGGAAGCGTGGCAACGCGCGACACCACCGTAGGCGCGCAGCCGGGAGCGATCCGGCTGCGCGCCGAAGGAACTCGCTGGGGCGAGGTCGCCGTCAAGGGCGTCCTCGCCTTCTGCGCACTGGTCTCCGTGGCGACGACCGTCGGCATCGTCATCGCGCTGCTCCTGCCTTCCATCGAGTTCTTCCGCGAGGTCTCGATCGTCGACTTCTTCACCGACGATCGCTGGGCGCCGCTGTTCGAGCCCGCGTCGTACGGGGTGCGGCCACTTCTGGCCGGCACGTTCACGGTGACGTTCTGGGCATCGCTGGTCGCACTGCCATTCGGGCTCGGAGCTGCCGTCTATCTCAGCGAGTACGCGAGCCCGCGGGCCCGCGGCATCCTCAAGCCCGCGCTCGAGGTGCTCGCAGGCATCCCGACCGTCGTGTTTGGGTTCTTCGCCCTCACGTTCTTCACGCCGCTCCTCCAGGATCTCGGGCTCGACGTCGGCACGTTCAACGTGCTCTCCGCGGGGATCGTCATCGGCGTTCTGCTCATCCCCACGGTCGCGTCGATCTCGGAGGACGCGATGGCCGCCGTCCCGCAGGAGCTCCGCGACGGCGCCTACGGCCTCGGCGCATCGAAGCTCCAGGTGTCGACGCGCATCGTGATTCCGGCCGCCGTTTCGGGGATCGTCGCGAGCTTCGTGCTCGCCATCTCCCGGGCGGTCGGCGAGACGATGGTCGTGCTCCTCGCGGCCGGGGGAATCGCACAGCTGACGCTCGACCCGCGCGAACCGTCGCAGACGATGACCGCGTTCATCGGCGCGACGGGCATCGGCGACGTCCCGACAGGCTCCATCGAGTACAAGACCATCTTCGCGGTGGGGCTGACGCTCTTCGTGATCACGCTCTTCATGAACATGGTCTCGATCCGCCTCGTGCGGAAGTACAGGGAGGTCTACGAATGAGTGTTCCGACCGCCGCGCTCGGACGTCGGCCGCGAGGGGACAGGGTCCGCGGCACGCTCTTCTACATCGTCCTGCTGATCTCGGTGGCGGTCGGGTTCATCCTGCTCTTCACCCTGCTCGCCGACGTCGTTCAGAAGGGCGTCGGCTACCTCGATCCGATCTTCTTCACCGAGCCGAGCTCGAGCAATCCCGACAACGCCGGTGCACGCCCGGCGATTCTCGGAACGATCTACCTGATGCTCCTGCTCCTCGTCATGGTCGTCCCGATCGGAGTGGGGACCGCCATCTACCTCGAGGAATACGCGGACCGGGAGCGCTGGTACAACCGGCTCCTCGAGCTCAACATCCAGAACCTCGCCGCCGTGCCCTCCATCGTGTACGGCATCCTCGGGCTCGCCTTCCTCGTGCGCGGCATCGGGCTCGGACGGGTGCTTCTGGCCGGCGCCTTGATCCTGACGCTGCTCGTGCTCCCGACGGTGATCGTCGCGGCGAGGGAAGCGATCCGGGCGGTCCCGGACTCGATTCGCCAGGGAGCGTTCGCGCTCGGAGCGACCCGGTGGCAGGTCGTCTCGCGCCAGGTCCTTCCGGCCGCGATCCCGGGCATCGCCACCGGATCGATCCTCGCCCTCGCCCGGGCGATCGGCGAGACTGCCCCGCTGCTCCTCGTCGGGGCGCTCACATACGTCGCCGTCAACCCGACCCTCCTCGGGTCGTTCACGGCGCTCCCGATCCAGATCTACCAGTGGATTGCGCGCCCTCAGGAAGAGTTCCGCCTTCTCGCGGCCGCCGGGATCATCGTCCTCCTCGTGATCCTCCTGACCATGAACGCGTTCGCGATCTGGCTCCGCAACCGCTACCAGAGACGATGGTGATGCCCGACATGGAAAGCCCGCCACGCGCACCTGTCACAATCGCCGGCGTGGACGAGAAGCTGCTCGCGTCGCGGGCCGAGGAGGCGAGGCCTGCACACCGCGACGTGCTGTTCGACGTCGCCGAGCTGACGGTCGAGTACGCGGGGGTGCCGGCGCTCAAGGACGTCTCGCTCGAGATCTACAGGAACTTCGTGACGGCGTTCATCGGCCCGTCCGGCTGCGGCAAGAGCACCTTCATCCGCTGCTTCAACCGCATGAACGACCTGATTCCGACGGCGGCCGTCGCCGGGAGGATCCTCTACCACGGGATCGACCTCTACGGGCCGGACGTGGACTCCGTCGAGGTCCGCAAGCGCATCGGCATGGTCTTCCAGAAGCCCAACCCGTTCCCGAAGTCGATCTACGACAACGTCGCCTTCGGGCCGCGTGTTCTCGGCTGGAAGAAGGACCTGGACGAGCGGGTCGAGCAGGCGCTTCGCCACGCCGCACTCTGGGACGAGGTGAAGAACCGCCTGAAGGCGAGCGCGTACAGCCTCTCGGGAGGGCAGCAGCAGCGCCTGTGCATCGCGCGCTGCCTCGCGGTCGAGCCCGACGTCCTGCTCATGGACGAGCCCGCCTCTGCGCTCGACCCCATCTCCACGACGGCGATCGAGGACCTCATGCACGACCTCAAGCGCGAGTACACGATCGTCATCGTCACCCACAACATGCAGCAGGCGGCGCGCGTCGCCGACATGACGGCCTTCTTCAGCGTCGAGGTCGACGAGGAGCAGGATCATCGCACGGGCATCCTTGTCGAGTACGACCAGACGCCGACGATCTTCACCAACCCGTCCGACAAGCGGACGGAGGACTACGTCACGGGGCGCTTCGGATGAGGATCACGCTCCAGGAGGAACTCGACCAGCTCGAGGCGGCGCTCCAGGAGGAGGGCGCGCACGTCCTTCGTGCGCTCCGCGGTTGCCTGAACGCGCTCGTGCAGTCGGACGTCGAGCTGGCCGACGAAGTGATCGCGTTCGACGACGAGATCGACGACGCCTATCTCGGGATCGAGGAGGGGATCCAATCCCTCCTGGCCCGGCAGACCCCCGTCGCGGTCGACCTCCGCCTCGTGCTGGCCATCCTGCACAACAACCTCCACCTGGAGCGCATGGCCGACTACTGCGTCACGATCGCCAAGCTGACCAAGCTCGTGCAGGACGCCCCGCACGACGACACGCTCCTCGAGGGCTTCGAGGAGATGGGCGAGCGGGCCGAGGAGATGATCCGCGTCGCGCTCGACTCTTTCCGCGACCGCAACGCCGCGCGGGCGGAGTCCCTCGTCGACCTCGACGAGCTGATCGACCGCGCCAACCGGCGCGTCGTCGGCCACGTCCTCTCGCTGGGCGGCGACCCGGCCCTCCGCGAGTGGGGACTGCGCATGATCATCGTCTCGCGCTGCCTCGAGCGCATCGGCGACCACGCCGTCGACATCGGCGAGCAGACGGCCTTCCTCGTCAGCGGCGAGTTTCGCGAGTTCACCGACGCGTCGCACCACGACGGCACCACGCCCCGCGACCTCAGCTAGTCGAGCGCGCTCTCCCAGGCGCCGAGCTGCGCCCCGAGGCCGGCGCGATCGGCCACGGCCCTCATCGCGTCCGTAGCGGCGCCCTCGTGGGCAAGCTCGAAGAGGAGGAGCGCTCGCAGATGACCCGCATGGCGCCCGACGTAGTCGTCGCGGGAAGCGGCGTCTGTCACCTTCCAGACCTCTCCGAACGCCACCGCGACGGCGACGACCGCGTCCGTGTCGCGCTCCGCCCCTGCGAGCTCTGCGGCCGCCCGGAGCCGGTCGTGCTCCCGCTCCTCGTGCACCTCAGCGACGAGCAGGACGAGCCGGCGCAGGTCGTCGGGCGCGATCGCCTCGACGCGACGCACGACGGCGTCCACGTGCGCTCGGGTCTCGGCCGGCATCGACGGGCCCGGAGGCCGTTTCGACACGAAGCCCGGTGTCCTCATCCCGAACACGCTCTAGGCCTCCGCGACGGCGACCCGGCGGGCCTGGAGCGAGCGCGCGCCGAATGCGATCGTCGCGATCGCCGCCGCGAGCCCGAAAACGAGCGCATCGCCGGCAGGCAGGCGGGTCAGCACCTCCATGCCCGCGCCCACGAGGGCAGCGGCCGGGAGGGTCAGCACCCAGGCGACGAGGATGTTGCCGGCGACGCCCCACCGCACTGCGTTCAGCCTGCGGGTCGCGCCGGCGCCCAGGACGGAGCCCGAGATCGTGTGCGTCGTGGAGACCGGGAGGCCGTAGTGGGCGGTCGTCCACAGGATGCTCGCGCAGGCCGTCTGGGCGGCGAAGCCACGGGGCGGGTCGAGCTTGGCGATCCGCGTCCCGAGCGTCTTGATGATCCGCCAGCCGCCCGCGTACGTGCCGAGGCCCATGGCGAGGGCCGCACTGACGATCACCCAGAACGGAGGCCGGTCGAAGTCGGCGCCCAGATGCCCCGAGGCCACGAGAGCGAGCGCGATGACGCCCATCGTCTTCTGCGCGTCGTTCGTCCCGTGCGTGAAGGCGACGAAGCCGCCCGAGACGAGCTGGAGACGGCGGAAGACGCGGTTGACTGGGCCCGGCGACCGCCGGCGCACGATCCACATCAGCAGCACCATGATCGCCGCGCCCCCGACGATCCCGAGCAGCGGGGCGACGAGGGACGGCACCGCGACCTTCTCGACGAGCCCCTCCCACTCGACGACTGCGAACCCGCTGGCCGCGATGGCCGAGCCGACCATGCCGCCGATGAGCGCGTGGCTCGAGCTCGAGGGCAGGCCCAGATACCAGGTGATCAGGTTCCACGTGATCGCCCCGACCAGCCCGGCGAGCACCACGTCGAGGGTCACCACCTCGGGGTTGACGATCCCGGTGGCGACGGTCGCGGCCACCTCGAAGGAGACGAACGCGCCCGCGACGTTGAGGATCGCGGCCGTCAGGACCGCGAGCCGCGGCGAGAGCGCGCGCGTGGAGACGCTGGTGGCGATCGAGTTCGCCGTGTCGTGGAAACCGTTCGTGAAGTCGAAGAAGAGCGCCGTGGCGACGACCGCTACGAGAGTCAGGTCCTCCAAGACCGGGACCTACACGTTCTTGACGACGATGTTGCCGATCACGTTGGCGGCCGTCTCGCAGGCGTCGAGCGCGTCCTCGAGCGCCTCGTAGATGTCCTTCCAGCGGATGACGATGAGCGGGTCGATGCGCGGATCCCTGAAGAGGTCGGCGATCGCGTCGTGAACGACGCGGTCACCCTCGTCCTCGAGCGCCTTGAGCGCGACGAGCTCCTTCTGGACTCCGTGGAGGCTCTTCAGCTCGGCCAGCGCCGTCGCGAGGTGCTGTGCGGCACCGACGAGGATCCGGCACTGCTCGAGCGCCTGGCGCGTCGGCGCCTCGACGCCGTAGAGCTCGAGGAGGTCGGAGGCCTCGTCCATGTGGTCGACGACGTCGTCGACGCTCGTGGCGAGCTCGTAGATGTCCTCACGGTCGAAGGGGGTGATGTACTGCGTGTTCAGGAGCTGGATCAGGTCGTGCGTGATCGAGTCGCCCGCATCCTCGGCCTCCTTCACGTGCGCGTGCGTGATCGCGGAGTTCGGATACTCCCGGAAGCGCTGCTCGACCCGCCGACCGGCCTCGAGGGCATTGGCTCCCGCCCTCGTGAAGAGGTCGTAGAACTCGCTCGTCCGTGGAACCAGGGAGAGCCTCAAGCCGGGCAGGATGGTACAGGTTCACCATCCGGTTACCGGTCGGTCATATTTCGCTCGTCGGCCTGGCGGCGCTCGTCCTCCTGACAGCGCCTCCCGCCGACGCCGACACCCGGCTTGTCGCCATCGGCGACTTCGGCGTCGGCGGCGACCGGCAGCGCCGGACCGGAGCGGCCGTCGAAGGGTTCGCCGAGCCTCGGCGGGTCGACGCGCTCGTCACGCTCGGCGACAACGACTACACGGAAGACCCGATCGCCTTCCAGTCGAACTGGCTGGGCTCCTTCGGCTGGGCAGCTACAGATGGCCTCCTCGTCGCCGGCGCGCTGGGAAACCACGACGTCCGCGTCGAGGGCGGCCGCTACGAGTACGAGCTCCTGGGGATGCCGGGGCGCTACTACCGGCGCAGGCTCGGGAACGTCGAGCTCTTCCTCATCGACTCGAACCAGCTCGGCGCGCAACAGCTCGCCTGGCTGGACTCGGCGCTCGCCTCCTCCGGCGCGCGCTGGAAGGTCGTCGCAATGCACCACCCCGCCTACAGCTGCGGCGGCTACCTCGGCGAGCGGCGAGTGCGGAGAAGGCTCGTACCGATCTTCGAGCTCCACGGCGTCGACCTCGTGCTCGCCGCCCACGACCACAATTACCAGCGCTTCGCCGAGCGGAACGGCGTGACCTACGTCGTCCACGGCGGCGGCGGAGCGCCCGTCTATCCGCTGCGGACGTGCCCGGGGTGGTTTCCGCCGCGCGTGAAGGCGCGAGAGCAGCGCGGCTGGCTCTACCTCCGCGCGGATGAAGAGGCGCTGCGCGTGCGGGCGATCAGCCGCTGGGGCGGCGTGCAAGACCGTTTCCGCATATACCCCTAGCGGGTATACTCGGAGGCGTATGGCCACCGTGCAGCTCGAGCTCGACGGGATGACCTGCGCAGCGTGCGCGGCGAGGCTCGAGAAGGCGCTGAACAAGGTCGACGGCGTCGAGGCCAGCGTCAACTTCGCCACCGAGCGGGCGGCCGTCCGCTACGACGACGGCCGGGTCGCCCTCGATGACCTCGTCAACGCGGTCGAGGGCGCGGGGTACGGCGCCTCGCTGACCCGGGCCGAGGGCGGCCGAGGCTCACGCCTGGGGCTGCGGCTCGCGGTCGCCGCTGCGCTCACCGCCCCCGTCGCCCTGCTCGCGATGGTGCCGCCGCTCGGCTTCGACGGCTGGGAATGGGTCGCCTTCGCGCTGACCACTCCGGTCTGGGCCTGGGCGGGCTGGCCCTTCCACCAAGCCGCCCTCAGGAACCTCCGCCACGGCGGCGCGACCATGGACACGCTCATCTCGCTCGGCACGACGGCGGCGTACGTCTGGTCGGTGGTCGCGCTGCTTGCGCTCGAGGATGCCGAGGTCTACTTCGAGGTGGCGAGCGTGATCACGACGCTCATCCTGCTCGGGCGTTGGCTCGAGTCGCGGGCGCGCCGCCGCTCCGGCGCAGCCCTCCGGGCGCTGCTCGAGCTCGGCGCCAAGGAGGCCCGGGTCCTGCGTGGCGGCGCCGAAATCCTCGTCCCCCTCGAGGAAGTCGCGGTCGGCGACGTGTTCGTCGTCGGGTGAGAAGGTGGCAACGGACGGCGTCGTGGTCGACGGCCGCTCCGCAGTGGACCAGTCGATGCTGACCGGCGAGCCCGTGCCTGTCGACGTCGCTCCCGGAGACGAGGTCGCGGGCGCAACCGTCAACGCATCGGGCCGCCTGATCGTCCGGGCGACGCGGGTCGGGGTCGATACCGCTTTCGCCCAGATCGCCAGGCTCGTCGCCGAG
>DATIBF010000156.1:0-45103 GCA_035457655.1 Gaiellaceae bacterium
CCCGTCGCCAATGCGACCTCGCAGACTCGCTCGAAGTCGAGCTCGTATGGAGGCCTCCTGTTGATCTTCCGCCCGGTCGGGTGGCCGATGCAGTCGACGTGCGGGTGCTCCATCGCCGCCACCACGCGCTCGGTGAGGCGCTCGCGCGAGCCGTCGAAGCCGGAGTGGATCGAAGCCATCACCCAGTCGCGCGCGGCCAGCGCCTCATCGTCCATGTCCAGGCTGCCGTCGGCTCGGATGTCGACCTCGATGCCCGCGAGCACGGTGATGCCGGGCACCTTCAGGGCGGCGATCGCCTCGGTCTGGGCTTCGAGCCGCCCGTCGCGCAGGCGCCGGGCGTGGTCGCAGACGGCGACGTAGCGGTGCCCGCGCTCCTTGGACGCGAGCACCATCTCCTCGAGCGTCGCGCGCCCGTCCGACCAGTCCGTGTGCATGTGCAGGTCGCCCTGCAAGTCGTCGAGCTCGACCAGTTGCGGAATCCCGCCGTCGCGCGCGGCCTCGAGCTCGCCGCGGTTCTCGCGCAGCTCCGGCGGGATCCACGCGTAGCCGAGGTGCTCGTAGACGGCCTCCTCGCCGGCCGCCTGAAACGTCTCCCCGCTCTCGACGTCGAGGACGCCGTACTCGCTCACCGAGAGCCCGCGCCGCACGGCATCCTCGCGCAGCGCGACGTTGTGGTCCTTCGAGCCCGTGAAGTGCTGGAGCAGGTTCCCGTAGCACTCCGGCGGCACGACGCGGAGGTCGAAGCGGAAGCCCTCGTGAGAGACGACGGTCGCCTTCGTGCCGCCGAGGGCGACGACCTCGGCCACCCACTCCCGCTCGGTGAAGAAGGCGGTCAGGGCCGCGGAGTCGGTAGCCGTTGCGATCAGGTCGAGGTCCTTCGTCGTCTCGGCGCGGCGGCGGACGCTGCCGGCCTCGGAGACGCGGTCTGCAAGGCCGCTCGACTCGATCTCCGCCACGGCGCGACGCACGGCGGGTAGCGCCTTGCCGAGGAGGGTGCGGCCGGTCGCGGCCGAGGTCTTCGCCGGAGCCGCGAGCGACTTCAGGATCTTCTCCTCGGTCTTTGCGCCGAGGCCGGGCAAGGCTCGTAGACGCTCCTGCTCGGCCGCCGCCCGCAGGTCGTCCAGCGATTCGACGCCGAGCTCCGACCAGAGCCTCCGCGCCGTCTTCGGCCCGAGACCGGGGACGTGCATCACCTCGACCAGCCCCGGCGGCAGCTTGGCCCGGAGCTTGGCGAGCGCCTTCATGTCGCCGGTCTCGACGACCTCGACGATCTTGCCTTCGATCGTGGAGCCGATTCCCGAGAGCCGCGTCGCCCTCCCGTCGAGCGCGAGCTGGGCCACCGGCACCGCCGAATCCCGGATGCGGGCCGCGGCACGCCGGTAGGCGGCGAGTCGAAACGCGTCCGCGCCGTCGAGCTCCAGCATGTCGGCAAGCAGCTCGAAGCGCTCGGCCAGCTCGGCGTTGGTCGGCAGCTTGGCGGGCACGGCGGCGATGATACGCGCGTGCGGCTGGCCGTCTGCGTCCCCACCTACGACGAGCGCGAGAACCTCGAGCCGCTGGTGCGCGCGCTCGGGGAGGTCCTCGCCGGGCTCGGCTCGGACGGGCGCGTCCTCGTAATCGACGACGCTTCGCCGGACGGGACCGGGGAGCTGGCCGACCGGCTCGCGGGCGAGCTCGACTTCCTGGAGGTCCTCCACCGGGAGCGCAAGGAGGGCCTGGGGCCGGCGTATGTCGCCGGGTTCGAGCGGGCTCTCGCGACAGGTGCCGAGCTGGTGGCGACGATGGACTGCGACTTCTCCCACGACCCGAACGGGCTGCCGCGGCTCGTCGAAGCGGCCTCGCGGGCGGACGTCGCGATTGGGTCGCGCTACGTCCCGGGGGGCGCCACCGAGAACTGGGGCGCCCTCCGACGTCTCGTCAGCCGGGGCGGCTCCCTGTACGCGCGGGCCATCCTGGGCATTGCCGTGCGGGACCCGACGTCGGGCTTCAAGGTCTACCGCCGCGATGTGCTGGAGGCGATCCGACCGGCGACCATCGAGTCGCGCGGCTATGCCTTCCAGATCGAGACCGTCTACCGCGCGCTCCGCGCGGGCTTCACCGTGAAGGAAGTCCCCATTCGCTTCTCGGACCGCACCGAGGGGGGCTCGAAGATGGGCCCCGGGATCGTGCTCGAGGCGATGCTCCGGGTCCCGGCGCTCAGAATCGCGGCGGCCCGGGGACGTCTATAGTGCGCCGGTGGCCGAGCTGGCCCAGGTAGGGGACGGCGACTTCGAGCAGGAGGTCCTCGACGCGGAGGGTCCCGTCGTGGTCGACTTCTGGGCGCCCTGGTGCGGGCCGTGCCGGATCGTCAGCCCGATCCTGGCGGACATGGCCGACGAGCACGTGAGCGTCCGGTTCGTGAAGCTGAACGTCGACGAGAACCCGGCAACGCAGGCGCGGTACAACATCCTCTCGATCCCCACCGTGATCCTCTTCGATGGGGGCGAGGCCCGGGAGGTCGTCGTCGGCGCCCGCTCCCGCAGCCACTACGAGAGCGCCTGGGAGCGCTGGCTCAGCCCGGCGGCCTGAGAGCGTCCCAACCGGCCAGGCCTGCGGGCTCGACGCCCGCGCCCTCCTCGCAGCGCCCGACGACCGGGAAGCCGAGCGCATCCGCGTCCTCCGGCGCGAGCGCGGCCAGGAGCTCGTAGTCCTCGCCCAGCGTCCAGAACGGAAGGTCGGCGACCTCGTCGATTCCGGGCGCACGCGGGACGCTCTCGAGGTCGAGGACGATCCGGCAGCCCGAGCACTCGGCGATGCGCGCAGCGTCGCCCGCGAGCCCGTCCGAGACATCGACGACGGCATGGGCGAGCCGGGCGAGCCGGCGTCCCTCCTCCAGCCGCAGGGGCGGGCGGCGGTGACGGACGACGAACTCGTCGAAGCCGGCGAGCCCCTCGCGAAGCACGTGGAGCCCGGCGGCCGCGCCGCCGAGCGGCCCTGTCACCACCAGCACGTCGCCCGGGCGGGCGCCCGCTCGCCCCGGCACACGTTCGCTCCTGCCGACCGCCGTGACCGTGAGGACGAGCATGTCAGCTCTGGTCGTGTCGCCGCCGGCGACCGGCACGCCGGGCTCGTTCAGCCCCTCGTAGAGCTCTGCCACCGCGTCGACGGCGGTGTCCGGCGGAAGGGCGAGGGCGACGAGCAACGCCTCGGGCTCGGCGCCCATGGCCGCCAAGTCGCTCAGGTTGACCACCGCTGCCTTGTAGCCGAGGTCCCGCCAGGACGTCCACGCACGGCGGAAGTGCACGCCCTCCACGAGCATGTCCTGAGAGACGACGACGCCGTCCGCGAGCACCGCGCCCTCGGCGTCCTGGCCGCGGGCGAGCCCGCGCCGCTCGAGCTCAGCGAGGAGCCCGAACTCCCCGAGCTCCGAGAGCCTCAAGGTGGAAGACGTCGACCGGGCCCGAGCCGGCGCCGAGAGCCACGAGCCCGTGGCGAACGGCCTCGGAGGCGATCGCCGCAGCGCCGCGGGCTGCGTCCTCGAGCGATTCGCCCCTGGCGAGGAGCGCAGCGAGGCTGGCCGAGTGGGTACACCCTGCGCCGTGGGTCGCCTCGTCACCGTAGCGCTCGACCGGTATGGCGACGTGACTGTCGCCGTCGAAGAGCCAGTCGATGGGCTCTGCCCCGTGGCCGCCCGTGACGATCACCGCCGAAGCGCCGAGCTCGTGGAGCGCCTCGGCGAGCGCGCGCCGGTCGGCCTCGGGTGCGTAGGGCAACCCGAGCAGGGCACATGCCTCGTGCAGGTTCGGCGTGACGACGGTGGCGAGCGGGAAGAGCTCCTCGACGAGGACGCCGACCGCGTCGTCCTCGAGCAGCTTCGCGCCGGAGGCGGCCACCATCACCGGGTCGACCACGAGCGGTACCTCGTGGTCGCGCAGGAAGTCCGCTACCGCCTCGATGATGCGGGCGCTGAAGAGCATGCCCGCCTTGGCCGCGTCAACGCCGATGTCGTCGAAGACCGCGTCGAGCTGCGCACGTGCGAACGCCGGCGGCGCCTCGTGGACGGCCGTAACCGAGGTGGTGTTCTGGGCGGTGAGCGCCACGATCGCACTCATGCCGTGACAGCCGAGGGCTGCGAACGCCTTCAGGTCGGCCTGGATCCCCGCGCCACCGCCCGAGTCCGAGGTCGCGATCGTGAGACACCGGGGTACCACGGAACACGAAAGCTAGCATCGGCCCCGTGGCAGTCGTGACCTGGGAAGGGGTTCTCGCAGGCGAGGAGCTCGCGTACCTCACCGAGATTCCGGGCCGAGAGGCGCAGACGGTTCCACTGCCGGAGCTGCACCCGAAGCTCGAGGCCGCCCTTCGTGCGCGCGGGATCGAGGCCCTCTTCACCCACCAGGCCGAGTCGCTCGCCGCCGCCCGGCGCGGCGAGCACGTGGTCGTCGCCACGGGCACCGCCAGCGGCAAGTCGCTCGCCTTTAACCTCCCGGTCCTCGACGCGCTCGCGGCGGAGCCGAAGCTGCGGGCGCTCTATCTCTACCCGACGAAGGCGCTCGCGCAGGACCAGGCGCGCGCACTGTCCGAGCTGGGAGTGCCCCGCGTGAAGCCGGCGATCTACGACGGCGACACGGAGCACGAGCGCCGCTGGCAGATCCGGAAGTGGGCGAACGCGATCCTGATGAACCCGGACATGCTCCACGTCGGCGTCCTGCCGCATCACGACCGCTGGGCGGACGTCCTCGCCAACCTCCGCTACGTCGTCGTCGACGAGGCGCACGTGTACCGGGGGGTCTTCGGCTCCCATGTGGGGAACGTGCTCCGCCGCCTCCGCCGGGCGGCTCGGATCTACGGCGCCGAGCCGCAGTTCCTGCTCGCCTCGGCGACCATCGCCAACCCCGGCGAGCTGGCACGCGCTCTGCTCGGCCTCGACGCGACGGTGGTCGAGGAGGACGGAGCGCCGCGGGCCGTCCGCACGGTCGCCTTCTGGAACCCGCCCGTCATGGACGAGCCGCTCCAGCTGCGGGCGAGCGCGCTTGGCGAGGGCGCCCGCCTCCTCGCCGAGCTCGTCTCGCGCGGCCTGCGGACGATCTGCTTCGCCAAGAGCCGCAAAGCGGCAGAGCTGATCCACCGCTTCGCCGCCGAGCGGGTCGAGGCCGAGACGGCTGCGCGCCTCTCCCCCTACCGGGCCGGCTACACGCCTGCGCAGCGGCGCGAGATCGAGCGCCGCCTCGTCGAGGGCGAGCTGCTCGGCGTCACGGCAACCGACGCGCTCGAGCTCGGCATCGACATTGGGCTCCTCGACTGCGCCCTTTCCATCGGCTTCCCCGGCACGGTCGCGAGCCTTCGACAGCAGTGGGGGCGAGCCGGCCGGCGCAGCCACGGTCTCGCCGTGCTCGTGGCGAGCGAGGATGCCCTCGACCAGTTCTTCATGCGCGAGCCGGAGGCGCTGCTCGGCCGCCGGGTCGAGGCGGCCATCCTCGACCACGCCAACCCGCGGATCCTCGACGGCCACGTGCTCTCGGCCGCCTTCGAGGCGCCGCTCGACGACCGCGACCGCGAGACGCTCGGCGATGCCGCGCTCGAGCGCGCCGAGGCGCTGCTCGAGGGCCGCGAGCTGCGGAAGACCGCGGCTGGGATCGTCTGGGCCGGACGCGACTACCCGGCCGGCCGGGTGGCGCTGCGCTCGGCCAGCCCGGAGTCCATTGCGGTCGTCGACGCCGCAACGGGATCGGTGCTCGGGCTCGTCGAGCAGGAGCGGGCGTTCTCGACCGTGCACGAAGGGGCGGTCTACCTCCACCTCGGCGAGTCCTACCGGGTGCTCGAGCTCGACCTCGCGGCGCGAACCGCGCTCGTCGAAGCCTTCGCTGCCGACTACTACACCCAGCCGAAAAAGGAGACGACGACGGCGATCGAGGAGGCCGAGCTCTCGGCCAGCCGGCTCGGCATGGACGTCTCCTTCGGCCGGGTCAGCGTCACCGAGCAGGTGATCGCCTACCAGCGGAAGTCGATCCGCGACCAGGCGACCCTCGAGCTCGTGGCCCTCGACCTGCCGGCGACGACCTTCGAGACGGAGGCGATCTGGTACGTCCCCTCCGAGGAGCAGCTGGACGGCCTGGAACCGCTCCCGAGGCTCCTCGGCTCCCTCCACGCCGCCGAGCACGCGATGATCGCCGTGCTCCCGCTCTGGGCGATGTGCGACCGCTGGGACATCGGCGGACTCTCGACGAACCTCCACTTCCAGACCGGTCGTCCAACCGTCTTCGTCTACGACGGTCACCCCGGCGGCGTGGGGATCGCCCGCCGCGGTTACGACGAGCTCGAGGGCTGGGTCGGGGACACCGAGCACCTGCTCGCCGGCTGTCCCTGTGCCGAGGGCTGCCCGTCCTGCGTGCAGTCCCCGAAGTGCGGCAACCTCAACGAGTTCCTCGACAAAGCCGGAGCGCTGAGGCTCCTCCGGCGAATGCTGGCGGGTCGCTCCTAGGGCAGCAGGATCGCGACCGTGCGGATCACGTCGAGCCCCTGATCGACCCTGGCCCGGTCGCGGCCCGCGTCTCCCCAGATCCGGTGCAGGGCACCATCGCGGGCCAGGAGCGTGTCGACTCCGTCGCCGCCGCGCAGCCGGTCCTGGCCACCCGCGCCGGTGATGGAATCCCGACCGTCGGCTCCGCGAAGCCGGTTGGCCTGGCCGCTTCGGATCAGCCGGTCGTCGAAGCTGGAGCCGTCGACGTCCTCGATCAGGGAGAGCGAGTCGAAGCCGTCTCCCGTCGCCTCGCCGGTCGCGAGGTTGACGACGACGCCGATCCGACCGTTTGCCGGGAAGAAGGTCGCGTAGTCGACCGTGTCGGTGCCCACGCCGCCGGCGAGGGGGTCGGCTCCGGCGAGCCCACGCAGCCTGTCGTTCCCGCCGGCGCCGCCGAGGACGTTCGCGCTGCCGTCACCCGTCAGCGTGTCGGCGCCCGAGCTTCCCGTCACGTTCTCAGGGCGGTGATCAGGTCCGTGTCGCCCGAGCTCGAGCCGGTCCCTGCGGTCAGGTTGACGACCACGCCGGGCGGCCGGGGGGAGTAGTCGGCCGTGTCGGAGCCGGTGCCGCCGTCCAGGAGGTCGCCGCCGGCGCTCGCCCTCAGCGTGTCGCTCACGGTGGCCGTCCCGCCCGCGAATCCGCAGCTCACGGCGGCCTGGGCCGGGGAGGCCACGGCGAGCGCGATCAGGAGCGGGACGGTTGTACGAAGCTGCACCATCGGCGGGCCGCGCCGAGGTTTCGGCACGGACGGCCGAGTTCTCTAGCTGGCGGCCAGCATGAGCACGCGGTCGACTGCTTCCGCCGGAGTCTCGGCGTGCTCGATCCCCTCGCCCTCGGCGCCCGGCCCCGTCCCCAGCACGACGACGGGCCGGCCGAGAACGCGGGCGAACGCGACCTCCGCCAGGGTTCCCCACCTGCCGCCGACGGCCACCGCTGCCTCGCAGGAGGCGACGACCGCCAGGTTCCGAGCGTGCCCGGTCCCGGTCGCGACCGCGTAGTCGATCCACGGGTTTGCGTCGCGGGGGCTCACCCCGGGCAGGATGCCGACAGTCGTCCCGCCCGCCTCTTTCGCTCCCCGGGCGGCGGCCTCCATCACCTCGCCGAGGCCGCCGCACACGACGACGCAGCCCCGCTCGGCGAGTAGGCGCCCCACCTCCTCCGCCTGTACCGTCCACTCGGCCCCGCTGCCGATGACCGCGATCTGCACCGGCCGATGATATGACTGCGGCCGTGACGAGTCGCGTCGCCCGCGGCGGAACGCTCGTGCTCGGCGGCGGGTTCGCCGGAGGGTACGTGGCGCGCCTGCTCGGCTCCTCGGGGGCGACGATCGTCAGCCGCGAGAACTTCATGCTCTACACGCCGATGCTGCCCGAGGCCGCCTCAGGCACGCTCGAGCCGCGGCACGTCGTCGTTCCCCTGCGGATCATGTGCCCGCACGCCGAGCTGCTTCTCGGGCGCGCGACCGCTCTCGACGAGGCCGCCCGCCTCGTCCACGTCGTCACCCACGAGGGCGAGGTCGACGTCCACTACGAGCGGCTCGTGCTGGCGCTCGGAGCCGTGCCGCGGACGCTTCCGATCCCGGGGCTGGCCGAGCACGCGCTCGGATTCAAGTCTCTCGCCGACGCCATCCACCTGCGAAACCACGTCCTCCGCGAGCTCGAGACGGCCGCGGCGAGCCCGGAGGATGCCGAGCGCCACCTCACGTTCGTCTTCGTCGGCGCGGGCTACGCCGGCGTCGAGGCCCTCGGCGAGCTCTCCGACCTCGTCCGCGACGCGCTGCGCTACTACCCGGAGCTCCGAACCGCTTCCCAGCGCTGGGTGCTCGTCGATGCCGCCCCGGCGATCCTGCCGGAGATCCCTCCTCCCCTCGGCAACTACGCGGCGCGCGAGCTCGCGCGCCGCGGCGTCGACATCCGCGTCTCCACGACCCTGGATTCCGTGGACGCGGAGGGAGCCGTCCTCTCCGACGGCGCGCGCTTCGATACCCACACGCTCGTCTGGACGGCCGGCGTCAAGGCGAACCCGCTCCTCGCCGAGCTCGGGATGCCCCTGGACGAGCGGGGGCGCGTGGTCGTGGGACCGACGCTCGCGGTGGAGGGGCGGGAGAACGTCTGGGCGCTCGGGGACTGCGCCCGCGTTCCGAACGAGGCGACGCCGGGCGAGCCAGATCCGCCCACCTGCCAGCACGCCCTCCGCCAGGCCCGGCGGCTGGCGAAGAACCTGAAGGGGCCGCCGAAGCCCTACAGGTACCGGATGCTCGGCCAGGTGGCGACGCTCGGCCGCTACAAGGGGATCGCCGACGTCCTCGGACTGCGCCTGCGCGGCTTCGTCGGCTGGTTCGTGACGAGGACCTACCACCTCTTCCAGCTGCCGCTGGTCTCACGCAAGCTCCGCGTCGTCACCGACTGGACGGTGGCGCTCTTCTTCAGGCGGGACATTGCCGAGCTGTCCATGCTCGGACGGCACCCGCTCGACGGCGCAGAAACCGACCATCAACCGAAGGAGTCTTCCCGCCGATAACAGCGTCCATGAGATCGCTGCTGCGGGCACAAACAGCCTCGGCGCTCATCGTCGTCGCGGCGGCTGTCGCCCTCCCGGCCGCGACTCTCATCCTCGTCGGCCGGAACGAGGCACACCCAGGAGACGGCCTCCACTTCTACGGCGTGGGGTTCACCGCTGTCGCCGCGACCGTGGCGGCGGTCGTGCTGACGCTCGCAGGAGCGCGGCGAGGAGACGCGCGCACGGTCCTCGTCGGCACAGCCTTCTCCGTCATGGCGGCCTTGCTGGCGCTGCACGGGCTGGCGACGCCGGGCATGATCGTCGGCTGGAACGGGCTCGTCGCCTTCACCGGCGGCGCGACCCTCTTCGTCGGCGCGGTGGTGCTCGCGCTGGCGGCCATTCCTTCCGTCAACCGCCCGCAGGGCATCCGGCGGCTCGTTGTCCTCCAGATCGTCCTTCTGGTCGCAGTGGGCCTCGTCGGGACGATCGGGATGTTGAAGCCTTCCTTCGTCCCTTCCGTTCCGGAGGCCGGTAGCCCCCTCGCGCTCGCCCTGCTCGCCGCCGGGCTCCTCCTCTATGCCTTCCTCGCCGTCCGGGCGATCAACACCTTCCTCCTGACCCGCCGGCGCGCGGACCTTCTCGTCGTCGTCGGCCTGTCATTCCTGGGCACCGCGCTGGTCGGAGCGCTCGTGCTCAACTACATGCAGCTCGGCTGGTGGCTCGGTCATGCGTTCGAACTGCTCGGCATCCTCCTGGTCTCGATTCCGGTCGCCATGGATCTTCGGCGGGCGCAACCCTCACGCTCGCTCACCGGCGGCCCCCGCGCGGGGGAACTGGTTCAGGCCGAGCACGCGTTCCTCGGCGCCCGCGTCCGCGCGCTCACGCTGCGCCTCGCCGAGAAGGACGAGTACACCGAGGGTCACACCCGCCGCGTGGCGCTCCGCGCCGTGCTCGTCGGCGAGGAGCTCGGCCTGGCCCCGAACCGACTCCGCCTCCTTGCCACCGGCGGGCTCCTGCACGACATCGGCAAGCTCTCGGTTCCCGACGACATCCTCAAGAAGCCCGGGTCCCTCGACGAGGCCGAGTTCGCGGTCATCAAGAGGCACCCCGAGTGGGGCCACAAGCTCCTCGGCGAGCTCGGCGGCTTCTCGGAAGGCGTCCGCCGCCTGGTGCTCGACCACCACGAGCGGCTCGACGGAAACGGCTACCCGAACGGCCGCACGGCGTCCGAGCTCGACATCGAGACGCGCATCCTCACCGTCTGCGACGTCTACGATGCGCTGCTCTCCGTCCGCGTCTACCGGGACGCCTGGACGCACGAAAAGGCGATGGCCCTGCTCCACGAGCAGATCGGCACAGCCTTCGACCTGGGCTGCGTCCGCGCGCTCGAGCGCGTCCTCGCCAGGGACGCCTCGCTCTCACTGGGCATCGCGGTCTAGCATCTGATCGTTGCCGACCGAGCTCGAACGGATCCTCGCCTTCGAGAAGGCGCTCGACGCCCGCTGCGCCGAACGAATCGTCCCCTATCGCTTCGGCCGGGCGTACTTCAACGACAGCTTCCCACGCGTCTGGTCCCTGAACTACCTGCGGGTGGACGGCGGCAAGGACGTGGATCCCGGCGAGCTCGCCGCCGACGCCGAGCTCCTACACACGGATGCCGGCCACGCGCACCGGCGAATCGCGGTTTCCGACGCCGCCCAGGGCGCCCGGCTGGAGGCTTTCTTCCGCAGGATCGGCTGGCGCATCGAGCGAGACGTCGTCATGGCCTACCGGGGTGACGGCGAGCGCGCGGCGGGCACCTCGTCCGTCGGCGAAACGACGTGGGATGACCTCCGACCCCTCCGCGAGGAAATCGCACGCTCCGAGCCCTGGGCGACCAGCGAGGAGGTCGTCCGTGAGGTCGTGGAGGCCGGCGGGCTCTCGGAGCAGGCGGGAAATGCCCGTTACTTCACGGTCCGCGTGGACGACGAGCCAGTGTCGGCGGCCGAGCTCTATTCGGACGGGCGCATTGCCCAGGTCGAGGACGTCGCCACGCTCCCGGATCACCGGGGGCGCGGCTACGGGAGCGCAGTCGTCCTGCGAGCAGTGGAGGAGGCGCTGGCCGCCGGTCACGACCTCGTCTTTCTCACGGCGCTCGACGACGACTGGCCGAAGGAGCTCTACGCGCGGCTCGGCTTCGAGGACATCGGCCGCACCTGGAGCTTTCTGAGGACACCGGCGAAGGTCGCCCTCACCTGAGGGCCTCGAGCGCGTTGCCGAGCGACTGCCTTGTCGTCAGCACGCCCTCGAACAGGTCGCCGTGGCGCTGGACGCGGTCGAGGACGGCGTCCATCGTGAAGGCGGCCGGGTCGAGATCCTCCGTGACCTCCTCCCAGCGAAGCGGAGTCGACACCGGCGCTCCGGCGCGCGGGCGCACAGAGTAGACGGACGCGATCGTCTTGCCCTCGCCGTTCTGGTTCGCGTCGATGAGGACGCCGCGCCTCTTGGCCTTCGCCCACTCCGTCGTGACGAGGCCACGGTGAAGCCGCGCGAGCGTCCCCGCGACGATCTCGGCGAGCTCGCGGGTCCGGTCGTAGGAGTACCGGCGCGCGATCGGGACGAGGACGTGGAAGCCGTCGGCGCCGCTCGTCTTCGGAAAGCCGGCGAGTCCGAGCGCGTCGAGCACCTCCTTGATCAGGAGCGCCACCTGGACGACCTCGGGGAAGCCGACGTCGGGCGATGGGTCGAGGTCGAAGAGCACCCAGTCGGGACGCGACGGCGCGTTTACCCGCGAGTACCAGGTGTTCATGTCAATGCAGCCCATGTTCACCATCCAGAGGAGCGCGAGCTCGTCGTCGACGAGCGGGTAGCGGAGCGTCCGCTTCTCGCGCGTCGCGCGGGAGGTCGAGCGGTACTCGACGGTCTTGATCCAGTCGGGCATGTGGGAGGGCGCGTCCTTCTGGAAAAAGTGCTTCCCCTGCCAGCCGTCGGGGTACCGCTTCATCGTGAAGGGCCGGCTGCGCAGGTGCGGAACGAGCACCGGGGCCACGTCGCGGTAGTACGCGATCAGGTCGCCCTTCGTGATCCCCTCCTCCGGCCAGAACGGCTTGTCGAGGTTGGACAGCTTGAGCACCCGCCCGCCGCGGCGGATCTCCGTGCCGAGCGGCTCCTCGCGTCTCACCTCCGCCGGCTCCTTGTCCTCCCGGAGGCCCTTGTACACCGGTGCCCGCAGGCGGCCGTCGTGCGTCCACTCGGCGAACTCGACCTGGACGACGAGCTCCGGCTCGACCCAGACCACGTCGTCCTTCCGCACCTTCGGCATCGTGGGAACCTCGTGAAAGGGCCGTGTCGACCGCTCGAGAGGCCGGAGCAACGTCACGAGGCGATCGATCTCCTTCTCGTCGAAGCCCGTGCCGACGTTGCCCACGTAAGTGAGCTCACCCCCCCTCGTCACGGCCAGGACCAGCGAGCCGAGCCGGCCGGCGCGCCGTCCTTTGCCCCTCGTGTAGCCGGCGACGACGAACTCCTGCTCGTCGTGGGTCTTCACCTTCAACCAGTCGCGCGTCCGCCTGCCGGCCTGGTAGCGCGAACCCCTCTTCTTCGCGACGACGCCCTCCAGGCCCTGCTTCTTCGCCGCATCGTAGAGCGCCCGGCCGTCGTCGAAGCTCTCGGAGAGCCTGACGGTCGTCATACGACGATCCAGGAGCTTCGTGAGACGCTTGCGCCGCTCGGCGAGCGGCAGGTCAAGGACAGGCTCCCCCTCGACCTCGAGCACGTCGAAGGCGTAGAAGACGAGCGGGCCCGAGCCCTGCTGCATGACGCTGAAGCTCGACCTGCCCGCCTCGTCGAGGGCGCACACCTCGCCGTCGATCACGCAGTCCGGCGTGCGCACGCTCCGCTCGAGGGCGCGCGCGACCTCCGCAAAGCGCACGGTGAGGTCGTTCCCGCGCCTGCTCGTGAGCGTCGCCTCGCCGCCGGCAAGGTACGCGAGCGCTCGGTAGCCGTCCCACTTGACCTCGTACAGCCACTCTGGCCCCACGGGCACCTCCTCGGCGAGCGTGGCGAGCATCGGCTCGTAGTCCCTGCGCGGCACGCGGGTGGACGTCGAGTCGTCGGCCTTCCTGAGTAGGAGCCAGTTCTTCTCGTCGCCGTCGAGCCGCGCCGGCACGAGCGTCCACAGCCCCCGCAGGCGCTCGCCGGCGAGCCGCACGGTCAGCCCGCCGTCGGGCTTCTCCTCGACCAGCTCGTACGTGCCCCGGTCCCAGATCTCCACCGTTCCGGCCCCGTACTGGCCCGAGGGGATCTCGCCTTCGAAGGACGCGTAGTCGAGCGGATGATCCTCGACGTGGACGGCGAGGTGCCGCTGACCCGGCTCCAGCGGGATCCCCTTGGGGACGGCCCAGCTCGCGAGCGCGCCGTCGCGCTCGAGACGGAAGTCGTAGTGGAGCCGCCGCGCGTCGTGACGCTGGACGACGAAGAGCGGCTTGCCCTTCCCGCGGCGCCCGCCGAACGGCTCGGGCGTCGCGTCCTTCTTCCGCTTTCGCTCGTACTCTCCCAGCCGCGCCATCGTCCGTGAAGCATGCCCGCGATTGCCTCCGGACACGCATCGCTGCCGTCTCGCGGCGGCCACAGGACGACGGGGATAACCCTGTGGACGCTGTGGATTGCCGAGGTCTCTACCTCTACTCGAGGTAGACACCCATGGCGCGAAACTTGCTTCGCCGCTGGCGTCGCCGCTCGGCCGGATCGAGCGAGTCGAGCTCGCCCAGGGCACCTCGGAGCGAGTCCGCGAGGAGCACGGCGGCCTCGTCGTGGTTGGCGTGTGCCCCACCCGCGGGCTCGGGGACGATCGCGTCGATGATGCCGAGCTCCAGGCAATGCCGGGCATCCGGCTTGAACGCTGCCGCCGCCTTCTTCGCCTCGCCGGCGTCGCGCCAGAGGATCGCGGCGCATCCCTCCGGCGAGATCACCGAGTAGATGGCGTTCTCCTGCATGAGCACGCGGTCGGCCACTGCGATCGCGACGGCACCGCCGGAGCCGCCCTCGCCGATCACGCAGGTGACGCTCGGGACGTCCAGCCGGGCCATGGCGAGCTGGCAGCGCGCGATCCAGCCTCCCTGCCCGTGCTGCTCGGCGGTCACTCCTGGATAGGCGCCGGGCGTGTCGACGAGGGTGATGACCGGGAAGCGGTGGCGGTCGGCCAGCTCCATCACCCGCATCGCCTTCCGGTAGCCCTCGGGGTACGTCATGCCGAAGTTGCGGTGCGTCCGCTCGCGGATGTCCCGGCCCTTCTGGTGGCCGACCAGCACGACCGTACGCCCGTCGAAGCGGGCCAGGCCGGCGACGATCGCGGGGTCGTCGGCGAGCGAGCGGTCGCCGTGGAGCTCGACGAAGTCCTCGCAGATTCGTTCGACGTAGTCCAGCGTGTACGGGCGGTCCTGGTGCCGCGCCATCTCGACCGCATGCCAGACTTCGTCCTCGCTCGGCTCGGAGGCCAGCCGCTCGAGCTGACGCTTCAGCCTGGACATCTCGCCCGAAACGCCGACGCCCCGCAGGAGCGGGAAGTCGCGCAGCTTCGCCAGCCGCTCCATGAGCTTCAGCTGCTCGACCTGGCTCGAGGGCGAGTCGGCCACGGTCACTGCGCCCGGCTGAACATCGCGAGAACCCTGCCGACGTAGGGACGAAGCTCGGCCCGCGGGACGATCGCGTCCACGTGACCGAACCTGGCGTTGGACTCCGCCAGACCGAAGTCGTCGGGCAGCTTCTCCCGCGTGGTCTGTTGGACGACGCGCGGCCCGGTGAACGCGAGCAGGGCGCCCGGCTCCGAGATGGTGACGTCACCGAGGCTGGCGAAGCTGGCGAGCACGCCGGCCGTCGTCGGATGCGTCATCACCGAGATGAACGCGCAGCGGGCCTCGTGAAGCTCGTCGACCGCGCAGACCGTCTTCGGCAGCTGCATCAGCGAGAGGATCCCCTCCTGCATGCGCGCGCCACCCGACGCCGTCACGCAGACGAGCGGGGCCCGCCGCGCCACCGCGCGCTCGCACGCCCGCACGAACTTCTCCCCGACGGTGCTCCCCATGGAGCCGCCCATGAAGGCGAAGTCCATGACCGCCAGCTCGCAAGGGCGCCGCTCGATGGCCGCGGCGCCCGCGATGATCGCGTCGCCGAGCCCGGTGGCCATCTCCGCCTCCGCCAGACGGTCGGTGTAGGCACGGAGGTCGAAGAAGCTCAGCGGGTCGGCCGAGCGCAGCGCCGCGTCTTCCTCCACGAAGGTGCCCCGGTCGGCGAACTGCGCGATCCGCTCGCGCGCCCGCACCGGAAAGTGGTGATCGCAGTGCGAGCAGACCCGCAGCGTCTGCTCGAGCTCGTCGTCGCGATAGTGCGAGTGACAGCGCGGGCACGTGTTGGGATGACGCTTCCCGTCGTCCGCCGGCGCAGCTTCGCGGTTCTCGACGGTCACGTCGACCCGGCTCTCCATGGCCGCCATCTTAGAGTTCCTCAGGTCTGAGAGCTCCTGACGGGAGCTCTAAAGTCCGGCGGCGCTCGCGAGCCGGGCTACAGGAGCGACGTTCTCGGGCGCCGGATCGAGCCCGGTCAGGCCGATACCAGCGACCGGGTGGGCGGCGGCGATCCGGCGCAGGAGCGCAAGCGCCTCGACGACCGTGAAGCCGCTCGGCTCGGGCATGAAGCAGACGACCTCGTCCTCCGGGTCGAGCACGTCCGCGTCGAACGCCACGTAGACGGCCTCGGCGCCGTCGAGGGCGCCGTCGAGCTCTTCCACGCCGGTGCGCAGACCGCTTGCCGCGATGAACTCGGCCTCGGGCGGGTCGAGATTGCGGGCCCCGACGAGCACCGCATCCGTCGGGTGCACGGTGCCGGAGTCGAGCAACATCCGAAACGGCATGCCCCAGAGGTTGCCGCTGGCAGAGCTCTCGGGCGTGTTCAGATCCCCGTGCGCGTCGAACCACACGACCGCGAGCCGCTCGTAGCGCGTCGCCAGCCCCTCGACCGCGCCGACGTGCGTGCAGCAGCACCCGCCCAGCACAACGGGCCGCTCGGGCAGCGCGGCGGCGAGCGCCAGGTTCTGCTCGGTGAGCGAGCCCTCGGAGACGACGGCCGTCTCGGGGTACGGAAGCTCGAGGTGGGCAGCCTCGGCCATCGGATCGCCTCCCGCTCCCCAGGCACGCGGAACGCGGACGAGGCCGCCGGCGAACGTGTTGCCGCAGGAATGGCACTCGTACTTGCCTGCCTCGAGCGCGACGGCGGTCAGGGTTCGGCAGTCGGGGCACTTCGCCCGGAGTCGCGACATCGAGACCAGGCTACCCGGAGACCGGCTCCGGCGGGACGATGCGGTCGACCACGTCGGGGAGGCCGGCCAGATCCTGGAGCTCGGCGGCGCGCGGCAGGTCGCTCGTCTCCCCGAGACGGTTGATCCAGACCGCGGGGATGCCCAGCTCCTGCGCGGGGGCGATGTCGTGGAAGAGGCTCGCGGCGACGTGCACGTGCCGGCCGGGGTCGGGGTGGAAGCGCTCGGCAAACGCCAGCCAGTGCCCGTGCGCGGGCTTGTAGGAGCCGATCTCACCCGCGACGATGGCCCCGTCGAAGGCGACGCCGATCCTCTCCATCGAGGCGGCGAGGAGGTCCGGATCGGTGTTGGAGAGCGGCACGAGCCGCCAGCCGCGCCCCCGCAGCTCGGCCAGGACCCCGGGCACCTCCGGAAAGGCGGGCCACGACGGCAGGGAATCCGCGAGCGTGTACTCCTCCACCGGCAGCAACGTGAGACCCTCGCTCTCGGCCAGGAGGACGAGTGCCTGCCGCAAGACCTCCCGGTAAGACAGCGACCCTTCTAGCTGAACGCGCGGCTCGATCTCGTGGTAGCGCGCGAGCAGCTCGTCGGCATCGGAGTCCGGCCAGAGGCGGGCGAACTCGCCGCGGATCCCCCCGTTCCAGTCGACCAGCGTCCCGTAGACGTCGAACGTCGCCCAGCGGTCCCTTGGACTAATCGGTGAACTTCCTCACGACGAGGCACGCGTTGTGCCCGCCGAAGCCGAAGTTGTTGGAAAGCGCGACGTCGGTCTTCCACTCGCGCGCTTCGTTCGGGATGTAGTCGAGGTCACACTCGGGGTCGGGCACGTCGTAGTTGATCGTCGGCGGCACGACGTCCCGCTCGACCGCGAGGACCGAGATGATCGCCTCGATGGCGCCCGAGCCCCCGAGGCAGTGGCCGGTGGCGCCCTTCGTCGACGAGACCGGCGTCTTCCGCGCCTTTTCCTCGCCGAGCGCGATCTTGATCACGCGCGTCTCGCTCGCGTCGCCGATAGGCGTCGAGGTGCCGTGCGCGTTGATGTAATCGATCTCGTCCGACCCGATCCCGGCATCGTCCATCGCCATCTTCATGGCCCGGGCAGGATGCCTGCCGGTCGGATCGGGCTCGGTGATGTGCTGGGCGTCCGACGAGAGCCCGTAACCGATCAGCTCCGCGTAGACCTTCGCTCCGCGGTTGCGCGCGTGCTCGAGCTCCTCGAGGACGACGATGCCGCCGGCCTCGCCCATGACGAACCCGTCGCGCTCGGCGTCGAAGGGACGGCTCGCCGCCTCCGGGCGGTCGTTCCGCCGGGAGAGAGCGCGCATCGCCGAAAAACCGCCGATGCCGACCTTCGTGATCCCGGCCTCGGTGCCCCCGGCGAGCATCACGTCCGCTCGGTTGAGCCGGATGGCGTCCATCGCTTCGCCGATCGCCATGTTGGACGCGGCGCACGCCGTGCACTCGGACGTCAGCGGGCCGCGGGTCCCGAGCTCCATCGACACCCAGGCCGCGCCCATGTTCGGGATGATTGCCGGGATCGAGAGCGGATTGACCCGGTCGGGACCGCGGGCAAGGAGCTGGTCGTAGCAGTCCTGGAAGCTCTGGAGACCACCGATGCCGGTGGCGACCGAGACACCTGTCCGCTCCGTCTCGGGCGCGATCTCGAAGCCGGAGTCGGTCTCCGCCATGCGGGCCGCGGCGAGGATCATCTGCGTGAAGCGGTCCATCCGCCGCGCCTTGCGGTGCTCGATCCACTGTGTCGGGTCGAAGTCCTTCAGCTCGCAGGCGAAGTGGACCGCGAATTCGGACGGGTCGAAGGAGGTGATCGGGCCGGCGCCTCCCTTGCCGGCGACGAGGTTCTCCCAGAAGGTCTCGACGTCGTTCCCGAGCGGCGTGACGGCGCCCATGCCCGTGATCACGACCCGTCTGCGTCCGTTCTCCGAAGCCATCGCCAGTGCCCCTAGATCCCCAATCCGCCGTCTACGAGCAACACGTCGCCAGTGATAAACGCGGCCTCGTCAGAGCAGAGGAAGCGTACCGAAGCGGCGACGTCCTCCGGCGAGCCGAGCCGGCCGAGGGGCGTGTTCGCGAGGATGAGGCCGGTCTGCACCTCGGTGAGCACCTCGGTGAGCTCGGTCGTGATGTAGCCGGGCGCGATCGCGTTGACGCGCACGCCCCTGACGCCGAGCTCGCGCGCCAGCGCCTTCGTCAGCCCGATGATCCCGGCCTTCGAGGCTGCGTAGTTTGCCTGGCCGGGATTCCCGTGCACGCCGACGACGCTCGAGAGGTTCACGATCGCGCCCGAGCGGCGGCGCAGCATCTTCCGCGAGACCGCGCGGCAGGTGTTGAAGGCCCCGCGCAGGTTCGTGTCGATTACCTCGGTCCAGTCCTCGTCGCTCATGCGCGCGATCAAGGTGTCCCGGGTGACGCCGGCGTTGTTGACGAGGATGTCGAGGTCACCGAGCTCCGCCTCGACGCGCTCGACCAGTTCCTCGGCCTCGCCCGGATCGCCGACATTCGCGCCGAGCGCGACGCCGCCGATCTCGGCCGCGATCCCCTCGGCCGCCTCGTTCCCCGAGCGGTAGTTGACCGCCACACGCGCGCCCCCGCGCGCGAGCTCCCGCGAGATTGCCGCGCCGATGCCGCGCGAGCCCCCGGTGACGAGAGCGACTTTGCCGTCGAGTGACGCGAACTCAGACAGCGGAGAGCTTCTCCCGGAGCTTCCGAAGCGACTCCGGGTCGCTTACCGAGATCGTCCTGAGCGAGCGGTCGCACCGCTTCAGCAGGCCGGTGAGAACCTGGTTCGGCCCGATCTCTACGAACATCCCGACCCCGTCCTTGACGAGGCCGCGGACGGCCTGCGTGAACTTGACCGGTGCGGTGAGCTGCTCGACCAGCAGCGCGGCCATGCGCTGCGCGTCCTCGAGCTTCGCCGTGACGGTCGACATGAACGGGGGCGACGGGTTCTGCCAGGAAGCCTTCGCCAGCGCGGGCTTCAGTCGTTCGGCGGCGCGCGCCACGAGCGGGCTGTGGAACGCGCCGCTCACGCGGAGCTTCACGGTCTTGCGCGCTCCGCGCGCCGCGGCCTCCTCGATCAGGCGGTCCACGGCGGCGTTCTCGCCCGAGACCACGACCTGGCCGGGGCAGTTGTAGTTCGCGGGCCACACACCGTCGATGGAAAGGCAGAGCTCCTCGACCACGGCGTCGTCGAGCCCGAGCACCGCCGCCATGGCGCCGGGAGTCGCCCGCGCGGCTTCGGCCATCGCCTCCCCGCGCTCGCGCACGAGCGCGACGGCGTCGCCGGCGCCGATCGCGTCCGCCGCCGCGAGCGCCGAGTACTCGCCGACCGAGTGCCCGATCACGTAGTCCGGCTCGATACCGATCGTCTTCACCGCCCGGAGGCAGGCGATCGACGTGGCGACGAGCGCCGGTTGCTGGAGCTCGGTCCGCGTCAGCTCCTCCAGGGATCCCTCGAAGCAGAGCTTCGCCACGTCGAAGCCCACGGCCTCCGAGGCCTCGTCGTAGACCGCCCGCGCCGCGGGGAACTCCTCCGCGATGGCGCGACCCATGCCCACGTCCTGCGATCCCTGACCGGGGAAGCAGAATGCGATCTTCATGACTCCTCTCTTCCTACCTTCCGCCGTTGGTCGTCCACGTCAGATAGACCGAGCCCCAGGTCAGCCCGGCTCCCACCGCGCTCATAAGCACCCGCGTCCCCTCGCCGAGCCGCCCGTCGGCCTGTGCTTCCGCAAGGCAGATCGGGATCGAGGCCGACGAGGTATTGCCGTACCGGTCGATGTTCATGAGCACCTTCTCCGGGTCGAGCCCGAGGTTCTTGACCGCGTAGTCGACGATGCGCTTGTTCGCCTGGTGCGGGACGTACAGGTCGACGTCGTCGATCGTGGCGCCGCAGACGCTCAGCAGCTCCTCGGCCGAGCTGACCATCACGCGGGTCGCGAAGCGGAAGACCTCGGCCCCGTTCATCCTGATGAACTGGAGCTCGTCCTCGAGCGCGTCCGGTGATATCGGCTGTCTCGATCCCCCCGCCGGCACGCAGAGGTCGGGGCCGCCCGAGCCGTCGGCGCCGAGCTCGAAGCCGACGATGCCGCCGTCGCCGGTCGGCTCGACGACGGCCGCGCCCGCCCCGTCACCGAAGAGGATGCAGGTCGACCGGTCCTGCCAGTTCGTGATTCTCGAGAGCACCTCCGAGCCGACGACGAGAGCCTTCTTGGAGAGGCCCGTGGCGACCTGGCCGTACGCCTGCGAGAGCGCGTACACGAAGCCGGTGCATCCGGCGAGGAGGTCGTAGGCGGCTGCCTGCCGGGCTCCCAGCGTGTCGGCGACGATGGCCGCAGTCGCCGGAAAGAGCATGTCCGGGGTGGCGGTGGCGACGATGACGAGATCGAGCTCCTCGGCGCTCACCCCCGCCTGCTCGAGCGCCTCGCGCGCGGCCGGCAGGGCGAGGTCGCTCGCCGCCTGCTCGGGCTCCGCGATGTGCCGCTCCCTGATCCCCGTGCGCGTGACGATCCACTCGTCGGAGGTCTCGACCATCGCCTCGAGATCGGCGTTCGTCAGCACGCGCTCGGGCACATACGCGCCGAGCCCGGTGATGCCGACCGCGAGGCCGTTGCCTACGACGCTTCCGATCATGCGTCTTCGGTCACGGCGAACATCAGCGTCCCCCTGACGGCGAGCTCGCCGTCCACGGAGGCGGTCGCCTTGCCGCGTCCGACCGGCCCGCGCACGCGCTCGAGCTCGCACCGGAGCTCCAGCTCGTCCCCGGGCTCCACGATTCGCTTGAAGCGAACGTCGTCGATCCCGGCAAAGAGAGCGAGCTTGCCGCGGTTCTCCTCGGCGGAGAGCGCGGCGACGGCGCCGGCCTGCGCCATCGCCTCGACCATGAGCACACCCGGCATGATCGGGCGCCCAGGAAAGTGACCGGCGAGATACCACTCGTCGTCGCGCACGAGCTTGCGCGCGACCACGCGGGCTCCCGGCTCGAGCTCGACGACCTCGTCGAGCAGCAGGAACGGGTCGCGGTGCGGGAGGATCTGCTCGATCTCCCGCCGGCCGAAAGGCGGAGTGAAGCTCACCCTCCCCTGCTCACCCGCTTGCCGCTTCCTCCAGCCGCACGCGCAGCCGGGCGCGGGCCCGATGCACGTAGCACTTCGCCGTTCCGACAGGCATGCTCGCGGCGCGCGAGATCTCCTCGTACGTCATCCCGAAGACGTCCCGGAGGACGACCACCAGGCGCTGGCTTGGCGTGAGGCGCGCCAACGCGGCGGCCAGCTCGCGGCGCTTGTCCGCCAGCAGCGCGGCGCGCGAGGGGTCGCTCTCCTCGCCGGCGGGCTCGTCCTCGAGGGAGAGCTGCTCGGTCTGGCGGATCCGCTGGCGCGCGAGGCGGTCGCGGCAGGTGTTCACGACCAGGCGGTGGAGCCAGGTCGCGAACTGCGCCTCGCCGCGAAACTGACGCAGGCGCGTGCACAGCTTGACGAGCGACTCCTGCGCGGCGTCGCGCGCCTCCTCGAGATCGCCCATGAGCTGGGCCGCAAGCCGGTTCACGCGCGGTGCATGCCGTTCGACGAGGATGTCGAGCGCCCGTCCGTCGCCGTCTCGTGCCTTGCTGACGAGGTCCACGTCGCTGAGGTTCCTGTACGCGATCGACCGCCAGGACGGCGGCTGTTGCTCGGTAGGACGGGCGGGCGCTGCGGCTGGTTGCACGGCGGCATTAGTCTAGTGACGCTCATGGCCGACGCGCTGACCCCGGAGACGGTCGAACCTCTGCTCCGGGGCCGGCTCGGGAGGCCTTACCTCCACCGCGACACGTGCGAGTCGACGCAGCTGCTCGTCGAGCCCAGCCTCGCCGAGGGGGCCGTCGCCGTCTGCGACGAGCAGCTTGCCGGCCGGGGGCGCCTCGGGCGCAGTTGGAACGCGCCCGCCGGCACGGCGATCCTCTGCTCCGTCCTCCTACGGCCGCCGGCCGAACGCGTCGTCGCGGAGCTGTCGCTCGTCGGCGGGGTCGCGGTGGCGGAGGCGGTCGAGCGGGCGACAAATCTGTCGGCCCAGATCAAGTGGCCGAACGACGTGCTCGTCAACCGCCGCAAGGTCGCCGGCGTTCTGGCGGAGGCGGCCGGCGACACGGTCGTCCTGGGCGTCGGCCTGAACGTCAACCAGTCGCGCGAGCAGCTTCCGGCCGACGACAAGGTCGCCGCGGGGTCGCTGCTGACGACGGACGGTGTCCGACGGGAGCGGGCGCCGATCCTCGCCGACCTGCTCCTCGGGCTCGAGCGCGCCTACGACCGCTGGCGCGACGGAGGCCTCGACGCCGTCTACGACGAGCTGGGCGCCCGCGACTTCCTGCGCGGGCGGCGCGTCCTCGTGGACGGCGAGACGGGCCTCGGCATCGCCGTCGACCGGCGCGGGCGGCTCGAGGTCGAGATCGACGGCGAGCGGAGGCTCGTCGAAAGCGGCGAGGTGCTGTTCGAGCGTTAGACCTAGCGCTTACGCCGGTAGACAACCGGGTCGCTCCGGTTCAGGCCGTCGTCGGTGGCGATGATCCGAACGACGCTGACTCGAAACGGCCGGCGGATCATCGTGCTGCCTGCGGGGCGCGTGACCACGAAGCTGCCGCCGTCGCGCCAGGTTTCGCGCCCGTACCAGACCCGGAGCTCGGCGGGCTCGCTCAGGCGGAGCCGCAGGCGCATCGCGCCCTCGACCATCCTGAGCGAGAGCACCCGCACGACGGGAGACCTCGTGTCGAGCTCGACCGGCCGGCCGAGCCTTCGAGTGCCCAGAGTGGTGGTGGCGCGGACGACGACGCTGGCCGCGCCGTCGGCGAGCTTCACCCCCTGCACGCGGCCGTTCCAGGTGAGCGTGTGGCTGCCGGCCGTCTGGGAGCGGCTCTGCAGCGTTCGGACGACCTGACCGCTGCGCCGGATCTGCACCCTGACGGTCGCGCTCCGCGTGAGCTCGTACCCGAGCTCAAGCGCGTCGGCGCGACCGTCCCCGTTCGGCGAGAAGACGGCCGGGGAGACGAAGAAGCCGCCGAGTGTGCGATCGACGACCACCCGCACCGAGCGGGAAACCTGCTCGACTCCGGCTTCCGCGGACACCTCGATCCGGTAGCGCCCGTCCGGCACCACCGACCCGCCTCCGGTTCTCCCGTCCCAGCTCAAGCTCCGGAGCCCGGCCCGCCGCTCGGAGCTTGCCAACAGCGTGCGGATGTCGTTGCCCGTTGACTCGCTCACCACCCTGACGCCCAGAACCGCCCGGCGGTTGAGACCGAACCTGACGGTCGTGCTCTCGCCGCTCCAGTCGCCGTTCGGCGTCACGGCGCGCGGCGATGCCTTCAGTCCCGTTATCGCGAGCGGGGGCGGGCCGGGAACGGGCAGGGTCGACGGCCTCACGCTCGAGCCGGCGCTGATCGTGTACGTGTAGAAGGCGACGGGTACGGCACTGGCGTCCCACGTCCAGTCCACGGCCGTCCCGCTGCCGTTGCCCGACGCGACCACGGACCCGGTGCCGTCCTTCACCTGGACCGTCCACGGCAGCGCTTCGGAGAGCCGCGCCGTGAAGCGGACCGGTCCTCCGACGCTCCCCTCAGCCTCCGGCGTCCAGAGCTTTGGCAGGCCGATCCTCGTGGCCCTCCGGGTGATTCGCCCCAGCAGGCCGTAGATCTTGTTGCCGGGGCAGCTCGTATAGCTCGTGTCGCGGTGGCCGGAGATTGCCCGCAACCGGACCGTCGCGCCGGCGGGCCAGCGCGAGCTCCCGCCGGAGACCGCATCCCAGAAGCCGCGCGGATACACATGCCCGACGTCCAGCCGCCAGGCAAGCAGCTTCTGCACCGCCCTCCTCGCCGCGTCCGAGAGGGCCCTCGACTCGTAGATCCCGATCACCGCGATACCGACACTGCCGGTGTTGAAGCCGCCCGCGTGCGCGCCGACCACGTTCTGCGTGATCCCGCCACCACGGCCCTCGAAGACCCTGCCGTACTTGTCGACGAGGAAGTTGTAGCCGATGTCGTCCCAGCCGTTCCCGACCACGTGGTAACGCTGGATCCCGCGGACGATGGCCGCGGATTCGGCCGCCGAGTACCGGTTCGAGCCCGCCGTGTGATGAACGACGGCGAAGCGGAGGCGCTCGGCGATCGTCGGAGCGCCGCGAACGATCGTCTCGTCCGCGCCCCACCCGGCTCGCCGGACGATCGTGGGCTCCGCGACCGGGCCCGCTCGTGCGACGGCCGACGTCGCGGCGGTACGGGACGACGCCGCCCGCACACGATCGGCCGAGGTGACTGGGCTGTCGACGAAGTACGCCCGGAGACGTGTCACCTCTCCGGAGACGCGGTACTGGATCCAGCGCGCCGGGCCCGTCCACCAAGGATTGCCGATCCGCCAGCCGGCGCGCTCGTCGAGCTCGGCGCCCCCGACGTCGGGCATGTCCTCGGCCTCCGGCTGGGCCGGTCGCCAGGGTCCGAACTGTCCCGGCCGCTCCGCAGTCCTGAACCAGACTTTCCCGGGGCCCTGCCAGTGGAGCCCCACCATGGTGAAGCTCGTCGGCGCGGCGCGAGCGGCGGCCTCACGCGCAACGTCGAGCGAAACGTCGCGCGCGACGACGCGGACGTCCTCGGCGGCGGCCGTGCCGGGCGCGAGAGCGGCCAGCGCGACCGCGAGCATGAGCGTGCGGCGGAGGCTCATCAGGGCGGCGGGCTCCTTCGGTACCGAACCAGAGGACTCCTTCGTCCTCAAGTGCATCGGCACTACGCTGATAGAATCTTTACACCGAAGTGGCGCGCTTGCGGGGATTTTCCTACACCGTCCTTCTCCTCGCGGCGGCGCTCGCGCTCGCAGGAGGCGCGGCCGCCCAGGAGACGGCGCCTCGCGTTCTCGCTGTCGAGTTCTCGAACGACATCAATCCGGTCACGCAGGAGTACCTCACCGACGCGATCGAACGGGGCGAGCGCGAGGGCTACGACGCCGTCGTCATCGAGCTGGACACGCCCGGCGGGCTCGACTCGGCGATGCGCGAGATCATCAAGAAGGAGCTCGACGCCGACGTTCCTGTCGTCGTCTACGTCGCGCCTCCGGGCTCCCGCGCCGCGTCGGCGGGCGCCTTCATCACGCTGGCCGCGGACGTGGCCGCCATGGCCCCGGCGACCAACATCGGCTCCTCGACGCCCGTCGCGGTCGGTGGCGGCGAGATCCCGGACGACCTGCGCCGCAAGGTGGTGAACGACGCTGCGGCCTACGCGCGCGAGCTGGCCCAGACGCACGGGCGAAACGGCGACTGGGCCGAGCAGGCCGTTCGGTCGGCGTCCAACCTCGGCGCTCAGGAAGCGCTCGAGCAGAACGTCGTCGACGTCGTCGCGCCCGACCTTCCGACGCTCCTCGACGAGATCGACGGCATGCGAACCGAGCCGAAGGGCTTCGTCCTGAACACGGCCGGCGCGACGGTGGACCGCGTCGAGATGTCCCTCTGGAAACGTGTCCTCGACCTCCTGGTCGACCCGAACCTCATCGTCCTCCTCATGT
The DNA here is from genome assembly GCA_035457655.1 of Gaiellaceae bacterium. Classification (GTDB taxonomy): domain Bacteria; phylum Actinomycetota; class Thermoleophilia; order Gaiellales; family Gaiellaceae; genus JAIBJN01. The sequence goes on from DATIBF010000156.1 coordinate 25,817, forward strand.
CCATCGGCGTGCTCGGAATCACGATCGAGATCCTCAACCCCGGCCTCATCCTGCCCGGGACCGTGGGCGTCATCTCCCTGATCATCGGCCTCTTCGGCCTGCAGGTCCTCCCGGTGAGCTGGGCCGGCCTCTTGCTGATGCTCTTGGCGGTCGGCTTCTTCGCAGCCGAGGCGTTCGTACCGAGCCACGGCGCGCTCGCGTTGGCAGGAGCGATCAGCTTCGTCGTGGGTGCGCTCATGCTCTTCGACCCAGCAGGCGAGGGCTACCAGGTCTCCATCTGGGTCGCGCTGGCCGTCGGGGGCACCCTCGCCCTCGTCACCGCGATCGCGGCGACCAAGGTGATTCGCGCACGCCGCGCCCCGACGAAGACCGGACGGGAGGAGATGGTCGGCGAGATCGGCGTCGTCCGTAGTCCGGTCGCGCCCTCCGGCCTGGTCAACGTCCACGGCGAGATCTGGAAGGCGCACACGGACGGCGAGCCGCTGGCAGCAGGCGAGTACGTCCGGGTGCAGGGGGTCGGGGAGGATCTCGTTCTCGAGGTGGAGCAGGCCGAGGAGCCCGCAGCCGTCGCGGCGTCCTCGTAGGATGCCTCCCACCCGCCGGAAAGGAGCCCGATGAACGTCGCCTTCATCGCTATCGCCGCGGTCATCGTCGTCCTGGTGCTCTTGCTCGCACTCTCGGTGCGGGTCGCTCGCGAGTACGAGCGCGGTGTGATCTTCCGGCTCGGCCGGCTGCACTCCCCGCCCAAGGGCCCCGGCCTCTTCCTGCTCATTCCGATCATCGACAAGATGGTCAGGGTCGACCTGCGGACGGTGACGCTGAACATCCCGCCGCAGGAGGTGATCACGAAGGACAACGTCCCCGTCCGGGTGAACGCGGTGGCCTACTTTCGGATCATCGATCCCGAGCGGGCGATCGTGCAGGTGGAGAACTTCCTGGTCGCCACGTCTCAGATCGCGCAGACGACCCTGCGGAGCGTCCTCGGCCAGCACGTCCTCGACGAGCTCCTCTCGGAGCGCGACAAGATCAACTCCATCCTGCAGGAGATCATCGACGAGGCGACCTCGCCCTGGGGAATCAAGGTGTCCATCGTCGAGGTCAAGGACGTCGAGATCCCGACGGGGATGCAGCGGGCGATGGCGCGCCAGGCCGAGGCCGAGCGCGAGCGGCGCGCAAAGGTGATCGCGGCGGAGGGCGAGTTCCAGGCGTCCGAGCGCCTGAAGGATGCGGCCGATGTGCTCGCCGCGAACCCGATCTCGCTGCAGCTCCGCTTCTTGCAGACGATTCTCGAGATGAGCTCCGAGCGTGCGACAATGGTGATCCTTCCGCTTCCACTCGAGCTCGTGCGGCCGTTCATAGAAGCGGGCAAGGACACAACCTGACAGACGGCCACGTGCCGCCCGAGCTTCGTCGTGACCCGCTCTCGGGACGTTGGGTCGTGGTCGCACCCTCGCGAGCGCGTCGCCCTGGAGCGCCGCGCGCCGATGCGGCGGCGGAGCAGAACGATCCGGTCGGATGCCCGTTCGATGAAGGGCGAGAGTCAGCCACCCCGCCCGAAACGTTTGCCATCGGATCACCCGGACGGCCGCCGGACACGCCCGGCTGGCGGGTGCGGGTCGTCCCCAACAAGTTCCCGGCCTTCGGGCCGTGGCCGCGCAGCGGCGACCGGGTAGACGGACTCTTCGCCCGCCGGGCCGCAGTCGGTCGGCAGGAGGTGGTGGTGCACTCCCCGCGCCACGTGCGGACGATCGCCGATCTCGGAAGCAAGCAGCTCGGGCTCGTCGCCGAGGCCTGGCAGGCGCGCGCCGCGGCCGCGCGCGAAGCGGGATTCCCCTACGTCCATGCGCTCGTGAACGAAGGGGCAGGGGCCGGCGCAAGCCTCATGCACAGCCACTCGCAGCTCGTGTGGCTCGAGCACGAGCCGCCGCTCGTAGCGCAGGAGCGGGAAGCGAGCACCGCCGACGGCGGCTGTCTTCTCTGCCGCGTCCTCGCCGAGGAGCGGGAGCAGCGCATCCGCGTGGTCGAGGAGCGGGAAGGGCTCGTCCTGCTCTGTCCCTTCGCCGGCCGGCAACCGTACGAGCTGCTCGCGGCGCCACTCGAGTGCGAGGCCGACCCGTTCACCAGCGCGCTGCTCGCCGAGGCGCTGATCCTCGCCGCCGAGGGGATCCGCCGTATCCGCGTCGCGGAGGGGGCGGTGGCGCTCAACCTCTGGCTCCATGCCGAGGGTCACTGGCACATCGAGGTGCTCCCGCGCCTGGGCGTCCTCGCCGGCATCGAACTGGGCGCCGGCTACTTCGTCAACACGCTCGCGCCGGAGTCCGCGGCGGGAGTCCTCCGCGAGTCGTAGCTCAGTTCCGGCGCGGCACTCGGGGCGCTTTCGCGGCCTTGAAGCGCCCGGCGGCCTCGATGGCCGCCTGCAGGGAGAGGCCCCTGTCCTTTCCCTGCTTGATCAGCAAAACGGTCTCGAGCGCGTCGAGGGTGTAGAGACGCTGCTTCTTTCCCCTCGTGGGGATACGGGCCCGAGTCGTCCAGTAGTCGAGCTGCGTCTTGGAGACGCCCGCCGCGCGGCAGACCTGCCCAAGCGAAAGCTCGAGCCTGCGCAGGTGGCGCATGACGTCAACCGGCTCGAGCAGATCCTCCGGACGCGGCGCGGCCACGTCAGAACGCTACTCGGCCGGCTTGGGAGCGGCGCCGTTCTCGGTCACCGGTACCGCCAGCGTGTCGGCGTCGTCCTCGTCCTGCTCGACGACGCGCGCGAGCGTCGAGACGCGCTCGCCCTCGCGCGGGCGCATGACGATCACGCCCTGGGTGGCGCGTCCGCTCTGCTTGATGTCCTCGGCGGAAATGCGGATGACCGTCCCGCCGGTGGAGATGAGCATCACCTGGTCGCCCTCGCGGACGACGAGCGCCCCGGCGAGCTGGCCGCGGGCTTCCGTGAGCTGCACGGTCTTCACGCCTAGCCCGCCCCTGCCCTTCACCGGATACTGATCGATCCGCGTCCGCTTGCCGAAGCCGTTCTCGGTCACCACAAGGAGGTCGGCGTCGTTTCTGGCGATGTCCGCGGCGATCACCTCGTCGCCTTTGCGCAGGCGCATCCCCGTGACGCCCGACGTGGCCCTGCCCATCGGACGCGCGAGCTTCTCGTTGAAGCGGATCGCCTGGCCCGTTCGTGAGACCATGAGGATGTCGTCGTCACCGGAGGAGTGGAGGACGCCCACGAGCTCATCGCCGTCGCGCAGCTTGATCGCGATGATCCCGTCCGCCTTGAGCGGTGTGTTGTACTCCTCGAAGCGCGTCTTCTTCACCAGCCCGTTTCTCGTCACGGCCGTCAGGTACTCCGCGTCCTTGAAGTCCCGCGTGGCGATGACGGCCCGAATCGTCTCGCCCGGGCGGAACGGGAGCAGGTTGATGATCGCCCTGCCCTTCGACTGCCGGGAGCCCAGTGGGAGCTCGTGAACCTTCAGGCGGTAGATCTTCCCGACCGAGGTGAAGAAGAGCAGGTAGTCGTGCGTCGAGGCAACGAAGAGGTGCTCGATGTAGTCCTCGTCCTTCAGCTCCATGCCCATGACGCCGATGCCGCCGCGCCGCTGCTCCCGGTACGTCGTCACGGGCAGGCGCTTGACGTAGCCGGAGCGGGTGATCGCAATGACCATGTCCTCCTCGGCGATCAGGTCCTCGAGCTCGAGGTCGTCCTCGGCCGCCACGATCTCGGTGCGCCGGTCGTCGTTTCGGCCGTAGATCTGCTTGATCTCGAGCAGCTCCTCACGGATGAGGCCGTCGATCCGGGCGGGGTCGCCGAGAATGGCGCGCAGCTCGGCGATGCGCTCCTGCAGGTCCGAGAACTCGCCTTCGATCTCCTTGCGCGCGAGGCCGGTGAGACGCGCGAGGCGAAGGTCGAGGATCGCCTGTGCCTGGATCTCCGAGAGGCCAAAGCGCTCCATCAGCCCTTCGCGCGCCGAGTCGGTGTCGGCGGAGCCGCGGATCAGGGCGATCACCTCGTCGAGGTTGTCGAGCGCGGTCAGATACCCCTGCAGGACGTGGGCCCGCTCCTCGGCACGGCGAAGCTCGTGCTTCGACCGCCTGGTAACGACCTCGCGCTGGTAGTCGAGGTAGTGGCGGACGAGCTCGAGAAGCGAGAGCGTGCGAGGGACGCCGTCGACGAGCGCGACTGCGTTGTAGCCGAAGGTCGTCTGGAGCGGCGTATGCTTGTAGAGCTTGTTGAGGACGACCTGAGGGACCGCGTCGCGTTTCAGCTCGATGACGACGCGCGTGCCTGTCTTGTCGATGAAGTCGTCGACGTTCGCGATCTCCGGGATGACCTTGTCGCGAACGAGATCGGCGATTCGCATGATCAGGCCCGTGTCGCCGCCGACGCGCACTCCGAAGGGCAGCTCGGTGACGACGATCGCGGTCTTACCGCCGCGCAGCTCCTCAACGTGACCGCGGGCGCGCATGACGACCCGGCCGCGACCCGTTCGGTAAGCGTCGCGGATGCCTCCCCTACCTAGGATGATTCCGCCGCCGGGGAAATCCGGTCCCTTGACGTGGCGCATGAGATCGTCGACGTTCGCGTCGGGCTTGTCGATCAGCTCGACGATGGCGTCGACCACCTCCGCGAGCCGGTGCGATGGCATGTTCGTCGCCATGCCCACCGCGATCCCGGCTGACCCGTTCAGGAGCAGGTTCGGGAACCGCGAGGGCAGCACCGACGGCTCGCGGCGCGACTCGTCATAGTTCGGGACGAAGTCGACCGTGTCCGCGTCGATGTCCCTCAGCATCTCAGTGGCGATGCGGGAGAGCCGGCACTCCGTGTAGCGCATCGCCGCGGCCGGCTCAACGTCGAAACCGAAGTTCCCCTGTCCATCGACGAGGGGGTAGCGCAGCGAGAACGGCTGCGCCATGCGCACGAGAGTGTCGTAGATCGCCTGGTCGCCGTGCGGGTGATAGCTCCCCATCACGTCGCCGACGACGCGGGCGGCCTTCTTGTACGGGCGGTTCGGCTGCATGCCGGCCTCGTGCATGCCGTAGAGGACGCGGCGATGGACCGGCTTCAGGCCGTCGCGCACGTCGGGCAGGGCCCGCCCGACGATGACCGACATCGCGTAGTCGAGGTAGCTCGAGCGGAGCTCCTGCTCCAGCTCGCGGGCCTCGATGCGTCCGGGTCCGAGAGCGCCGAGTTCAGACATCCAGGAAGCGAACGTCCTTTGCGTTCTGCTCGATGAACTGGCGGCGAGGCTCGACCTGGTCGCCCATGAGCACCGAGAACATCTGGTCGGCGGCCGAGGCGTCCTCGACGTCGACGCGGATCAGGAGGCGCCGCTGGGGGTCCATCGTCGTCTCCCAGAGCTGCTCCGGGTTCATCTCCCCGAGGCCCTTGAACCTGTTCAGGTGAAGCCCGTCCTTGGCGAGCTCGAGCAGCCGGGCGCGAAGATCGTCGAAGGTCGGCGCGACGGCGCTCTTCTTGCCGTGGCGAAGCGTGAAGGGTGGCAGCCCGCTGGCCGAAGCCGTCCGCGCGTACGCGGCGCGCAGGCGCTCGTATGTCGGCGATGCGACGAGATCGCCGGGAAGGCGGAGCAGTCGGGCCGCGCTCGATTCCTGCTCGATCACCTGGAGTCCGAGGCTCCCGTCGGTCCGATCGAGCACGCTCAGGTCGTAGCCGTTCGGCGGCAGGGCCGTAATCGCCTTCTCGACCTCGTCGATGGTGCTCGCCTCGTGCTCAACGAGGCGGTGGGCGACGACGAAGGTCGCGGCCTCGCCGAACTCGGCCTGGAGCTTCGCGCGGTAGCCGTCGAAGGCGCTCAGCTCCTTCACGAAGCGCCCGTACTTGTGCTCCGTTAGCTGCACCGGCGAGCCGTCGCGGTCCGTGATCTCGATGTCCTTGACGCGCTCGCGCACGAGCAGGTCCTCGAGCTGGGCGTCCTTCTCGAAGTAGAACTCCTGGTTGCCTACCTTCACGTGGTAGAGCGGCGGAACCGCAATGTAGACGTGCCCACGGTCGATCAGCTCGGGCATGTTCCGGAAGAGGAACGTGAGGATGAGCGTGCGGATGTGCGAGCCGTCCACGTCGGCATCCGTCATCACGATCACGCGGCCGTAGCGGAGGTTGGCGATGTCGAACTCGTCGCCGATGCCGGTGCCGATCGCGGTGATCATCGCCTGGATCTCCGTGTTCGAAAGCACCTTGTTGATGCGGTTCTTCTCGGAGTTGATGATCTTGCCCCGCAGGGGGAGGATCGCCTGATACGTCCGGTCCCGTGCCTGCTTCGCGGAGCCACCAGCGGAATCGCCCTCGACGATGTACAGCTCGGCCAGGTCGGGATCGCGCACCGTGCAGTCCGCGAGCTTCCCGGGCAGGGACGAGTTCTCGAGCGCGCTCTTCCGGCGCGTCAGCTCGCGCGCCTTGCGGGCGGCCTGGCGCGCACGCGAGGCGGAAATCGCCTTCTGGACGATCTGGCGCGCGTCGGTGGGGCTCTCCTCGAGAAACTCGGCGAGGCGGGCGTTCACGGTTTGCTCCACGAGCCCGCGGACCCACGGGTTGCCGAGCTTCGTCTTCGTCTGCCCCTCGAACTGCGGATCCCGGAGCTTGACGGAGATGACCGCGGCCAGTCCCTCGCGGACGTCCTCGCCGTCGAGGTTCTCCTCCTTCTCCTTCAGCAGGCCCTTGTCGCGCGCGTACTTGTTCAGGGTCCCGGTCAACGCCGCCTTGAACCCCGAGAGGTGCGTGCCGCCCTCGTGCGTGTTGATGTTGTTGGCGAACGAGAAGACCGACTCGACGTACGAGCTGTTCCACTGCATCGCCACCTCGACGGTGCCCTGGTCGTTCTCGCCCTCGAAGTAGACGATGTGCTTGTGGACCGCGTCCTTCGCGTCGTTGACGAAGGCGACGAAATCCTTGATGCCGCCTTCCGCATGGAACTCGAGCGTCTCCTCGCCCTCCCGCTCGTCCACGAAGACGATGCGAAGACCGCGGGTGAGAAAAGCCGTCTCGCGGAACCGCTGGGCGAGAGTCTGCGCGGAGAGCTCCAGCTCCTCGAAGACCTCTGCGTCGGGGAGGAATGAGATCGTCGTCCCGGTGTCATCCTTGCCGGCCCTGCCGACCTCCTCGAGCTCGGTCGTGGGGGCGCCTCGGCAGAACTCCTGCCGGTAGGTCCTGCCCTCGCGCCGCACCTCGACCACGAGCCACTCGGAAAGCGCGTTCACGACCGAGACGCCCACCCCGTGCAAGCCGCCGGAGACCTTGTAGCCCTCGCCGCCGAACTTGCCGCCGGCGTGGAGCTTCGTGAGGACGACCGTGAGGGCGGGCAGCCCCTGGTCCTCCATGACACCCACCGGGATGCCCGAGCCCCAGTCGCGAACGGTGACCGAGTTGTCAGGGTGGAGGCGCACCTCGATGCGCTCGTTGCGCCCCGCGAGAGCCTCGTCGACCGAGTTGTCCACGACCTCGTAGACGAGATGGTGGAGTCCTCGCGCCCCGGTCGAGCCGACGTACATGCCGGGTCGCAGGCGAACGGGCTCGAGGCCCTCGAGAACGGTGATGTCCTTGGCGTCGTAACTGGTTTCCGCCATAAAAAACCCCTGCTCAGAGGGGATTTTTCTGTCAGAAGCAGTCTATCAGAACGGCCGGTCGGCCGGGCGCCCATCCGCACCCGCCAGGCTGGCCGCAGCGGCCCGCGCCACGGCCTCCCGCAGGCCGGGATCGTCGATGACCGCAGCGATCTCCTCCGCGGCGCCGAGAGCGCGGGGCGACGGAGTCGGCACAGTCCGCTTCGGAGCTTCCACAACCTCCGGGCCGGCTTCCGGAAGCCGGCCCGGCACAAAGCGGAGGCGCGGGGGAGCCTCTTCGCCGAGTCGCTCGCGCAGCCGCCTGCGGACACTGCCCTCGAGGTGCGTGAGCTCGAAGGCCCAGGCGCTCGAGCTGGTGGCGACATGGAGCGTCCCGTCGCGGCCGATCCGTGCCGGCCAGGCGTTGGCGGCGATTGCCGGCCCGACCGCGTCGGGCCACGCCGCTACCACGTCCGTGATCGCCCCGCCCGGCCCGAGCCGGTCGAGCTCGCGGCGCAGGTCCGGCCCGAGCGGCTCGAGGCTCATGCCGGCTCCGCCACGCTGGCGTTTCCCTCGCGCCTGACCGCCACAACGAGCGCGGGCGCCGGTCCGTCGTCCGGAAGAGCGTCGGGCGATGTTGCCGTTACGAGGGTCTGCCCCCCGACCGGCAGCGAAGCCAGGAGCGACCGGCGGCGGCCGGCGTCGAGCTCCGAGAAGACGTCGTCGAGGAGCAGGAGCGGCGGCGAGCCTCGGCGCTCCGTGAGGAGGGCTGCCTCCGCAAGCACCAGGGCCAGGACAGCCGTGCGCTGCTCTCCCTGAGAGCCGAAGCCGCGCAGGTCGCGGCCGCGCGCGTGGATCTCGACGTCCCGCAGATGGGGACCGAGTCCTGTCGTCCCCCGGCTGAGGTCGCGCTCGAGCCGTGCTTCCAGCTCCGTGAGCGAGAGTCCCTGCTCCTCGTACGTCAGCGTCGCACCTTCTAGGCCGAGCGCCTCCGCGGCGGCTGCGAAACCTGGCCGCAACGCTGCCACCAGCCGGGCGCGCACCGCGTCGAGCTCGGCACCAAGCGCAGCTACCCGCTCGGTCCACGGACCCAGAGCATCGCGTTCGGAGACCCCCGCGCGCACGCGGCGAAGGGCTTCGTTCCGCTGCGCGAGCGCACGTCCGTACTCGCCCGGAAGCCCTGCCTGGGACGGCGTGAGTCGGCCCAGCATGCGGTCGACGTAGGCGCGACGAACGGCGGGGCCGCCTTTCACGATCGCGAGCCGGTCGGGGACGAACGCAAGAGCGGCGAGACGCGTCCGAAGCTCCTCGGCCGATGCGAGCGCCGCGCCGTTCAGGAGCAGGCGCTTCCCCTCTCCGGGGGCGATCGTCACCTCGGTCTCTGCGGGAACTTCCCCTTCCCTCCCCTCGAGCCGCACCCGGGCCGCCGGCTCGCCGAAGCGCACCAGTCGGTACTCGGCGCGGGTGCGGGGCGAGAACCCCTGTGTACCCACGTGGAGTGCCTCGAGCAGATTTGTCTTGCCGGCGCCGTTGCGGCCGACGACGAGCACGAGCCCGGGCTGCAACCCCAGGTCGAGCGCGGCGTACGAGCGGAAGCTCCGGAGCGTGGCGTGCGCGACGATCAGCCGGCCAGCCTGATCGGCATGATCAGGTAGAGGAAGTCGTCGCTCTCGCCGTGCAGTAGCCCCGGCCGCAGCGGGCTGATCAGCTTCAGCCGGGCGGTCTCGTCGGTGACCGACTCAAGCCCGTCGCGCAGGAATTCGGCGTTGAAGCCGATCTCCAGCACCTCGCCCGTGTAGGCGACGGGCAGCGACTCGCGCGCCTCGCCGACGTCCTGGGTCTGGGCAGACACCGTCAGCTCCCCCTCCTCGAAGCGGAGGCGCAGCGGCGACTTGCGCTGGGCCAGGAGACCGGTCCGGCGGACGACGTCGAGGAGCTCCTCGCGTGGAAGCTGTACCTCCGCTTCGAACTGCTCGGGGAGAAGCTGCCTGTAGTTCGGAAACTGGCCGTCGATCCGGCGGGCGGTCAACCAGACGCCGTCCACGCCGAAGACCACCTGGTTCTCCTGGACGCCGACCTCGATCGTCTCGGCCTCCGCTGCCTGCCCGATCCGCGCGAGCTCCTGCAGCGCACGGGCGGGAACGATCGCCTCCAGCTCGCGGCCCGGTCCTCCCGTGAGAGACGTCTCCTTGACGCTGAGCCGGTACGAATCCGTTGCCGCCATCACCAGCTTGTCTCCCTCGAACCGTACGAGAATCCCGGTGAGCACAGGTCGCGACTCGTCCCTCGAAGCGGATCGCCCTACGCGCCCGATCGTGTCGAGAAAGGCCTCGCGCTCGACCGAGAAGGCGTTGTCCGGCTCGACGTCCGGTAGGCGCGGGAAATCCTCGGGCCCGTACGTGTTCAGCGAGTAGGACGCCGAGCCGCAGGTAAGTCGCACCATGCCTTCGTCGGCACGGTGCTCGAGTGTGACCTCCCCGGCTGGCAGGAGCCGCACGATGTCCACGAGGAGGCGACCCGGCACGACCACCGCGCCCTCTTCCTCGACCTGGGCCTCCAACGAGTTGCGGATGGAGATCTCCATATCGGTCGCGCTGAGGTGAAGGCGGCCGCTGGCGGCCCGCAACATAATGCCGGCCAGGATCTGCACGGTCGTCCGTGTGGACACCCCACGGCCGACTACCTGGAGCGTCTCGGCCAGCTCGTCCTTTCCGCACACAACCCGCATGGTCGTGGCGGCAACGGTATCTACGGATGTCATTTAAAGAAAACCTCTCGTAGTAGTCGTAGAGAGTGTGGATGTCGGGGAAGACGGCACAGAGGCGTGTTGTAGTGCGCTCTCGGAGCTGAGGACAGGTCTGTGGACGACCTTTGTTCTCTCAACAGCGAGGACGACGTGCGCGAAAAGCCCACAGACCGGGCGAGCCGTCCCCAGCGTTGTCAACGGGCCTGCTTGATGCGGGCGGTGAGCTCCTGCACCAGCTCGTAGACGTTGCGATCTTCGCGAATCAGCTTCGCGATCTTCGAGGTCGCGTGGATCACCGTCGTGTGGTCGCGTCCGCCGAACTGCTTCCCGATCTTCGGCAACGAACTGTCGGTGAGCTCGCGGCAGAGGTACATCGCGACCTGGCGCGGGTAGACGATCTGCTGCGAGCGGCGATCTCCGGTGAGCTCTTGCATGGACATCCCGAAGCGCTCGACGACCGTGCGCTGGATCTGCTCGACGGAGATCTCGGGCATCTCGCCCTGCGGGAAGACGTCCTTCAGCACTTCCTGCGCGAGCTCAACCGTCATCGGTCGACCCGTCAGCGACGAGAAGGCGACGACGCGCGTCAGCGCGCCCTCGAGCTCGCGGATGTTCGTCGAGATCCGGCTGGCGATGAAGGTCAGGACCTGGGTGTCCGGCACGTGGATCGCGTCCGTCTTCACCTTCTTGCGCAGGATCGCGATGCGGGTCTCGAGGTCGGGCGGCTGGATGTCGGTGATCAGGCCCCACTCGAACCGGCTGCGGAGGCGCGACTCGAGCGTGGCGATCGCCCGCGGCGGCCGGTCGGACGAGATCACGATCTGCCGGCGGGCCTCGTAGAGGCTGTTGAAGGTGTGGAAGAACTCCTCCTGGATCCGCTCCTTGTGCTCGAAGAACTGGATGTCGTCGATCAGGAGGACGTCGTAGTGGCGGTAGCGTTGCTTGAACCCCTCGATTCGCTTGTCGCGCAGCGAGTTGATGAAGTCGTTCATGAACGTCTCGCTGGTGACGTACCGGGCCGTGAGGTCGCCGGTGTGCTCGGTCACGTAGGCGGCGATGGCTTGCAGCAGGTGCGTCTTCCCCAGCCCGGTCCCGCCGTAGATGAAGAGCGGGTTGTAGGCCTGCGCGGGCGCTTCCGCGACCGCCAGCGCGGCCGCGTGCGCGAAGCGGTTCGACGAGCCGATCACGAACGAGTCGAACGTGTACTTCGGGTTCAGCCCGTCGACGGATCGGCTCGGACGCAGCGGGGGATGGAGCTCGTGGGCGACGGCCGGGGCTGCCGGAGTCTCGCGCACGACGATGCGCACGGAGCGCTCGTCGCCGAGTGCGTCCCGCACGATCGCCTCGAGCAATCCGCGGAAGTGGCCCTCGATCCAGTCGCGCGTGAAGTCGTTCGGGACGAGGAGGACGAAGGCCTGGTCGTCGAGCGACCCGGCCCCGGCGTCGGCGAACCACGTCGTGAACGTCGCGTCGTTCAGCGCGTCGCGCAACCGGGACGTGATCTCGCCCCAAAGTGCGTCCGCACTCAGCTCTGACGCCCGCTGCACGCCGTTGTTCCGCCCCTCCGCCGGTCTACGAGAAACGGCGACTATAACAGCGGCGCCGAGCCCGCTTCAATGCCTTCGCCTGGGGAAATCGCCAAGAGCAAAAAGCGCTGCCTTGCAGGCATTTCTACCCTCTCCACACGCTTATCCACAGGTGTGGAAAGATGGTCGCTTGCGTCCTTTCATGCGCCTTCGCGCCTGTGGATTCAACTCGTGCGCGAAAGCTCTTGCTCGATCGGGCGGGGTGCTGATCTATACTGGTCGCCCGGCCGCCCGAGCGGCCGTTTCGACACCCTCATCTCTCGTGAAGCGAACGTATCAGCCGAATGTGCGCCGGCGGAAGCGCCGGCACGGATTCCGAGCGCGGATGTCGACGCGCGCGGGTCGTGCGATCCTCAAGCGCCGTCGGGCCAAGGGTCGGAAGCGCCTCTCCGCGTGAGCGTCGCTCGCCTGCGGCTCGCTCCCGCGGGGGAAACCACGTTTCCCCCACGAGCCCACTTCTTCCATCCAGTCAGGGAACCTCCCGGGTTCCTCACACACCCTCCCGGCGCTCATGGGCCACGGGGCGGTCTATGAGCCCACGCCAGCATCGGCTTTCCCGCTCCCGCGACTTCGACACCGTCTACCGGAAGGGCAGGTCGGTCTCGACCCGGTTCCTCGTCCTCTACTCGTTCCCGCGCGAGGGCGATCCCGAGGGCTCGCCGAGACTCGGCCTGGCGGTGTCGCGGCAGCTCGGAGGCGCCGTGGAGCGGAACCGGCTGAAGCGCCGGCTGCGAGCCTCGTTCGAGGAGCTCGCGGCCGGGCTGCCCGCCGGCCATGATTACGTCCTGATCGCGAGGCCCGGCCTGGCCGACGCCGTCGAGAGCCGCGGGTTTCCGTGGTTGACGGAGCGGGTCGACGAGGTCTTCAGCCTCGCCCAGGGGACGGCCGCGTGAAACACGTCGTCGCGCTTCCGATCCACGCGTATCGCGCTCTCGTCAGCCCCCTGCTCGGGGCGCGGTGCAAGTACCACCCGAGCTGCTCGCGCTACGCGCTCGACGCGCTGTCGGAATACGGCGTCCTCCGCGGGCTCGTGCTGGCGGGCTGGCGCCTGCTCCGGTGCAACCCCTGGAGCCGCGGCGGCGTGGACTACGCTCGCGACCAGACCCTCTTCAAGGCGCGATGAACCCGCTCACCCCGATCGAGAACGTTCTCACCGCCGTCCTCGAGTGGCTGCACACGGCGATCGGCCTCCCCTGGGCGTGGGCGATCATCGCCCTCACGCTGATCGTGCGGATGGTGATTCTGCCGCTGACGATCAAGCAGATCCGCTCGATGCAGCGGCTGCAGGTGCACGCGCCGGAGCTGAAGGCGATCCAGCAGAAGTACAAGCACGACAAGCAGAAGATGAACGAAGAGGTCATGAAGTTCTACCGGGAGAACAACGTCAACCCGCTGGCTTCATGCCTCCCGCTCGTCCTCCAGATTCCGATCTTCATCTCGCTCTACTTCGTCCTCAGGGACTTCAGGACGGAGATCTTCCCGACGTACGAGGCGCAGGGCGAGACCGTCGGCGACCTCGGGTGGCTCGGGATCGTGCCGAACATCGACGCAAGCATCACGAGCCACTGGAGCGGGTGGGTCCTGCTCGCGATCGCCACGGCCAGCACGTTTGCGTCGATCTACTTCATGCCCACGGGGACGAACCCACAGCAGCGTTGGATCATGCTGGTGCTCCTGCCCGTCTCGCTTCCGGCGTTCGTCCTCTTCTTCGCCCCCAGCGAGGGCTTCCCGATCGGTCTCATGCTCTACTGGTCGACGACGAACCTGTGGACCGTGGGCCAGGGGTTGGTCACCCGTAGGCTTGTGCCGAAGCCCCAGCCGGCGCCGAAACGAACGTCTCGAACCCCTCCCAAGACCGGGCCGCCGGCCGAGGACGACGCGCCCGAAGCCGCCTCCGGCGAGGCTCCGGCGAAGGCGGCCAGCGGCGGCCAGCAGCGCGTGCGACGACGGAAGAAGAAAGGTCCCAGGGCCAGGCGATGAGCGAGCCGGAGAGCCAATCCGCGGACGACGGCGTCGTCGAGAGCGAAGGCGAGACCGTCGGCGAGGCGAAGTGGACGGCGCTGCGCGAGCTCGAGCGCCGCTTTCCCGGCCTCGACAAGGCACGGGTTCGCTTCACCGTCCTCTCGGAGGGCGAGCGCGGCCTGCTCGGCGTCGGGCAGGTCCCTGCCCGGGTGCTGGCCAAGGTGGACGAGGTCGGGCGACCGGCGCCACCCGCCGCCGAGGAGCCGGGGTCGCCGTCGGCCAAGCTCCGCGAGGTCCTCGAGCACGTGTGTGCGGCCCTCGGCGCTCCTTGTCGGATCGATATCACCGAGGACAAGGAGTCCATCACGGCGACGTTGACGGGCCCGGACCTCGGCCTGGTGATCGGCAAGCGCGGACACACGATCGATGCGATCCAGTACCTCGCGAACGCCATCCTCTGGCGCGGTGCCGAGGGTGAGCGCAAGGAGGTCGTCGTCGACGCGGCGGGATACCGCGAGCGCCGTCGCGGCGCTCTCGAGGACATGGCCGACCGGGCGGCCACGGACGTGTTGCAGGGCGGCCGCCCGATCGCGCTCGAGCCGATGACCGCGGTCGAGCGGAAGATCGTCCACGTCCACCTCGCCGAGCGGGAGGACGTCGTCACCTCGAGCGACGGAACGGAGCCGAACCGTTGCGTCGTGATTGCGCTGGCCTCCCGGGATTGACGGCCCAGGACCCGCGGCTCGGCCGCTGGCTCGAGGCGCTGCTCGCCGAGCCGGGGCTGACGGCGGTTCGCGACGCCGACGAGGCCCGGCGGGTCCACCTCGAGGACGCTCTCGCTGCCGCCGAGCTCGTCGAGTCGGGCCCGGTCGTGGACGTGGGCTCGGGCGGAGGGTCTCCGGGCATTCCGATCGCCGCTGCCAGGCCTGAGCTCCGCGTCGACCTGGTCGAGGCGCAGCGACGGAAGTGCGCCTTCCTGGAGTCGGTCTCGCCGGCCTTCACGAACGTCCGGGTGATCTGCAAGCGAGCCGAGGAGCACGGCCGGGGCGATGGACGGGACGCCTACGGCGCGGCGGTGGCACAGGCTCTGAGTCCGCCCCCGATCGCGCTCGAGTGGTGTCTTCCGCTTACGAGTCTCGGAGGCCGCGTCGTGTTGCTCACCGGCGAGGTCGAGCTCGACCGCCTGGCGGTGGTTGCCGCCGCGGTCGGGGGCGGGCGACCCGAGATAGTGCCCCTCGCAGGCTCCGAGCGGCGGTCGCTCGTGGTCGTCCCGAAGGTGGCACCGACTCCCGAGCGCTTTCCGCGCCGCCCCGGGCTCGCCCGGAAACGTCCTCTCGCCTGACTAGCATCGCTTTTCATGGGGACGGTCTTCGCCCTCGCGAACCAGAAGGGCGGTGTCGGCAAGACCACGACGGCCGTGAACGTCGCCGCGTGCCTCGCCGAGGCGGGCGCCACGACGCTCGTCGTCGATCTCGACCCGCAGGCAAACGCGACCTCGGGCCTCGGCGAGCGGGCGAACGGCACCTCGACCTACGATCTCCTCGACGGCGCGCCGCTCGAGGAGCTCGCGCACGAGACGGGCGTTCCCAACCTCCACCTCGTCCCAGCGCGGCCGGAGCTCGCGGGGGCCGTCGTGGAGCTCGCTCGCCGTGACGACGGCGAGACCTTCCTCCCCGATGCGCTCGCCCCGGCGCGGACCCGCTACGACTTCGTCTTCATCGACTGCCCACCGTCGCTCGGCCCGCTCACCGTGAACGCGCTCGCGGCCACCGACCGGGTGCTCGTGCCCGTGCAGTGCGAGTACTACGCGCTCGAGGGCCTCGCCCAGCTTCTGCACTCGATCGAGCTCGTGCGAACCAGGCTGAACCCGAAGCTGGCGCTCGCCGGGATGATCCTGACCATGGTCGACGGCCGCACGCGGCTCGCCGCCGACGTCGCCGCCGAGGTGCGCAGGCATTTCGGCGATCTCGTCTTCGAGGCCGTCGTCCCGCGGAGCGTCCGTCTCGCCGAGGCGCCGAGCCACGGTCTGCCCATCACCGTCTACGACCGCGGCTCCGCGGGAGCCGACGCCTATTACCGGGTGGCGAGCGAGCTTGTCGGCCGCGGCTAGCCCAAGCCCGCGCCGCGGCCTCGGCCGCGGTCTCGAGGTGCTCATGGGCGGCGCCGCGGCCACGTCGGAGCTCGTCCAGGTGCCTGTCGGCTCGATCCGTCCGAACGCGCGCCAGCCTCGCCGCCGCGTCGACGGCGAGGGAATCGACGAGCTGGCCGAGTCGATTCGCGCCCAGGGTCTCGTCCAGCCAGTGGTCGTCAGAGCCTCGGCCGAAGGCGGCTACGAGCTCATCGCCGGCGAGCGGCGCTGGCGAGCGGCGCGCGTGGCGGGCCTGGCCACCGTGCCGGCGCTCGTGCGCGAGACGGACGATCGCGACTCCCTGCTTCTTGCCCTCGTGGAAAACGTCGCCCGCGAGGACCTGTCGCCGGTGGACGAGGCCCGGGCATACGCTGTCCTGATGGACGAGTTCGGGCTCGGCCTCGGCGAGGTCGCCGAGCAGGTGGGGCGCTCGAAGCCGACGGTCTCGAACCGCGTGCGCCTGCTCGAGCTTCCCGACGACGTGCTTGGGCTCGTCGAGCGGGGACAGCTCTCAGAGGGCCACGCGAGGGCGGTGCTGGCCGTTCCCGACGACGACGAGCGCCGCCGGCTCGCCAGGCGCATCGTCCGCGGCGGCATGTCGGTTCGAGCGGCGGAGCGGGCGGCACGCTGGGCGGGCGCGCGCACGAAGCCGCGCCGCCGGCAGCCCGTCCATCCGGCTCTCGCCGAGCGGGCTTGCGAGGTCCTCCGTCGGCTGACCGGGGCCGACGCGAAGGTCGTGTCCGGCCGTGTCGAGCTCTACTTCGAGGACGAGGTCGGGCTCGAGGAGATCGTCGAGGCGCTCGAGCGCGCCTCGCTACAATCCTCCGGCGCGGGCGATTAGCTCAGTCGGTTAGAGCGCCGCTCTGATAAGGCGGAGGTCCCTGGTTCGAATCCAGGATCGCCCACTTTCGCGCGCCGTTGATTGCCGGGTCGCACCGAGGTTCCGGTTCCAGAGGGCGCGGCTATGATCAGACGAGGCCCCGCCCATGCAGGAGATGGTCATCTACGGCGTGAGTTTCGACATGGTCGGCAAGCAGCCGATCGTCTTGCTGAAGACCGCCGACGGGAACAAGTTCTTGCCGATCTGGATCGGTCATCCGGAGGCGGCCGCGATCCTCATGAAGCTGCAGGGTGCCGCGACCCCGCGGCCGATGAGCCACGACCTCTTCACCGACATCCTCTCCCAGTTGGAGGCCCGCGTCGTCAAGATCGCGGTCACGGAGCTCCGCGAGAACACGTTCTACGCGCTGATCACGGTGGCGGTCGACGGCACCGAGATCGAGATCGACTCCCGGCCCAGCGACGCCATCGCCCTCGCCGTCCGCGCGGACGCGCCCATCTTCGCCGCCGAGTCAGTCATCGAGGAGAGTGCGATCGAGTTCGAGCATGAGGACGTGAACGAGGAGGAGGTCGTCGAGGAGTTCAAGAAGTTCCTCGACGAGGTCAAGCCGGAGGACTTCGGGACGGACTAGGGCTCGAGCTCGCGCTTCGTGAGTGCGAGCAGGCTCGTGAAGAGCTTGCGGAGGCCGGCCTCGGAGAGTGGGCCGGGGTTCTCGGCGGCAAGCGCGGCGAGCAGGTGGTCCTCGCGGTCGCGGTCGACGAAGTCCCATCCCTGCGCCAGCTTGTACTCCCGCAGCTCCCGGACGAGCTCGAGGCGACGGTTCACGGCTGCGAGGACGGCCAGGTCGGCCTGGGTGATGCGCTCGCGCAGCTCGCCCACGAACGGGTCGTGCTCAGGGCCGCTCGGCCGCATGGCTCCAAGGATAGGCGCTCACGGGCCGGCGGACCAGGAAAGGACGAGCACGAGAAGCGCGAGACCGTTGTACGCCGAGTGTCCGATGACGGACGGCCACAGGCTCGCCGAGCGCAATCGGACCCAGGCGAGGCCGATGCCGAAGAAGACGAGCGGCGGGAGTGCTCCGAGTACGCCGTGGACGAGGCCGAAGATGACGCCGGTGACGAGAATGGCGACGAGCCCTCCGTAGAGCATGAGCACGCGGACGCCGAGCCCGCGGAAGAAGAGCTCCTCGGCGAAGGGCCCCAGCAGGACGAGCACGAGGGAGTTCGCCACGAAGGCGCCGGCGTGCTCGGGCTGCCACCGGTCGGTGCCGTAGCCCTGGTCCTCGCCCCCGTGGAGGAACGGCTCGACGGCGACGGCGATGATGGTCGTGGCGACCACGACGGCCGCCGCGATGCCGAGCCAGCGGAGCCGAAATCGGCGGAAGCCGAGCGCATTCGGTGCGTTGGGGTACGCGCTCGCGATCGCGAACGAGACGCCGATCATCAGCCCGTAGAAGATCAGGCCTCCAATCGCCAGGTCGGCGTTGAAGAGGACGTCCTCCCCGTCCGAGCCCGCTCCTTCGGCTGCACCGTAGAAGCCCAGAAGGACGAGGAGACTTGCGAGCCCCAGCCATGCGACCGCTGGCCAGGTCTTATGCCTGTGCAAGCGCCTGCTCGAGGTCGGCCACGATGTCCTCGGCGTCCTCGCAGCCGACCGAGAGGCGCAAGAGGCCGGGCGAGATGCCGGCTGCAGCCAGCTGCTCCTGCGAATACTGGCGATGGCTCGTGGAGGCGGGGTGATGGAGCACCGTGTCCACGCCGCCGAGGCTCGTCGCCCTCCCGCAGAGCTCGAGTGCGTCGAGGAATCGCTCCCCCGCCTCGCGTCCGCCGGCGAGCTCGAAAGCGAGCATGCCTCCGAATCCGTCGAGCTGCCGCCGGGCGAGCTCGTGCTGCGGAAAGCTCTCCAAGCCTGCGTAGTAGACGCCGACGACCTCCGGCTGGCTGTCGAGGAAGCTGGCGACGGCGAGCGCGTTCCCGCTCGCGCGCTCCAACCGGAGCGCCAGAGTCTTCAGGCCTCGCCTGACCAGGAAGGCCGGGAACGGATCGAGCACCGAGCCGACCTCGATCTGGTGGGCCCGTGCGGCGGCGACGAGCTCGCCTCGCCCGGCGACGACGCCCGCCATGACGTCGTGGTGCCCGTTCAGGTACTTCGTCGCCGACTCGCAGACGAGGTCGGCGCCGTGCTCGAGCGGTCGGCAGAGGACGGGCGAGGCGAACGTGTTGTCGACGATCAGGAGCCCGTCCCCCTTCGTTGCGGCGATCGCCGCGAGATCGGCCAGCGGGAAGCCGGGATTCGCAATGGTCTCGACGTAGCGCACGCGGGCCGGCCGCTCCCAGGCGGCCGGGTCGGTGGCGTCCAGATAGGCGATCTCCACGCCGCGCGGGCGGAGCTGGGACTCGGCGAGCTGGTACGTCGTCCCGTAGAGCTGCTGCGGCAGGAGCAGCGTGTCGCCGGGAGCAAGCGCGGAGTGGAGCGCCGCGCT
>DATIBF010000157.1:0-2580 GCA_035457655.1 Gaiellaceae bacterium
ACGCTCCTGCGCAAGCACTGGCGCTCGCCATGGCGAGAGGCGGGTATCGCCTTGATCGTGCTGGGCGTCGGAACCCGGGCGCTCGTCGCACGGCTACTGGCTCGCCGCCGGAGTGCCAGGCTGGAAGCCTGGCGCGACGTCTGGGGCGCTCGCAAGGCGTGGCTGCGCGGATACACGGAGGCACCTCCCGCCATCCTCGAGCGCTCAGTCCGATCCGAGCTCTGAGACGGCCGTCCCGGATCGGACGGCGTGCACCGCGCGCACGGCGAGCGAGTAAGCGGCGAGCGCCGCCGCCACCGTCACGCCCCACTGCACGAACGGCCACGCGGCGAGCGGCAGCGCAACGGCCAGCCCGACGGCGACCGCCGGAAGGACGAGGCCGGTCAGCCCGAGCGCGGCCGGACGTCCCAGACCCCAGGCACGGCGAAAGTCTGCGTACTCGCGAAACAGCGGAACGACAACCAGGGCCCCAAGGGCCAGGATCCCCACAATCCCCACACGCTCACCATGGCAGGCAGACACCCACCCGTCCAGGGGAGCGCAGTAAAGTGGCACGGATGGCGGTGGCGGTCGAGACCCTCGAGGAGCTGCGGCGGGCGGCGCTCGCGGACGTCGACCCCGACCTCGTCGAGCTGATCGGGCGCGAGCTCGAGCGCCAGCGCGGGACGATCGAGCTGATCGCGTCGGAGAACTTCACGTGGCCGTCGACGTTCGAGGCCGTGGGAAGCGTTCCGACGAACAAATACGCCGAGGGCTATCCGGGCCGCCGCTACTACGGCGGCTGCGAGGTCGTCGACGAGATCGAGCAGCTCGCCATCGACCGGGCGAAGGAGCTGTTCGGCGCCGAGCACGCCAACGTGCAGCCGCACGCCGGCGCCCAGACGAACATGGCCGTGTACTTCAGTTGCCTCCAGCCGGGCGACACCATTCTCGCCATGCGCCTCGACCATGGCGGGCACCTGACGCACGGCCTCAAGGTCAACTTCTCCGGGAAGCTCTACGACGTCGTCGGCTACGGCGTCGACCGCGACTCGGGCCTGATCGACTTCGACGAGGTCCGCCGCCTCGCGCTCGAGCACCGGCCGAAGCTGATCGTCTGCGGCGCGTCCGCGTACCCGCGGACGATCGAGGCCGACCGCTTCCGCGAGATCGCCGACGAGGCCGGGGCGCTCCTCCTCTGCGACATGGCCCACATTGCCGGGCTCGTGGCCGCCGGGCTCCACCCGAACCCGGTGCCGCACTGCGACTTCGTCACCTCGACGAGTCACAAGACCCTCGCCGGCCCGCGGGCCGGCTTCATCCTCTGCAAGGGCGAGCACGCCGCCGCGATCGACAAGGCGGTATTTCCCGGCATGCAGGGCGGGCCGCTCCTGCACGTGATCGCGGCGAAGGCGACGTGCTTCAAGATCGCGGCCTCGGACGCCTTCCGTGCCTACCAGGGCCAGATCCGCGCGAACGCCGACGCGCTCGCCGCCTCGCTCGTCGAGCGCGGCTTCGACCTCCTCACCGGGGGCACCGACACCCACCTCGTCCAGGTCGACCTGCGCCGGAGCGACTGGACGGGCCGCGCGGCCGAGGAGCGCCTGCACGACGTGCGCATCACGGCGAACCGCAACACCGTTCCGTTCGACGAGCGGCCCCCGATGGAGGCTTCCGGCATCAGGCTCGGCACCCCGGCGGTGACCATGCGGGGCTTCGACGAGGACGACCTCCGCGAGGTCGGCGAGATCATCGCCGGCGCGCTCGGCGGCGGCGAGCTCGACGAGCTGCGCGCCAGGAGTGCCACGCTCTGCGCGCGCCGCCCGCTCTACCCCGGCTACCGCGGCTACCCGGAGTACCCAGTGTGAGTGTGACCACCGAGCAGGTCACCGTCGTCGACCACCCGCTCGTCCAGCACAAGCTCGGCCTGCTGCGCGACCAGGAGACACCAACGCAGTATTTCCGGCAGCTCGTGAACGAGCTCGCCGTGCTCCTGACCTACGAGGTCACGAAGGACCTGCCGGTCGAGGAGGTCGCGATCGCGACGCCGCTGGAACGGGTGACCGTGCCGAGGATCTCGGGGAAGAAGGTCGCCGTCGTGCCCATCCTCCGCGCCGGGATCGGGATGCTGGACGGCGTGCTCTCCCTCGTGACGGCCGCCCGCGTCGGCTTCATCGGCCTCTATCGGAACGAGGAGACGCTGCAGCCGGTCGAGTACTACGTGAAGCTCCCTGCCGACGTGGCCGAACGGGACGTGATCCTGCTCGACCCGATGCTGGCGACCGGGAACTCGACCGCGGCCGCCGTGGACATCCTCAAGAAAGCGGGCGCGCAGTCGGTCCGGATGATCGCCATCATCGCCGCGCCCGAGGGCCTGGAGCGCCTGCACGCCGCGCACCCGGACGTCCACGTCGTCATCGCCTCGATCGACCGGGCTCTCGACGAGCGCGGCTACATCGTCCCGGGCCTCGGCGATGCCGGCGACCGCCTCTACGGCACGAAGTGAGCTTCGCTCGCTTCTGGCTCGCTCCCGTTGAGGAAACCATGCTTCCCCCACGTGCCCCCTTCCTTGCTGCCGTGAGGGAACCTCCTGGTTCCCTC
>DATIBF010000158.1:0-14183 GCA_035457655.1 Gaiellaceae bacterium
ATCGCCTGCCGCATGCGTTCCCGAAACTCCTCGGTCGTCATCTCAGTCCGCGAGACGCCGACGATGCCGAAACGCTCTGGAAGGAGGCCGCGGAAGGCCAGTGAGTAGAGCGCCGGCATCAGCTTCCGCTGCGTCAGGTCGCCCGACGCGCCGAAGATGGTGAGGGCGAACGGCTCCGGCGGCCTCCGCATCCGCAGGCCCTCGGCCAGCGGGTTCTCGGCGACGGCCGCCTCAGAGCTCATTTCGGAGTGATGCGTCGCAGCCGGGGCGTCCTGGGCGAGTGCGAGGCAAGGACGCAGGGAGCGCCCGTACTCGAGCGTACGGGCGCTCCCGAGGACGTCGCGTCGCGCCGTCCAGGGCGTTCCGCCGGCACCCGCCTTCATTTCGAAATGAGTTCTTAGTCATTCGGCGGTCTTCTCGGCGCTCGTCGCGGCCTCGACCGCGTGCCCGCCGAACTGGGCCCGAAGCGCGGCGTTCACCTTGGCGGCGAAGGACTCGTCCTGGCGCGAGGCGAACCGGGCGAAGAGGGCGGCCGAGATCGCGGGGGCGGGCACGGCGGCATCGATCGCCTCGTGCACCGTCCAGCGGCCCTCCCCCGAGTCCTGGACGTACCCGCGGATTCCCTCGAGCCCCGGGTCCGCCTCGAACGCGCGGTGGAGGAGCTCGAGCAGCCAGCTCCGGACGACCGAACCGTGCTGCCAGAGCTCGGAGACCTGCCCCAGGTCGAGCTCGAAGAGGTCGATCTCGCGCAATAGCTCGAAGCCCTCCGCGTAGGCCTGCATGAGGCCGTACTCGATCCCGTTGTGAACCATCTTCACGAAGTGCCCCGCCCCGGACGGCCCGACGTGCGCGTAGCCGCCTTCGGGCGCGAGCGTCGCGAAGGCCGGCTCGACCGTCGCAAACGCCCGAGCCTCGCCCCCGGCCATGATGCAGTAGCCCTCGGCGAGGCCCCAGATGCCGCCGGAGACGCCGACGTCGAGGAGGCACACGCCCTTGGCCTTCGCCTCTCCGGCACGGCGAATCGAGTCCCGGAAGTTCGAGTTGCCGCCGTCGACGAGGACATCGCCGTCCTCGAGGAGCGGCAGGAGCGTCCGGAAGGCCATCTCCGTCGGGTCCCCGGCTGGGATCATCAGCCACACGACCCGGGGCTGCTCGAGCCTCGTCGCCAGCTCGACCAGCGAGTCGGCCGTCCGCTCGGGCGCGGTGCGGGCGTACGTCTCGACCCCGTGACCGCCCCGGCGCAGGCGCTCGGCCATGTTGCCGCCCATGCGGCCGAGCCCGACGAGGCCTAGCTTCACGTAGCGACGAGCTCGCCCGACTTGGCACGGATGCCGTCGAGGAGCTCGGCGAACGAGTCGGAGAACTTCTCCACGCCCTCGCGCTCGAGCGTCGCGGTGACGTCGTCGTAGTCGACGCCCGCGTCCGCGACGCGCCGGAAGACGTCCTCGGCCTCGCCGAGCCCCTCCTCGAGCGTGAGCGCGACCCGGCCGTGATCCTGGAAGGCCCGAATCGTCTCCTCCGGCATCGTGTTGACGGTCTCCGGGCCGATCAGCTCCTCGACGTAGAGCACGTCGCGGTAGGCCGGGTTCTTCGTCGAGGTGGAGGCCCAGAGGCACCGCTGCCTCGTCGCTCCACGCGCCGCGAGAGCGTCCCACCGCCCGCCGGAGAAGATCTCCGCGTAGCGCCGGTAGGCGAGCTTGGCGTTGGCGACGGCGAGCTTGCCCTGAAGGTCCGCTGGCGCCCCTACCTCCTCCAGGCGCCGGTCGGCCTCTGTGTCGACCCGGGAGACGAAGAAGCTGGCGACCGAGGCGACGGGGGCCGGGTCGCCGCCCGACTCGACGAGGCGCTCGAGCCCACGGATGTAGGCCTCGGCGACCTCCGCATAGCGCTCGAGGGAGAAGATCAGCGTGACGTTGATCGACCTGCCGCGCGCGATCATCTCCTCGATGGCAGGCAGCCCCGGCTCGGTCGCCGGGATCTTCACGAACAGGTCCGGGCGGTCGACGAGCTCGTGCAGTCGTGCTGCCTCGGCGATCGTCGCCTCCGTGTCGTACGCGAGCGTGGGGTCGACCTCGAGCGAGACGTAGCCGTCGCGGCCGCCGCCTTCGTCCCACACCCGGTGGAGCACGTCGCAGGCGCCCTGCACGTCCTTGACGGCAAGGCGCAGGAAGAGCTCCTTCGGGTCGCGTTCCTCCTCGAGCTCCTCACGGAGCTGCTCGTCGTACGCGTCGCCGGCGGAGATCGCCTTCTGGAAGATGGTCGGGTTGGAGGTGACGCCGACCACGGCGTCCTCCTCATGGAGTCGGGCGAGCTCCCCGCTCTCGAGCAGGTCGCGCGAGAGGTAGTCGATCCAGACGCTCTGCCCGAGCTCCGAAAGCTGATGCAGTCGAGACTTGGCCATTGTCTGCCGTCCTTCCCGGTCGGCGGGTTTCCACTCCTACCGTAGCGCGCGGGCGCGAACGATCCGCCGCGCGGCGTCGGCGATGTGCTGCCTGTCGATGCCCGCGGCGGCGAGGAGCTCGGCCGGCTTCCCCGAGCCGGGCATCCCGAGAACCGCGAGCCTGGCGACCGCGGGCTTCTCGTCGACGTCGGCCAGCGCGGAGAGCACCGCCTCGCCGAGACCACCCTCGGGCCAGTGGTCCTCCACGGTGACGATCGCGCCCGTGGCGGCGGCGGCCTCCCGCAGCCCCTCGGTGTCGATCGGCTTCACCGAGTAGCAGTCGACCACCCGCGCGGAGATGTCCTCGGCCACCAGCTCGTCCGCCGCGGCGAGTGCCTCGCCGACGGTGATGCCTGCGCCCACGAGGGTGACGTCGTCCTCGTCCGAGGAGCGGAGCACGCGGCTGCCGCCGACTGGGAAGTCCTCGTCGGGCGCGTAGATCACCGGCGTCGCAGCCCTCGTCGTCCGCAGGTAGGAGATGCCCTCGAGGCCTGCGATCGCGGCCACGAGCTTCGCCGTCTGATTGCCGTCGCAGGGATAGAGGACGGTGCTGCCGCCGACGGCCCGCATCATGGCGAGGTCTTCGAGCGCCATCTGCGAGGGGCCGTCCTCGCCGATGGAGACGCCGGCGTGGGAGCCGGCGAGCGCCATGGTCGCCTGGCTGATCGCCGCCATGCGGATGAAATCGTATGCCCGCGTGAAGAAGGCGGCGAAGGTGGAGGCGAAGGGCTTCCAGTGACGGACCTGGATGCCGACCGCCGCGGCGACCAGCTGCTGCTCGGCGATGAACATCTCGAAGAACCGGTCGGGGTGGGCCGCCTGGAAGAGCTCGGAATACGTCGAGTTGGACACCTCGCCGTCGAGCGCGACGACCCGCCCGTCGGCTCCGCCAAGCGCCGCGAGGGCGTCGCCGTACGCCTTGCGCGTGGCGACCTCGGTACCGAGCTCGTAGCGCGGCAGCTCCAGCGACCCGCCCGGAAAGGCGTTCGGCCCCATGCGCTCGCGGACGTGCACCTGGATCGTCAGGTTTCGCTCGCCTCCGAGCTCGGCGACGGCGGCCTCGGGATCGTCGAGAGGCTTCCCGTGCCAGCCGTTCTTGTTCTCGACGGCCGACACGCCCTTGCCCTTGATCGTCCGCGCGACGATCGCTGTCGGGCGGCCCTCGACCGTCAGGGCCTCGGCATATGCGGCGTCGATCGCCTCGACGTCATGGCCGTCGACGGTGATCGCGTGCCAGTCGGAGGCCTCGGCGCGGCGAACGTAGGACTCGAGGTCCCAGCCGTGCATCGTCTCGCCGCGCTGGCCGAGCCGGTTCACGTCGATGATCGCCGTGAGGTTGTCGAGCTTCGAGTTCGAGGCGTGGTCGAAGGCCTCCCACATCGAGCCCTCCGCCATCTCGCTGTCGCCGCACAGCGTCCACACGCGGTAGGGCAGTCGGTCGAGCCTCTTGCCCGCGAGGGCGATGCCGACGGAGATGGGGAGGCCCTGGCCGAGCGACCCCGTGGCGACGTCGACCCACGGGAGCACAGGCGTGGGATGCCCCTCCAGCGGGCTCCCGAACTTGCGAAAGGTGAGGAGCTCCTCGTCGCTGATCGCCCCGGACGCCTTGAAGAGCGAGTAGAGGAGGGGAGAGGCGTGGCCTTTCGAGAAGACGAGGTGGTCGTTGGCCGGGTTCTCGGGGTCGCCGAAGTCGTACCGGAGGTACTTGTCGAAGAGGACGGCCATCAGGTCGGCCGCCGACATCGACGACGTCGGGTGACCCGAGCCGGCGGCCGCCGCCGCGCGGACTGAGTCCACGCGCAGTTGCTGCCCCAGCTCCTGCCAGCGCTCTTTGTCCGTCATGCCGCTGATCCTACCCCGGTCCATGCGGATCCATGCAACCGCGGTGTCGCCCGTGCCACCATTGGGGCGTGGCCGTGGTCATCGCCTCGAACCTCCGCAAGGAGCTCGCCGGGAGCCTTCTCTTCGACGGCGTCTCGTTCAAGCTCGAGCGGCGCGACCGGCTGGCGCTCTCAGGCCCGAACGGCGCCGGCAAGACGACGCTCCTGCGCATGCTCATCGGCGAGACATCGATCGAGGGCGGTGAGCTCGTGATCGAGAAGGGAGCCCGCATCGCTCTCCACGACCAGCGGCCGCCGCTCGACCGCGAGCTGAGCCTGCGGGAGTACGTCCTCTCCGGCGCCTCCGACCTGATCGCCACGGAGCGCGAGCTCGAGCACCTGGAGCAGGCGATGGCCGGAGGCGACCACGGCGCGGCGACGCTCGCTGCCTATGCGAGGGCGCAGGCCCGACTCGAGCACGCCGGCGGCTACGGCTGGCGGGACCACATCGGCGCCGTCGCCCGCGGGCTCGGCTTTCGCGACGACGACTTCGACCGGCAGCTCTCCACGTTCTCCGGGGGCGAGATCACGCGCGCCTCGCTGGCGCGGGCGCTCGCCGGCGACCCCGACCTGATCCTGCTCGACGAGCCCACGAACCACCTCGACGTCGCGAGCCTCGAATGGCTCGAGCGCGAGCTCGCCTCCCTCGATGCGGCGTGCATCGTCGTCGCCCACGACCGCTGGTTTCTGGAGGCAGTGACGAACGCGACCCTCGAGCTCGAGGCCGGCCGGGCCACGTACTTTTCGGGCCCCTGGCACGTCTGGCGCCTCGAGAAGGCGCAGCGGGCGGCGCACGCGCAGAAGACCGCCGATCGCGTGGCCGCCGACATCGCGCGCCTCGAGCGCTTCGTGGCCCGGTTCCGCTACAAGAAGAGCAAGGCCAAGCAGGCGCAGGCGAAGCTGACGCAGATCGGGCGCCTGGCGAAGGAGAAGGACGAGGCCGCCGCCGAGGCGACCCTCCTCACCAGGACGACGCGGGGGCTCGGCTTCGACTTCGTCGCGCCGAAGCGGAGCGGCCGCGACGTGCTCGTCCTCGAGCACGAGAATGTCGAGGTCGCCGGGCGGGCCCTGCTCACGGACGTCACCTTCGCCCTGGAACGAGGTGACCACGTCGCGCTCGTCGGCCCGAACGGAAGCGGCAAGACGACGCTCCTCGAGCGGGCCGTCGCCGGCGACTTCAAGCTGGGCCACGGGGTCGAGGTCGGCTACTTCTCGCAGCTCGGCCTCGAGCTGGACGAGCGCGGCAGCGTGCTCGACTGCGTACAGGCGATGACGAGCCTCAACCGCCCACAGGCGCAGATGCTCCTGGGCCGCTTCCTCTTCTCCGGCTGGGACGCCCACATGAAGCGGGTTCGCGACCTCTCGGGCGGGGAGCGGCGCCGGCTGGGCCTCGCCGTGCTCGTCACGTCCGGAGCAAACTTACTCGTCCTGGACGAGCCGACGAACCACCTCGACCTCGACTCGCGAGAGACGCTCGAGGCAGCGCTCGAGAGCTTCCCGGGAACGGTGCTCCTCGTCTCCCACGACCGCGCGCTGATCGACGCCGTCGCGCACCGGACGGCCGCAATCGAGGGCGGTACGGTGAGGGTCTACGACGGCGGGTGGGCCGACCTCGTCCGCGCACGCGAGGAGCGCGAGGTGCTGGCGGCAGAGCCGCCCGTGCAGCCGGTCAAGCCCGAGCCCGCCCCGAAACCTCGGCCTGCCGCGGACCCGCTCGCCGCCGTCGAAGCCGAGGTCGAGGAGGCCGAGCGCGAGGTCGCGCGGCTCGAGGAGAAGCTTGCCGCAGACTGGACCGACACCGAGACGATCGCTGCGCACGCCCGCGCGCGAGAGGACCTCCAGGCGGCCCTCGCGCGCTGGGAGACGCTGCTCGAGGAGGTGACCCGCTAGCTCAAGGGGCCGGCCGGCGCTGCCGACGTCCCTGAGCATGACCACGACGCGGATCCTGGCCTGCCTGGCGGCGCTCGCGGCGCTCGGCTTCTACCTGGGACCTCACCGGGCGCTGCAGGCGGACGAGGCCGACCTCGCCCGCGTTGCCACGGTCATCGCCGGCCGCGACGTCGGGATCTCCTGCCCGGGCACCCTCGGAGCCCTGACGGAGGCGTCGGCTCAGGACGGGTCGGTCGTGTTCTCCTCCGAGGGACGGCCCGCCGACGAGGCCAGGCTGTCGAGCGACACGTGCCGGACGCTCCGGCGGCTTCTCCACGGAGAGGTCTCCGGCCTCGCCTGCCTCGCGGGCGGCGGCCCGTGCCAGGCCGAGGTGCGGGAGGCGGCGATCGCGGTCAACGTTCTCTCCCACGAGGCGTGGCACCTCGCGGGCGTCCGGGACGAGGCGGTGACCCAGTGCTACGCGCTCCAGACCAATGCCGAGACGGCCGTGCGGCTGGGCGCCGGCAGGAATGACGCCCAGGCGATCGCCTCGTACATCGTGCGCGAGGTGCAACCCGTCCTGCCGGCCGACTACCGCTCGAGCGACTGCTTCGACGGCGGCCCGCTCGACCTCCACCCCGAGCGTGCTTCCTGGCCCTGAGTCAGGAACCCTCGCCGAAGGTGGCGATGAGGGCCTCGGCGACGACCCGCATCGGCCGGCCGGAGACCTGGCTGGCCCGGCGGAGCCGCGCGAACGCGTCCTCCTCGCTCAGCCCCTCCCGGGCCATGAGGAGCCCCTTCGCCCGCTCGACCACCTTGCGGGTGGCCAGGGCCTCGGCAAGGGACTCCGCCTCCTCGCGCAGCTCCTGGAGCTCCGCATGGCGGGCCCGCGCCGCCTGGATCGCAGGCAGCAGGTCGGTCTCGCGGAACGGCTTCACGAGATAGCCGAAGACGCCCGCTTCGACGGCCCGTGAGACGAGCTCGTCCTGGCCGTACGCGGTCAGGATCACGATCGGGATCGGCCGCTCCGCCAGGATGCGCCGCGCAGCCTCGATGCCGTCCAGGCCGGGCATCTTGACGTCGAGGATGGCCAGGTCCGGTTGCTCGCCGAGGGCGAGCTCGACCGCCTCCTCGCCGTCGCGCGCCTCGGCGCAGACCTCGAAGCCGGCCCGCTCGAGGATCTCCCGCAGGTCGAGGCGGATGATCGTCTCGTCCTCGGCGATGAGGATCCTCACCGAGCGCTCCCCGGCCCGGAGCGCCCCATGGTCGTTGCCGGCTGCCTCATCGTCTGGGCAGCCCTAGGCGGCCGGGAAGGCCACTTCGGCGCGGAGCCCGCCGTCCGCGACGAGCACGAGCTCGCCCTCCAGCTCCTCGCGAACGAGGGCGCGAACGATCGAGAGGCCCGTCCCCTCTCGCGAGCCGTCGTCCCAGGAGCCGTTGTCGGCGACGGTCAGCTGCACGCGGCCGTTCGCGCGCGCGAGCTCGACCTGCACCTCGTCGCCGCCGTGCTCGAGCGCGTTCCCGAGCAGCTCGCAGAAGACGAGGGCGAGCGCGGTCGCCCGCTCGCCGTGGAGAGAGACGTGCTCGACGCGGGAGCTGACGTGCTTCCCGGCGCCGAGGCCCTGAACGAGCATCGATCGGAGGCGGTCGACGAGCTCGCCGAGGTCGACGTCGTCGTCTCGCCGCTCCGTCAGCACCTCGTGGACGGCGGCGATCGCGAGGATGCGGTTGACGGAGTCCTCCAGCGCCTTGCGAGGGTCGATCGGCTCGGTGCTCGCCGCCTGGAGCCGTAGCAGCGAGGCCACGGTCTGGAGGTTGTTCTTGACGCGATGGTGGATCTCCTGGGCGAGCACTCCGCGCAGCACGGCGCGCCCGTGCTCGAGAGCGACGGCGGCCTGGCGCGCGATCGAGGCGAGCAGGCGACGCTCCTCGACCGAGAACGGCGTGTCCCGGTCGCAGACGAGCTCGCCCACCTCGCGCCCTTTCCAGCGCAGCGGAAAGCGCACCGCGTGGGCGCCCGGCCGCCCCTCGGGCCAGGCGATCGTCCCGTCCTCGAGAACGAGCGCCGCGCCCGAGGCGTCGACGGTCTCGATAGTCGTCAAGACGATCGCCTCGAGGGACTCCTCGAGGTAGAGCGACTCCGAGACGGCCTCGGAGATGGCCGCGAGCGCCTCGAGCTCGGCGACCCGCCGCTGCGCGTGGTCGTAGAGCTTCGCGTTCTCGATCGCCTGGGCCACCTGGCCCGCGATCGCCATCAGCAGGTCGATCTCGTCGCCGCTGAACTCGCGCGGCGCCTCGGTGCGGACGTTGAGCGCACCTTCGAGACGCTCGCGGGCGAGGATCGGGACGGCGAGGATGGACTGGTAGTGCGCCTCCCGCAGATTGGGGAAGTGCTTGAAACGCGGATCGAGATGCGCCTCGCGCGGGATCATCACCGGCGCCCGCTCGGCCGCGGCGGTTCCGGTGATCCCCTCGCCGGGGCGCATCTTGGGAACGCGGGTCATGTCCTCGACCCGGGTGCCGTACGACGCCCGCAGGACGAGCTCGTCCGTCGCCTCGTCGTAGAGGTAGACGAAGCAGGCGTCGGTCTCGAGGGCCTCGGCAACCTTGCGCGCGATCAGATCGAACACCTCGTCCAGGTCGAGGGTCGAGTTCACGGCGGCGATCGTCTCCGTGAGGAGGCGCAGGTGACGAGCGGAACGATCCACGTTCTCGACATTCAAGCAGGGGTTTTCGCGCACCGATAACGAGTGGCGTGACCGTCTCGGCTCCGCCTGCGCCGAAGAGGCCGCCGCGCCTCGTCCTGCGCTTCGCCGTCTACAGCGCGATCGCGCTCGCGCTCGCGTGGGCGGCCATCTTCTGGGTCGTTCGCCGCGAGGCCGAGGAGCGCGGACGCGAGCTCGTGGCCGCGCACGCGATCAACATTGCGACGAGGACCGCCCCGGCCCTCATCGCCCAGGACTTCGCCGGCCCGGTCACGGAGGCCCGCCGCGCAGAGCTCGACGCGGTCTACGAGCGGGAGCTCATCGGCAACCTTCTCCGCATCAAGCTGTGGAGCCCTGCCGGCGTCGTCACCTACTCGAGCACGCCCGGCCTGATCGGCGAGGAGATCGACGACTCCGCTCGGCTGGCGGCGCCGCTCGCCGGGGCGACCAGGCAGGAGGTCTCGTCGCTGAACGACGGCCGCCCCGATGCGGAGAGCGAGGACGTCAAGGCGTTCGAGTCCTACGTCCCCGTCCTCGTCGGCAGCGAGAGGGAGCCCGCCGGCGTGCTCGAGGTCTACGAGGCCTACGAGCCCGTGGCCGCCGAGGTCCAAGAGACCGTGACGCCGGTAGGGATCGCGCTCGGGCTCGCGCTCCTCTTGCTGTATGCGGCGCTCTTCCCGATCCTCCGCCAGGTGACGAGGGCGCTCGAGAACCGTCACCGGGGCCTCGAGCAGCACGCGACGGCGCTCGCCGAAGCGCTCGCGGAGCGGGACAAGGCCGAGGTGCGGGTCAGCCAGGCCGAGCGGAACTACCGGAGCCTCGTCGAGCAGCTGCCGCTCGCCATGTACGTGACCCGTCTGGACGCCACCAGCTCGTGCATCTACATGAGCCCCCAGATCGAGGACCTGGTCGGCTATACCCCGCTCCAGTGCATGAGCGACCCCGAGCTCTTCGTCAAGATCCTCCATCCCGAGGACCGCGAGCGAACGCTGGCCGCACACCGGAAGGCCTACGAGGCCGGCGAGTCCTTCTCCATCACGTACCGCCTGACCGCGAAGGACGGGCGAGCGGTCTGGGTGCACGACGAGCTCACGATCGCCAAGGACTCCGCGGGCCGCCCGCTGCACGCCCAGGGCTTCCTCGTCGACGTCACCCCCCAGAAGACCGCCCAGGAGGAGCTCGAGCGCCAGCACGCCGAGCTGCGAGCGCTCCACGAGACGGCCCTGCTCCTCATCGACGAGCTCGACTCGCAGAAACAGCTGGAGCGGATCGCGGCGCAGGCCGGCGAGCTGGTCGGCACGGCGAACACCTACGTCTACCTGCGGGAGGGGGAGGACATGCGCATCGCGGTCGGCACCGGGTCGTTCGCAGACTCGGTGGGGCTGCGGATTCGCAAGGGCCAAGGGCTCGCGGGCCGGGTCTGGGAGTCGATGCAGCCGCTCACGGTGGACGACTACACCGCCTGGGAGGGCCGGCTCCAGCACTTCGACGGAGGTGAGCTCCACGCGGTGGTCGGAGTGCCGCTCCGCTCGCGCACCGAGGTGGTCGGAGTGCTCGGGCTCGCGCACGACCGCCCCGGTGCGACCTTCGGCGCGCCCGAGATTGCCCTCCTCTCTCGCTTCGCCCACCTCGCCACGCTCGCGCTCGAGAGCGCCCGCCTGTACGCCGCGGCGCAAGAGGAGCTGCAGGAGCGTCGGAGGGCCGAGGTCGCCCTGCGGGACGCCGAGCTCCGCTACCGCACCCTGGTCGAGCACCTACCGCTCGTGACGTACATCAGCCCCGCGGACGAGTCGGTGGGGAACGTCTACGTGAGCCCGCAGGTCGAGGCCCTGCTCGGCTACCCGGCGCGCGAGTGGATCGAGAACCCCGGCCTGCTCC
This sequence comes from Gaiellaceae bacterium, assembly GCA_035457655.1. Taxonomy (GTDB): domain Bacteria; phylum Actinomycetota; class Thermoleophilia; order Gaiellales; family Gaiellaceae; genus JAIBJN01. The sequence continues at coordinate 10,773 of DATIBF010000158.1, forward strand.
ACGATGCGGTCCACCCGGACGACCTCGCGACAGTGCTGGCCGACGCCGGGCGACTCCGCGAGACGGGCGAGCCTGCCCGCTCCGAGTATCGCTACATCGCTCGAGACGGGCGCGTCGTCTGGGTGCTCGACGAGACGATCCTCGTGCGGGACGAGCAGGGCACTCCGCTCTGGGTCCAGGGCTACCTGGTCGACATCACCGAGAGCAAGGTGGCGGAGGAGACGCGCGCCCGCCTCGCCGCGATCGTCGAGTCGTCGACCGACGCCATCACCAGCGCCTCGCTCGACCTCCGCTGCACGAGCTGGAACCAGGGCGCGGAGCGCATGTTCGGCCGCACGGCGGAGGAGATGCTCGGGCAGCCGATCACCGCAGTCATCCCGGAGGGCCGCCGCGAGGAGGCCCTGAAGCTCCTGGGCGAGGTAGTCGCGGAGGACCACGTCGGGCGCCTGGAGACCGTGCTCGAGGCCGCGAACGGGAACCTCGTCCACGTCGCGTTCACGTACTCGCCCATCCGCGACTCGACCGGGAGGGTCGTCGGCGTCTCCGCCATCGGCCAGGACGTCACCGAGCGCAAGCGGGCGGAGGCCGATCGCGAGCGCTTGCTCGCAGCCGAGCAGGAGGCGCGCGCGTTCGCCGAGGCCGCGCAGCGCGACCTCGCGGCGCAGAACGAGCGCCTGCGCGAGCTCGATCAGCTGAAGGACGAGTTCATCGCGCTCGTCTCGCACGAGCTGCGAACGCCGCTGACGTCGATCCGGGGTTACACGGAGCTCCTACTCGACGGCGAAGCGGGCGAGCTCACCGACGAGCAGCGTCGCTTCCTCGGCGTCGTCGAGCGGAACTCGCACCGGCTCCTCCATCTCGTCGGCGACCTGCTCTTCCTCGCTCAGGTCGAGGCCGGCAAGCTCGTTCTCGACGTCGGCGCTCTCGATCTGGGCGCCGTCGCGTCCGAGAGCGTCGAGACGGCCCGCCCGCAGGCGGAGGCGAAGGGAGTCACCATCACCCTCGCCACGGGCCCCGTGCCGCTCATCGCCGGCGACCGCGCGCGCATCGCGCAGCTCCTCGACAACCTCGTCGCGAACGCCGTCAAGTTCACGCCCGAGCGGGGTCGCGTCGACGTGCGGGTGCGCGCCGTGGACGACCAGGCCGTGGTCGAGGTGAGGGACAGCGGCATGGGTATCCCGGCGGACGAGCAGGAGTTCCTCTTCGAGCGCTTCTTCCGCACCAGCACGGCCACCGAGCAGGCGATCCAGGGAACCGGACTCGGCCTGGCGATCTCGAAGGCGATCGTGGAGGCCCACACGGGCCGGATCACGGTCGCGAGCGAGGAGGGGGCCGGAACGACCTTCCGCGTCACCCTCCCGATCCGGCACGAGGCCGAGCTCCCAGAGCGGACGGAGATCGCCTCGTGACCGCTACCGGCCGCTAGGCGGCGCTCGGCCGGTAGCGGTAGCCGAAGCCGCGCACCGTCTCGATCGCCGATGCGTCGGCCCCGGCGGCCTCGAGCTTGCGGCGGAGATAGCCGACGTAGAGCTTCACCTGGTCGCGCGATGCCGAGTAGGAGTCGCCCCAGACCAGCTCGAGCACCTGGTCGTGCGAGAGCAGCTGTCCCGGGTGTCGGACGAAGGCGGCGAGTAGCCGAAACTCGAGCGGGGTCAGCGCCACGTCCGAGCCGTTGACGGACACGCTGCGCTGGACGAAGTCGACGTGCAGGAGCGAGTCCGCATAGGTCCGGCTTGCCTCCTCCCGGGGCCCCGCACGCCGGAGCATCGCCTCCACCCGGGCGAGCAGCTCCTGGCGGCCGAAGGGCTTCGTGATGTAGTCGTCCGCGCCCCCCTTCAGCCCGCGCACCTTCTCGAGCTCCGCCGTACGCGCGGTGAGCATCGCGACAGGCACGTCGGAGAGGTCGCGGATCCGCTCGAGCGTCTGCCAGCCGTCCAGCTCCGGCATCGAGACGTCGAGGAGCACGACGTCGGGGGGCGTCGAGTAGAACGCCCGGAGAGCTTCCTTGCCGCTTGCAGCCTCGGTCACCCCGTAGCCCTGACGCTCGAGCAGCTCCTTGAGGAGGACGCGAATGTCGGGGTCGTCGTCGACCACGAGGACGTGACCGCGGTGGGGATTCATACCGCTTCCATACCAGATCCGGTGGCAAGCCGCCCCGAACGAAGCCGCCGCCGGCGAACCCGACCCGGCCGATTAACGACCACGAGCTGCTCAGCAAGCAGCTCGCAGTCGGCCGTCAGTCAGTCCCCCGCTTCAAGGAGAAGCGGCGACACCGGGATCCATATTACGCGTTCGCGCCCACTCTCACAAGACGGGGAGGTACTTCTCGAGCTCCCACGGCGTGAGCTGGACGCGGTACTCGTCCCACTCCTGTCGCTTGAGTTTCACGTAGTTGTCGAAGATGTGGTCGCCGAGGGCCCGGCGGGCGAGGTCGGACTCGGCCAGCTCGTCGATCGCCTCGCCGAGCGTCTCCGGAAGGGCGACGATGCCGCGCGCCTTGCGCTCCTCGGCGCTCAGCTTGTAGAGGTTGGACTCCATCGGCGGCGGCAGCTCGTAGCCCCGCTCGATCCCCTCGAGGCCGGCGTGCAGGAGCGCCGCGAAGGTGAGGTAGGGGTTGCACGCCGGGTCCGGACAGCGGATCTCCGCCCGCGTCGCCTGCTCGTTGCCCGGCTTGTAGAGCGGTATCCGGATGAGGGCGGAGCGGTTCCGGCGAGACCACGCGGCGTAGACCGGTGCTTCGTATCCGGGGACGAGCCGCTTGTACGAGTTGATCCACTGGGCGAAGACCGCCGAGATCTCGCGCGCGTGGCGGAGCTGCCCCGCGATGAACCCCTTGCCGACGTCGGAGAGGCTCCACTCGTCGTCGGCGTCGAAGAACGCGTTCTTGCCCTCGGCGAAGAGGGACTGGTGCGTGTGCATCCCCGAGCCGTTCTCGCCGAAGATCGGCTTCGGCATGAACGTCGCGTGATAGCCGGCCTTCTTGGCGATCTCCTTGACGACGAGCCGGTACGTGATCGTGTGGTCGGCCATGGCGAGCGCGTCGGCGAACTGCATGTCGATCTCGTGCTGGGAGGGGCCGACCTCGTGGTGGACGTACTCGATCGGGATCCCCATCGCCTCGAGCGCCTTGACCGTGTCGTGGCGCAGGTCGCTCGCCGCGTCCATGGTCGTCATGGCGAAGTACCCGCCCTCGTCGAGCGTCTCCGTCCCCTCGTCGCTCTTGAAGAGGAAGTACTCGAGCTCGGGGCCGACGTTGAACGTGTCGAAGCCCATGCTCTCCATCCGCTCGAGCGCGAGGCGAAGGACGTACCTCGGGTCGCCCATGTACGGCTCTCCGTCGGGCGTGACGACGTCGCAGATCATCCGTGCGACGCGCACGTCGCCGTTCGGCATGAGCTGGAAGGTGGTCGG
>DATIBF010000159.1:0-12649 GCA_035457655.1 Gaiellaceae bacterium
GCGCTACGCCGAGGCCGGCGACGACGCGACGCGCGAGCTCCACGCGAGGGCCTTCGCACGGGACGTGAAGGGCCACATCGACGCAATCGCCGAGAAGTACATCCGCCCCGACGAGGGCACGTACGAGTTCGCGTTCATGTACCTGCCCGCCGAGGGCGTCTACTACGAGCTCGTGTGCAACCGCATCGGCGGCGATGCGAATCCGGTCGAGCACGCTCAGAAGCGGAAGGTGTTCCCCGTCTCGCCCAACACCTTCTACACGTACCTCCTGACCCTCGCCCAGGGCTTCAAGGGCCTCCAGATCGAGGAGCACGCGCGCGAGGTCATGGCCTACGTGGCGGACCTGAATCGGGATTTCGCGCGCTTCCGCGCCGATTTCGACGTCGTGGGCAAGCACCTCGGAAACGCCCAGACGAAGTTCGGCGAGTCCGAGCGGCGGCTCTCGCGCTTCGAGACGAAGCTCGAGCGTGCGGCCGAGTCGGAGGCCGAGCCGGTCGAGCTCGCCGAGCTCCCGCGCGCGGCCGACGCCGCGTAGCGCAGGTTCCATGCGGCGTGGCGCCGCGGTTCCTATACTCGCCGGAGGGACGTTCCGGTGGAATTCAGTTGGTTCTTCCTCTGGCTCGGCATGGCGCTACTCGGTCTCGGCGCGCTGCTGCTGCGGGCTTGGTGGCGCGAGCGCCGCTTCGCCGGCGCGGCGCTGACTCTCTCCGCCGGCCTGCTGCTCGTCGCCTCGGCCGTTCAGCAGCTGCTCATCTTCGGCATGGACCTGAGCGGGCGCTGGAGCGTCGACTCGACCCCGTTCATCACCCTTTCCGTTCTCGCCGCCGGGCTTGCCACCGTCGTCTGGCTCGCGCTGGCAACACGGCGCGGGCGCGAGAGCCTGCGCCGGGGGGCTTCCCGGTCGCAGCGGATCCAGGAGCTCGAGGTCCTCGGCGCCATCGCCCGGCTCAGCTCGCGGGCCGGCCCCGTCGAGCAGGTCGGCGGCGACATCCTCGAAAGCGCCGCCCCGGCGGTCGGCGCCGACGCCGCGGTGCTACTGCTGTACGACGCCGAGCACAGGATCCTGCGGGCGGCGGCGGCCAGCGGCATCCGAGAAGAGCTCTGGACGACCTTCGAGATCGAGGTCTCCGACGCCTTCAATCAGGTCTTCCTGGCCCAGGGGAAGCCCCTGGTCGTGGACGACATCGCCAACGAACGGCGCCTGAAGATGCAGCTGGCCAGGGCAGTGGGCGCCCGCAGCGCGCTCGTCGTCCCCATCCGCTACGAGGGACGCTCGGTGGGGACTCTCACCTTCTACGCCGTCGCAGCCCCGCGCCGCTTCGACGCCGTCTCGGTTGCCGTCGCCGAGCTGATCGCGAACGAGGCGGGCGACGTCCTCGAGCGAATGCGGCTGCAGGAGGAGGTCCACGAAGAGCGAGAGCGGGCGACGCGCGTCCTGGCGCACATCGGCGACGGCGTCTTCTTCGTGGACGGCGGCGGGGTCATCAGACTCTGGAACCCTGCGATCGCGGCCGTGACCGGGATCGCGACGGCGGACGCTCTCGGGCGCAGGCCGCGCGACGTGCTCCCCGGCTGGGCCGCAATCGAGGCCCTGGTTCCGGTCGCAAGCGCCCCCGCCTATGCGGCGAAGCACGCCGAGACGGTGCCGCTCGACGTCGGGGACCGGGAGCTCTGGATCTCCATCTCGGCCGTCCAGTTCCCGGACGGGACGGTCTACGCCCTGCGCGACCTCACCGAAGAACGCGGCATCGAGCGGCTGAAGAGCGAGTTCGTGGCCACGGTCTCGCACGAGCTCCGCACGCCGCTCGCGGCCGTCTACGGCGCTGCGATGACGCTCCGCCGGCAGGATCTGGAGCTCGACGAGGACCATCGCCGCCGGCTCCTTGCCGTCATCGCCGGCGAGTCCGACCGCCTGGCGCGAATCGTCGACCAGGTGCTCGCGGCGAGCCGGCTCGACTCGGGCACGTTCGCCTTCGCGGTCGAGCACTGCGAGCCGGGCGCGCTCGCGCTCCAGGTCGTCGAGGCCGCGCGAGCCCATGCTCCCGCCGGCGTCCTCATCGAGCTTGCGCCCGGGAACGACCTTCCCCCGGTCGCGGCCGATCCCGACATGTTGCGCCAGGTGCTCGCCAATCTCGTCGAAAACGCCGTCAAGTACTCGCCGGCCGGGGGGCGGGTCCTCGTGTCGCTCGGACGCCACGAGGGCCGGGTGCTCTTCGCCGTGCGCGACGAGGGGCTCGGCATCCCGTTGCGGGAGCAGGAGCGCATCTTCGAGAAGTTCTTCCGCCTCGACCCGAACCTCACGCGCGGCGTCGGCGGCACAGGGCTCGGCCTCTACATCTGCCGCGAGCTGGTACGTCGCATGGGCGGCCGGATCTGGGTCGCTTCGCGGGAGGGCGAGGGCTCGACCTTCTTCTTCGAGCTGCCGGCGGTCGCGGCCGAGGAGCCTGCCGCAATCCCGGCTTCGGAGCGCGGTCAGGCTGAGGCCCGGGCCAGCTAGAAGCGGAGGAGCGCCCCGATGCCGTCGTGGGCGTCGAGATCGTCGCGGTGGCGAACCGCCCAGACTCGCCCGCCGTGGGCAAGGGTCTGGTGCACGGCCAGGTCGAGGCCGTCGGCGGAATCGACCAGCTGCCTCCCGTCGAGCGGGCACTTCGCGCCGTCGACCGAGAGCCGCCCGCACGCGGGGCAGCGCTTCGCCGGATGGTTCGCGCCGTCGCGAAAGAGCAGCAGCTCGATCCGCGCGTCCGATGCGGCCTCGAGCGTCGCCTGCCAGCCCGAGGCGGCGCGGCCGTTCCGGCCGAGCTCCTCCATCCAGCGATCGACCACCTCGGTTTCCCTCGCGGCCTGCCAGCGCTCGAGTACCGGGGCGGTCACCGCGAGCAACTCCGGTGGCTGGGCATGCGCATCGGCGTGCGCGAAGCCGGCGATCACGGAGCGCACGTCCTGGGAAAGAAGATCCTCGAACTCGCCACGGACCTCCTCGTTCGTGACGACGACCACCTGCGGCTTGCGCAGGCGGCGCACGAAGCGGTCGAGCTCCTCCGCGACGCGCTTGATGTGCTCGTGCACGAGTTCATCGGCGCGCCGCTGGAGGCGCGCCTGCGCCCAGCCGCCCTGGTCGTGTCGTCTCGGCTGCTCCTCGAAGTAGTCGGCGAGATCCTCGAGCCGGCCCGCCCGGAGCCGGTAGAAGCGTCCCTGCTCGCGGCTGACCACGAGCACGAGCGCCCCCTCGCCGCGGCCGACGAGCGGGACGAGCGGCGCGAGATAGAGGAGCTGTCCGACCTTGATCCCGTCGGGGACCACCTCGGTGAGCGGGAGCGGGCGCCAGACGTTGTCGAGGCCCGCGCAGAAGATGGCGAGACCGTGGGCGCCGTCTCGCTCGAACTCGGCCTCGAAGTAGCGGCGGATCCGGTCCAGGTCATCCCTCAGAGCCAGGCGCTGCTGATGGGTGAGCTCGCGCCCCTTCCCCCCGTTCTCCTTCGCTGCCCCGTCCAGGAGCGAATGGAGGCGCGTCTGCGCGTCGCCGGCCGTCGGAACCACGCTCGGGTCGAGGTCGAGATAGACGCTGATCGCAATCCCGTTCTCCGCCTCGAAGCCGGCGAGATCGCGAAGCTCCTCCCAGCTGACGGTTCGTGCCATCCGATGGCTCCCTGTAGCTTTCTCCTCCGAGCCGGGAAGCTACACAATCGGAACACGATCCCGGCACCGGTCGTTTAAGAAATACGTAACTGAATTCGACTGAGGTGGAGCGAGTGAACGCGAGCGACGTGCGTGAAGTCATCGTGATCGGAGGGGCCGCGGCGGGCTACACCGCCGCGCTCTATGCGGCCCGAGCCAACATGAGCCCTCTCGTGATCGAGGGAGTCGGGTGGGGCGGCCAGCTGATGATCACGAGCGACGTGGAGAACTACCCCGGCTACCCGGACGGCGTCCTCGGGCCGGAGATGATGCAGGACTTCCGCAAGCAGGCCGAGCGCTTCGGCGCCGAGTTCGTCACGGACGACGTCACGAGGGTGGACTTCTCCGAGCGCCCCTTCCGCGTCTGGGTCGGCGACGACGAGTACCGCGCAGAGACCGTCATCGTCGCGACGGGGGCGAACGCACGGCAGCTCGGGCTCCCGTCCGAGCGCACGCTCCAGGGCCGCGGGGTCTCGTACTGCGCGGTCTGCGACGCCGCCTTCTTCCGCGAGAAGGACGTCGTCGTGGTCGGTGGCGGGGACTCGGCGATGGAGGAGGCGACCTTCCTGGCGAAGTTCGCCTCGAAGGTGACCCTCGTCCACCGGCGGGACGTGTTCCGGGCGTCGCCCATCATGGTCGACCGCGCCCGCGCGACCGAGAAGATCGAGTTCGTGCTCGATTCCGTGGTCGAGGAGGTGCTCGGCGGCGACGTCGTCAGCGGAGTGATCGTCCGCAACGTGAAGACGGACGAGCGCACGGAGATCCCTGCAGAGGGGCTGTTCGTAGCCATCGGTCACGACCCGACCACCGAGCTCTTCAAGGGACAGCTCGACATGGATCCCAAGACTGGCTACCTGATCACGAAGGGCAAGACAACCGAGACGAACATCCCCGGGGTGTTCGCCGCCGGTGACGTGCAGGACGACGTCTACCGGCAGGCCGTGACCGCCGCCGGCTCGGGCTGCATGGCGGCTCTCGACGCGGAGCGCTGGCTGGCCTCCGAGCGCGGCCGGCTGCTCGACGCGCTCGCTGCGCCGCGCAGCTAGCCTGCGTCTGTGCCGTACTTCATCTGCCCGAACTGCCGGCGCCGGTCGCTCGACGACGACGGGCTCGAGGGCCTCACCGGAAGGCCGGTCGCCTGCACGAGCTGCGGCTTCGGCTTTCTCTTCGAGATGATGGACGACTACTACCCCGCGCCAGGCACGGGGTTCGTCGTCTGCGACCGTGAGGGACGGATCATCGCCACCGGCCAGGGGTTCTTCGAGCTAACCGGTTATCGCGAGGGGGACGTGCTCGGGCAAGACGTGATGGAGGCCCTCTTCGAGGCCGAGGCCAACGGGCCGACCCCCGCCGCTCTCGCCCTCGAGTACGGCGTGCGCCGCTTCGACCAGAAGCTGACGCTCCGGACGCGCGCGGGCGTCACGAAGGTCGTCCGCGCCGATTTCTTCCCCGCCTACGACGAAGACGGCGGGCTGCTGGTCGCCGTCGCGCCCCGCTAGCGCCGGCTCTCCCACCTCCACCGCCATGACACGCTGTGCGATCGGGCGGCGGCGAGGGCCCACTGGAGTTCGACCTGATCGCGAATGGGCTCGCTGCCCAGGTCGCACCAGCCGCAGATCTCGACTGGATGGTGACCGAGGTACCAGTCCGGCGCCGGAGGTTCCGAGTCGTAGTCCGGCTGCCACCCGACCAAGAGCCACGCCGCCCGGCGGCCACACGCCCGGCAGAGACCGCCTGGAGGGCAGGGGGCTTCCGGTCCGCTCCAGAAGCCTGTTCCCCACTCGTCGTCGAGCCGCATGGAGAGACGCGCGAGCTCGCACCGCCACCAGCTCGGCGCGGCACGGGTCAACCTGACGACGGAAGGACGGTAGGCGACCGAATCCACCGCGCGGCAGGCGGAGTTCAGCGCCCGGACGATCAGGTGACGAAGGGTCATCGTCGAGGTGTGGCGGCGAGACATCCTCCAGTCCAGCGCCTCTCCTTGCGGCACCTAGGCATGTCCCAGTGCCTGGCACCTGGACACGGCCGTGAGGACGCGCTCGCAGGTGAACCAGTGACCACGCCTCTCTGGCGGGGTGCCTGGGCTCCTACAGGGCCATGGCCGAGTGCCTGGCACCGGGGCGTGTCCGCGACGGGCTACTGGCACCGGGGCGTTTCCGCGACGGGCTACACGCGGCTCGAGGGGCAGAGGTCGCTGAGCACGCACTCCTCGCAGCGCGGTTGCCGTGCGTCGCAGACGCGTCGGCCGTGCCAGATGAGGAGGTGGGGGAAGCGGGCCCAGTCCGCGCGCGGCACGATGCGCATCAGATCGCGCTCGATCTTCGCCGGATCGTGCTGCCGCGTAAGGCCGAGCCGTTGCGAGAGGCGACGGACGTGTGTGTCGACGACGATGCCCTGCGTCGCGCCCCGCTCGGCCGCGACGACGTTCGCGGTCTTCCGGCCGACTCCCGGAAGCCGGACGAGATCCTCGAGGCGCTCCGGCACTTCGCCGTCGTACTCCTCGAGAAGCATCCTCATGGTGCCTCGGAGGTTTCTCGTCTTCTGCCTGAACGTCCCGGTCGGGCGAATATCGGCCTCCAGCTCCTCCACGGGCACGGCGAGATAGTCCTCGGGCCGGCGGTACTTCCCGAAGAGCTTTTCCGTGACGCGGTTGACGGTCACGTCCGTCGTCTGCGCCGAGAGCATGACCGAGACCAGGAGCTCGACCGGGTCGCGGAAGCGAAGGGCGATCGTGGCGTCCGGGTGCGCGCGGGCGAGCCTGGCGATGATCTCCCGGATCCGCTCTCGCTTCGGCGCGACGCGCCGGCGCGCCTCGCGGACGTAGCTGCGCGGCGCGGAGATCGCCACTAGACCTCGGCGTACTCGACAGGAACCTGGACGGAGAGGAGGCGCGGGCCGGCACAGACGCGGTCGAGCGCCGGGCAGCCTGCGCAGGTGAACTCGCTCGGCGTGGGTCGAAAGTCGCCGGCGTCGATCCGGGCGATGGCGGCCGACAGCTCCGCCTCCAGCCCGGGCAGATCCTCCCGGGCGAAGGTCGCCGACACCACGGCGTCCGGGCGCTCGAGGAAGTGATAGACCACCTCCACCTCGTCGGCCCCGCCGCGGAAGCAGGCGAGCGCGTAGACGAGCTGCTGCAGCCGGTAGTCCGCCTGCACGATCTCGTCGGGCGTGCCCTCCGCGAGCGAGTTCGTCTTGTAGTCCAGGACGAGCGCCCGGCTCCCCTCGCTCCAGTGGACGTCGAGACGACCGTGCAGGAGCACGCCGTCGTGCTCGAAGGCGAACGGCCGCTCGGCCGCGGCGCCTGCGAGACCGGCGACTCGTCGCGCGAGCTCCGACTCGCAGTACGAGCTCACGAACCCACGGATCCGCTCGAGCTCCTCCTCGGTCGCCGCGGGATACCACGCCCGCACGGGTTCGACGTCGGGCACGGCCGGCGCCGTCAGGTCGACCGCCTCGAGGAGCCGGTGTACCGCGTCACCGACCTCCGTCGCGGCGAGGCCGGTCGCGCCCGGAACGGTGCCGTGGGCGTCCGCGGGCCTCAGGCCGACAACGCGCTCCGCGTAGTAGCGGTACGAGCAGCGGTCGAAGAGCGCGAGCGCGCTGTAGGAGAGCCGGCGCACCTTGTGCAGCGGAGGCGTCGGAACCGGGACGAGCTCCGGCAGCCGCGGCGCCGGCGGCGGGAGCGGAGCGACCTCCTGGCCGGTGAAGAGCGCGAGCTGCCCCTCCTCCTCATCCGCGGGAGCCTCGGACTCGCCGGCCCGCTCCGCGAGCTCCGGCCGGTGGCGGTCGATCCGGACGAGCAGGCGCGCACCGTCGCGGGCGAGCTCGAGCGGCCCGTCGTCCGCCATCTCGAGCTCCTGCGCCTCGAGACGGCTGAGCACCCAGCCGATCGGCGTCGCCTGGTCGGCCGCCCGAGCGGGGTCGATGGCACCGGAGACGATCAGCCGGTCGATGGCCCTGGTCATCGCGACGTAGTAGAGACGGAGTCGCTCGGCCCGCTCGGCCTCGCGCTCGGCGTCCCGCACCCGCTCGTACGCGAAGGCAGCCCGGCGCGCGCCGGTGGCCGGGTCGGCGACCCTGAAGCCGAAACGGCCGTCCGGCAGGCAGAGGATCTCGTCGGGCGAGGGCGCGTTTCGATCGCGCCCCGCGTCGGCGACGATCACGACCTTGAACTCGAGGCCTTTGGCCGCGTGGATGGTGAGGAGCCGCACGGCGTCGGCGTCCTCCTCCTCGGCGACGGCCTCGAGCTCGCGGGCGCCGACGGCCTCCTGCTCCCGCACGAAGCGCACGAAGCCTTCGATGTCCCTGCCCCGCAGCTCCTCGTACGAACGGGCGAGCCGGGCGAGCTTGCGCATGTTCGCGTAGCGGCGGCGGCCGTCCCACTGGACGAGGACGGCGAGGTCGTAGTCGTGGTCGGCGACGATGCGCTCGCAGAGTTGCTCCAGCGGGAGGCCGTTGGCCGCGCGGGCGAGCCGCTCGTACCGCTGGAGGAAGGCTCGGCTGAGGCGCAGATCCTCGGCGGAGAGATCGGCGGGCAAGCCGCGTTCGAAGGGAAGGAAAAGCGGCCGCCTGGGCGCGGCCCGGCGGAGGAGCACGAGCGCGTCGTTCGAGAGCCCGACCAGGGGCGAGGCGAGGACGGTGAGGAGCGCCTCGTCGTCGTAGCGGTTGTGGAGAAGGCGGAGGTAGGCCAGCAGGTCGACCACCTGCTGCTGACCGAAGTAGCCGCGTCCGGTGGCGCGGTAGGTGTGGAGGCCCGCCCTGCGCAGCTCGTCCTCGTAGTGCTCGGCGTCGGTCCCGGCCGCGAAGAGGAGCACGATCTCCCCGGCGCTCGCCTCGCCGGAGTCGACGAGCGCCCTGACGCGGGAGGCAATATGCCGAGCCTCGGCGCGGCGCCAGTGCGTCGGCGTGCCCGCGTAGCTCGACTTGTCGGTGACGAGCAGCTCGACCGGAGGCCCGAAGACGGGATCGGGAAACCGCCCGGCCGCCGCGAGCGGTTGGAACTCGGCACCGAACTCGCTGGAGAAGAGGTGGTTGACCGCCGCGAGCACCTCGGGCCGCGAGCGGTAGTTCTGCGTGAGCGCGAGCACGCCGCCGGACTCCTCGCGCCGCTCGCGGAAGACCTCGACGTCGGCGTGGCGAAAGCGGTAGATGGACTGGAACTCGTCGCCGACGAAGAAGAGCTCCTTCCCGTCTGGGCCCTCGGCGAGCAGGTCGACGATCTCGCACTGCAGTCGGTTCGTGTCCTGGAACTCGTCGACCATGATCGAGCGGAAGCGCCAGCTCTCGCGCTCGCGCACGGCGGGGTCGTCTCGAAGGAGGTCGCGCGCCGAGAGCTGCAGGTCCTCGAAGTCGAGCGCGGACTCGCGCTCCTTCGCCTCCCGGTAGGCGAGGCCGAAGCCTTCGAGGAGCCCCTGGAGCAGGTCGCGGTCCCGCGCCGCAAGCTCGTCGAGCGCCACCTGCTCGACCGCCTGCCTCGCCTCCTCGTAACTGGCCGCGCGCTCGCCCTTGGCCTTGAGCTCGCCCAGATCGAGAAGCCGCTCCGGCAGCGTTCGCTCCGCCAGGACCTCGAGCGCGCGGGTCGCGGTGGCGCGGGCGGTCTTCCCCGCCTCCTCGTCCGCCGCGAGGAGGCGCGCCGCCTCCTCCAGCTCCTCCCTGCGCGCCGCCAGCCCTGTGCGCTCGCCCAGCTCGAGGCGGAGGGGGCGCCCGGCCGCGCGCAGCGTCTCGTGGACGCCTGTGAGCATCCGGCGAAGGGCCCTCACGCCGTAGGTCGAGAGCAGGCCGAGCCGCTCGGCATCCCCGTCGGCACAGAAGTCGGTCAGGGCCCGCTCGAACGCCTCGCGCTGGAGAACGCGGGCCTGGGCGTCGTCGAGGACCCGGAAGCGCGGGTCGATGCCCGCGGCGAAGGGGTGGGACCGCAGCAAGCGGTGGCAGAAGCCGTGGATCGTCGAGATCCACGCGGCGTCGAGCTCCCGTGCGAGCTCGGGGCGGCCGGCCTCGGCGAGCCGCCCGCGGATGCGGTCGCGCAGCTCGCCTGCAGCGCGTTCGGTGTAGGTGATGACCAGGAGCGAGTCGACGTCGAGCCCGCGCTCGCAGACCGCCTTGACGAAGCGCTCCACAAGCACCGTCGTCTTCCCGGTCCCGGCGCCGGCCGAGACGAAGACGACGCCGGGCGCTTCGATGGCCGCGATCTGCTCGGGATTGGGGGCGTTCACTGGCGCCTCACCCGGCACATGGGAGCGAGGTCGCACCACGACGGGCAGCCCGCGTCGCCGAGAGGGTCGTGCCTGACGTCGCCTGCCCGAATCCGGCCGACGAACCCGCGCGCGTGCTCGGTCGCCCGCTCGATCTGGGCCCAGAACTCGTCCTCTTCGCGGTAGTCGTTACGCTGGAAACCCGGGACGCCGTCGTCGCGAGCGCTCGCGCGCAGGAGGCCTCGGGCATTGTGCTCGCCGGCCAGCGCGCGGTAGAGGCCCCCGAGCGGCTCGATCCCGACCAGGTCGCGTAGCACGAGCATGTAAAGCGGGATCTGCAGCCGGAGCTCCGAGTCGATCTTCGCCGCCGAGAACGCCGTCTTCCCCGACTTGTAGTCCCAGACGATTCCGCGCGCGCTGAACGGGTCGACGTCGATGCGATCGATCTTCCCGGAGAGCGAGAAGCCGTCGAGGTCGAGCCCCCGCTGCAGCTCGGGCGCCGACCGCTCCGTTCCGAACGCGACCTCGAAGCGCCGCGGCACGAGCGGCGACTGCGAACGGGCCTCCTGGCTGACGAAGCGCTCGAGGTCCCGCCAGAGGCTGCCGTCGAGCTCCCGCCGCTCGAGGTCGGTGAGCTCCTGGCGCACGCCTTCGAGGGCCTCGTCGAAGCAGCGGCGCAGGAAGCGGACGGCATCCTCGAGGCGACCGGCCTCGACGCGCTCGGTCCCGACCTCCTTTGGCAGGCCCGCGTAGAAGCGGTGGAGGGTCGTGTGGGCGATCGAGCCGCGGAGCTTCGCGTCCACCTCGGCGTCGATCGAGCGCGGCGAGAGGAGCCGCTCGACGAACCAGATCGAGGAGCACGAAGCGAACGCCTCGAGCTCCGTGACGTTGAAGCTCTGCCGCGCGCCGAGCTCCGCGAGCACCGCGGGGTTCGCGAGCGCGGTCCGGCGGTCGAACGCGGACCGAGCCCGCTGGAGTCGCCGCTCCCAGCCGTTTGCCGCGGCGAGCGACTCCGCCTCGATCGCGTCGCGGTCGGCGAGGACGGCGAGCGCCCTGAGGCGCTCGCGCTCCGTCGGAGCCTCTTCGAGCTGCCACGTCAGCGCCGAGAGCGGCCTCCTCCGAGTCCAACGGGACACGTCGCCGGGGTCGAAGAGCGCGCGCACCTCGTCCCAGAACGGGCTGGCAAGCCGGGGAGCACCGTCGTCGGTCGCTGCTTCCCGAACGAGGTAGAGCCGCCGTGAGGGGCGAGTGCAGGAGGCGTAGAAGAGGTAGCGCTCCCGGGAGACCGGCTCCGGCCGCACGAGGCGCGAACTCGTGCGCTCGTCGAGCTCGCGCCGGGCGTCATCGTCGAGGAACGGCGACGGTACGGCGCGGCGCGGGAGGCTCCCCTCCTCGAGCCCGAGCACGAAGACCGTGTCGAAGCGGCGCGTCCGCGCGCGCAGGAGGTCGAGAACCGCGACCCGCCCCGGCTCGCCTGCGGACGCGAGGCGCACGGGCAGGCGCTCCAGCGCCGCGAGGATGTCCTCCCGGGAGAGCTCCCCGGCCAGCTCCCGCCAGCCGTCGAGCTCCTCGAGCAGGCGACTGACCGCCTCCCACACGCGGAGATCGAGGCGAGAGGCCTCTCCCACCGGGGGTTCCTCCAGGCCGTGGGCGCCGCGGAGCATCGTCCGCGCGAGGATGCGCACGGCGTCGACCGGCGACGCGGCCGCCCGCACCTCGTCCAGCGGGGGAAGGGATTGCCCCCTCAGGGCGACCACCCGCTCCTCGACCTCGGACCGGACACCCAGGCCACGCAGGCGGCCCTCGAGGTAGTCGGCGGAGGCGCGCGGCAGGCCCGAGTAGGGAGAGCGAAGGAAGCCGAAGAGGTCCCGGCGGATCTCGCTCTGCCAAAGAAAGCGGAGCGCGGAGAGGAGCGAATGACCGAAGGGCGTCTGGCCGAGGCGGGCCCTTCCCTCGATCGCGTACGGGACGCCGGCTGCCGAGAGGACGGTCTCGAGCGGCGTCCGCAGCCGGTCGAGGGACGGACAGACGAGACCCACGGCCTCCGGAGGCGTGCCCTCGCGCAGGAGGCGGAGCAGCTCGTCGGCCACGAGCTCGAGCGAACCGCGCGAGCCGGCGCCCTCGAGGAAGCGGACGGCGCCCTCGAGCGGCGGCGGCTCCGGGCGCGGCCCGTCGGCGAAGAGGGCCCGCTCGAGGTGGGCGAGGGCAGGATGGGCGATCTCGGCGTAGGCGGGCGGCAGCTCCTCGACGCGGTCGCCGGCGACGAGGGCCAGGTCGGCCGCCGTGCGTCCCAGCGACGCGAAGGCGGCCCGGCCCGGCTCATACGGCAGGGAGACGTGAACCTCGGCGCGGCCGGCGAGCGCCTGGAGCAGACCCCACTGAGCTCCGGTCAGATCCTCGAAGCCGTAGGCGAGCACCGGCCGGCCCGCCCACGCCGACAGTTCGCTCTCGACGCGCTCGACGGCGTACGCCCGCTGGCGGTCGCGATCCCAGAGCTGCAGCCGCTCGAGCTCCTCCAGGTAGGCGCCGTAGAGAACGCCGAGGTCGTCGTCGACCTGTCCAGGGTCGACGAGTCCCGACTCGAGCTCCGAGAAGGTGCCGAGGAGCGTCTCGCCGAAGCCCGAGAATCGCGACGAGGCGCGCAGCCCGTTCAGGTTCGCGCCGGCGAGCGCGCGACGGAGGACGAGCGCCCGCTGGGCGTCGGTGGCGACGCTCCGCCGCTCCTCGCCCCCACGCGCGATCCTGCGGAAGAGGTCGTCGAACGTCCCGATCTCGCCGCCGAG
>DATIBF010000160.1:0-13561 GCA_035457655.1 Gaiellaceae bacterium
CACCCCGACGACGAAGCATCATCCCGAGACGAGCCCTCGCTGCTAGAATCCGCGCTCGGCGGACGCCCTGTCCGCCGATTTTCGGTGTGATGAAGACCTACACCGCCAAGCCGAAGGAGATCGAGCAGCGCTGGTACGTCGTCGACGCCGAGGGCCAGACCCTCGGGCGTCTCGCGACGCGCATCGCCGACACCCTCCGCGGCAAGCGGAAGCCTCAGTACACGCCGCACGTCGACACTGGAGACTTCGTCGTCGTCGTCAACGCGGAGAAGGTCGCCGTTACCGGGAAGAAGCTCGAGCAGAAGCGCTACTACCGCCACTCCGGCTATCCGGGCGGCCTCCGCTCGCGGACGCTCGCCGAGCAGCTCGAGCGCCGGCCGACGGAGGTCATCCGCACGGCGGTCAAGGGCATGCTCCCTCGCAACCGGCTGGCGCGCCGCCAGATCACGAAGCTGAAGGTCTACGCGGGGCCGACGCATCCGCACGAGGCGCAGAATCCCCAACCGTTGTCTCTCGATGATTGAGATCGCGCAGTACCAGGGCACCGGCAAGCGCAAGACCTCCGTGGCGCGCGTCATCCTGCGGCCCGGCGACGGCGCGACGTGGATCAACGGCCGGTCGTTGGAGTCCTACTTCCCGCGCGAGGCCCTGCGGACGACGGCGACGGCGCCGCTCAAGGTCGCGGGCGTCGAGGGGCGCTTCGACATCCGCGCCAGGATCCGCGGCGGCGGCCCGAGCGGCCAGGCCGGCGCGCTGCGGCACGGCATCGCCCGCGCGCTCGTCGAGGCCGATCCGGAGCTTCGCGGCGTGCTCAAGCGTGAGGGCTTCCTCACGCGCGACGCGCGTATCGTCGAGCGTAAGAAGGCCGGCCTTCACAAGGCCCGCAAGGCGCCGCAGTTCTCCAAGAGGTAACAGTGCCTCTCCGGGCGACGCCCGCCCGCCTCTGGCCCGCGATCACGCGGCGCTGGAGCCCACCTTCGCGCTTGCCAAGGCCACCAGCCTTGGCCGCGCGCGAATGCGAACTCCAGCTTGGTGCTCGCGACCCAGAGACCGGGCAGCACCACCCGAAGAGGCACTAGTGCCGAGGCGGCTGTTCGGGACCGACGGGGTCCGGGGCGTCGTCGGCGAGGACCTGACCGAGGAGCTGGTCGAGCGGCTCGGGCGCGCCTTTTCCCGCTGGAGCGGCGGCGCCGAGGTGCTGATCGGCCGCGACACCCGCGCGTCGGGGCCCGCCTTGGAGGCCGCGCTCACGGCGGGCCTGGAGAGCGGGGGATCCAACGTCCTCGTCGGAGGGGTGCTTCCCACCCCTGCCGTCGCGCTGCTCGCCGAGCACGCGGGGGCGGTCGTCTCGGCCTCCCACAACCCCGCCGAGTACAACGGCGTCAAGTTCTTCCGCGGCGGCTGGAAGCTCGAGGACGCCGAGGAGGAGGCCGTCGAGGCCCTCCTCGACGCCGAGCCCGTACCGGTCGGCGAGATCCGGGAGGCGCCGGGGCTCGGCGAACGCTACGTCGACCTCGTCTGCGAGCGCTTCGGCGCGTCCCTCCAGGGCCTGCGCGTCGTGCTCGACTGCGCGAACGGCGCGATGGTCGAGGTCGCTCCCGCTGCCTTCGAGCGGCTCGGTGCCGAGATCTCGGTCGTCGGCGCCGAGCCGGACGGGACGAACATCAACGCCGGTTGCGGGGCCACCGATCTCCGCCTCCTCGCGCGCGTGGTCCCCGAGAAGGGTGCCAGTCTCGGGGTGGCGTTCGACGGGGACGGCGACCGCATGCTCGCGGTCGACGCGGAGGGGAACGAGGTCGACGGCGACCAGATCCTCGCCGTCCTCGCGCTCCACCTCGGCGTCGACCTCGTCGCCGTCACGCAGATGACGAACCTCGGCTTCCACCGACTGATGGCGGACCACGGGATCCGAGTGCTCACGACGGCCGTGGGCGATCGCTATGTCCTCGAGGCGCTGCGGGCCGAGGGCGGCGTCCTCGGCGGCGAGCAATCCGGGCACCTGCTCTACCTCGACGGGCACGTGACCGGCGACGGCCTCGTCGCCGCGCTGCTGCTCTGCCGGGCCCTCGTCGAGCAGGGCCGCTCCCTGGCGGATTCGGCACGTGTCATGCCGCGCTATCCGCAGGTGAAGGCGAACGTGAGGGTCCGCAGCCTGGAGGTGCCGCCCGGCATCCTCGCCGAGGCCGCTCGCCTGACCGAGGAGCTCGACGGACGCGGACGCGTGTTCGTTCGGCCCTCGGGGACGGAGCCGGTCGTCAGGGTGCTCGCGGAGGCCGAAACGGAGGAGGAATCTCGCCGTCTCTGTGGTACCATCCGCACTCTCGTTCAGAGAGAGCTCGGCTAGACACAGCGGCCGGGCTCGCGTTTTTTCCGTCTCGTTTTCGAAGCTCACGCTCCACGGCAGGTCGGTAGTAGAGAGGGTCGGCCGGGGAACCGGCGAGAGGACGGGAGGGGGTTCGAGGTGTGCGGCATCATCGGATACGTGGGCTCGAGGACGGCGAAGGACCTCTTGCTCCAGGGTCTCGAACGGCTCGAGTACCGTGGCTATGACTCGGCAGGCCTCTGCCTGGTCGAGCCGGACGGCCTCGACTACGTCCGGGCGGTCGGAAATCTCGACCAGCTGAAGGACGCGGCGGGGTCGAACGGCTCCGACTCGACCACCGGCGTCGGCCACACCCGCTGGGCGACGCACGGAAAGGTCTCCTACGAGAATGCACATCCGTTGACCGGCTGCCTGGCGGACGAGGTCGCGGTCGTGCTCAACGGCATCGTCGAGAACTTCCGCGAGCTCCGCGACTCGCTTCTCGCCGACGGTCACACGTTCTGCTCGGAGACGGACGCCGAGGTGGTGGCCCACCTCGTCGAGCGCCACCACACGGGCGATCTGGTGGAGGCTGTCCGCGCGACGTACGCCGAGCTCGAGGGCCACTTCGCGTTCGTGGTCGTCCACCGCGACCATCCCGACACGCTCGTCGGCGCGCGGCTGCAGTGCCCGCTCGTCGTCGGCGTCGGCGAGGGCGAGATGTTTCTCGCCTCGTCGATCGCCGCCTTCCTGCGCGAGACGCGGCGCGTCAAGCTGATCGAGGACGGGGAGGTCGTCGCCATCACGCCCGAGGGCGTCCGCTTCTACCCCATCGCGGGCGGCCTCTCCCGCGACCGCGACTACATGGACGTCGACTGGGACGACGAGGCGGCCGAGAAGCAGGGCTACGAGACGTTCATGCTCAAGGAGATCTACGAGCAGCCCCAGGCTGTCGCCGACACGATCGGCGAGCGGGTGCGTGGCGGCCGCCTCGACTTGGAGGACATCGGGCTCTCGGAGACGGAGCTCCAGAACCTCCGGCGCATGGTGATCCTCGCGTGCGGGACCGCGTACCACGCCGGCGTGATCGGACGCTACGTGATCGAGGAGTGGGCACGGATTCCGTGCGAGCCCGACATCGCGAGCGAGTGGATCTACCGCAATCCGGTGCTCGCCAGGGACACCCTCGTCGTCGGGATCTCCCAGTCCGGCGAAACTCGCGACACCGTGCAGGCGGTTCGGCTCGCGCGCGAGAGCGGAGCGCGCACGCTCGCGATCACGAACCTCATGGGAACGCAGATCACGCGCGAGGTCGACCGCGTCCTCTACACGCGTGCCGGGATGGAGACCGGCGTCGCCGCCACGAAGACCTTCACCTCCCAGGTGACCCTGCTCTACCTGCTCGCGCTCCGGCTCGCGCAGGTGCGGAGGACGCTGCCCGAGGAGGAGATCGAGCGCCTGCTCGCCGAGATCCAGGCGCTGCCGGCCAAGATCGCCGCCTACCTGGATGCGGACCACCCGATCGAGGAGATCGCGCGCCGCCACTACCAGAAGCCGTTCTTCCTCTACCTCGGCCGCCACATCGGCCTCCCGGTGAGCCTCGAGGGCGCGCTCAAGCTGAAGGAGATCTCCTACATCCCCACCGAGGCGTATTCGGCCGGCGAGATGAAGCACGGCCCGATCGCGCTGCTCGACGAGGAGACCCCGGTCGTGGTCGTCGCCACGGACTCGCACGTCTACGACAAGGTCGTCTCCAACATCCAGGAGGTGAGGGCGCGCGGGGCCGAGGTGGTGGCCATCGCCACGGACGGCAACGAGGACATCCAGCACCACGCGGACGACGTCGTCTTCGTCCCGCGGACGCACCCGTTCCTGCAGGCTGCGCTCGCCGTGATCCCGCTGCAGCTGATCGCCTACCGCATCGCCAGGCTCCGGGGCATGAACGTCGACCAGCCGCGGAACCTGGCCAAGACCGTCACCGTCGAGTAAGAACTCGTCTCCAAACGAGGCCGGCGCCGCGCGAACCGGCGCCGGCCTCGATGAACGTCGAGCTACGCGGTTGGCTTCGGCTTGCGGAAGAGCGCGACGCCGAGGGCGATGAGCCCCGCGGCGAGGCCGGCGATACCGAAGATGAGGGCCACGGTCGACATCGAGTCGTCGTCGTCCGTGTTGACGGCCGGGACGGCGGCGGTCTCGTCGGCGGCCGCCTCGGTGGTCGTCGCCGCAGGCGCCGGCTCGGCCTCTTCCTCGTCCTCGGGCGCGACGACCGTGATCCGCGGAGCGGGCGAGTCCGCCTCCGGGTCCGGGTCGACCCAGGCAACCTCTTCGCCGCTCGAGTAGACCTGCACGGCGGGGAAGAGGATCTCGTCGCCGGGCTGCGCGTCCTCCGGAACTTGGAAGCTCATTCCGAACTCCTCGAACCCGTCGGTCGCGATCGCGGGATCGCACGTCCACGTGACGCTGACGATGCGCTCGGTGAGGTCCTCCACGGGCTGGGCGAGCTCCTCCCGCTCGACCTCCCGCTCGCAGAACGGATGTGCCTGGAAGCGGGCGCTCGGTACGTTCTCGGGGAACTGCACGGTGACGCTCGTCGTCTCCGCGTCGTCCCGCTCGTTCGGGACGCGAACCGCCATGCGGGCGAAGGCGCCCGCTTCCCACTCGCCCGGCTGGATCGTCACGTGGGCAGCCGCCGTGGCGGGAAAGACCACGGCGAGCACCGCGGCGCAGATGATCAGTTTGCGAAGCACTATCGGTTTAACCCCCTTGAATGGGAACCGTGATGGTTTCGGTGAGTAGGTCGAACTCGCCCAGCAGGGCTTCGACGCGGAGCTCCCATTCGCCCGCGATCGAGAGCGATGCGTCCTCGATCACATACGCGTGGGGCTGTGCCGGATCGGGCTCCGCCGTGAAGTCGAGCGGCCCGATCTCCTCGCTGGGCAGGGATGCAGAGACGCTGACTTCGTTGGGCGGCTCTGCGGATGGCATGAACGTGATCGTGATGGTGTTCTCGCCCGGCATGGCCGGATCGACGGTGACGGTGGCCCGCATGTCACCGAGCTGCACCGCGCCCGTGAAGGGCTCGTGCCCCGCCTCGGTCATCGTGTCGCCCGGCATCGCCGCGTGCTCGTCCTCGCCCTTGGCCATCTCCAGCTCGGTGCGGGCGGGCTCCGCGTTGATGAGCACCGCCGTGACCGCCACGATGGCCGCCATGATCCCGAGCTCCACCGCGGTCACCCTGAGGAACCGGCGCCGCTCGAGCGGGGAGGCGATTCCCGACTTGCACCGGGGCACCGCATAGCGGTTGTTGTACGCCCCGAGAGCGAGGAGCGGCAGGAGGAGCACGATCTTCGCCATGAGGAGAAGCCCGTACTCGGTCTCCCAGAGCCCGCTCCAGGTGCGAACCTGGAGATAGGCCGAGGTGATGCCGGCGGCGATCAGGGCCACGACCGAGAGGACGGCCATGTTCGAGAATCGGGGCACGCAGGTCATCGCCAGGAGCCACCGGTTGTCTCCAGCGAGGAGAAGGCCGAGCAGCATGAGTGCGAGCCCGCCCGTCCAGATGGCTGCGGAGACCACGTGGACGACGTCGGACGTCAGTCCGAGCGCCCCCAGGGTGCTCGCGTGGCCGGAGAAGGAGGGCGTCACCGCCAGGCAGGCTCCGAGGACGAGCGTCAGCCCCGCGAGGAGCCGGCGGTCCCTGCTCGCGGCATGGCGAATCCCCAGCGCCGTCAGGGCCAGCGTCGCCGCGAGCCCGGACTGGATGAGGATGACCTCGCCGTAGCGCGTCTCGAGCACCGACGTGAACAGGCTCCACGAGAACGCGTCCGCCAGAGGCAGACCGCCGGCGGCCGCTCCCTGGAGGAGGATGTTCGCCAGCGCGACGAGCGCCAGCGCTCCCGCCAATGCCGCGAGGATCCCGTAGAGCCGCCGCCGGACAGTCCACTCCGCGGCCGGGAGGGCCACGACGAGCACGACCGAGCCGCCGACGACGAGAAGGAGCAGGGCGAGGTCGAAGAACCGGCCCGCAGTGAAGAGGACGTCCACAGCCTGCGACGTACCGGTGAGGGCATCGATCGAGACGTTCGCCGCCCCGACGCCGCGTTCCAGTACGTGGAACACGAACGCTCCGGAGATGGGATCCGAGTCGTTCGAAACCACCCGCCACGCGACCGTGTAGGTGCCGGGTGGGAGCTCGGACTCCAGCCCCACCGCGACCTCGTTGGCCACGGGCTGGCTGACGTCCCCGTTGTCCACCTGCTGCCCCTGTCCGTCGAACACGCGGAGCGAGCCGAGCGACGTGTCCACCGGCTCGTTGAACTCGAGGACGACCTCATCCGGCGATTCCGGGACGACGACGTCGTTCCCAGGTTGGGTGCCGATGAGCACCGAGTGCGCAGAGGCGCTCGATGCCAGTGCGGCCGCAAGTACGAGTGCCGCAGCAAGTGCCGCCGCGAAGCGGCTTCGTCGACCTGAGTTGTGCTGACGGATGGTTCCTCTCCTCCTTCCCCTTGACTCGCGGCCTCGGAAACACCGCGAGCCGCATGTCAGAGCGCGAGGGTCCCGGGAGGCGCGCGCTGGCCGCGGGCGCTCAGCAGCGCGGGCGCCGCGGGGCGCCAATCCGAGACCGCCAGCTCGAGCGTCCCGTCGGGCGCGAGCCTGAGGCGCGGCGGAAGTCCGTGTCGCGTCGCCAGGGCTCCGGCCATGGCGAGAAGGGCTCGCGCAGCGAGCAGAGCGATCAGGGCGAACGGAATCTGGAGGGCGAGCCCGACAAGGAACGTCGGCGCAAGAACGGGGCTCGGCTCGAAAGCGTGGGTGTGGATAAGAAGCTCGGCGTGCTCCTGAAGCGCGAACCCGATAGGAGGGGCGAGACCGAAGATCCAGGGCGCCGGCGCGTCGCCGCGCCGGGCGCCGCCGAGCACGCAGCCCGCGAAGCCAACGATGACGAGCGCGGCCAGCAGTGAGCCGGCGAGCTCGAGGCTCAGGTAGCCATGCCCGGTCTCCTCGAGCAGATGTTGGCGGCGCTCCGCATTCGGCTCCACGATCCGGTACGCGAGCCCGTGCGAGGCGAGCACGCCGGCAGCCACGAAGGCGAGCGAGAGCAGCCAAGGGAGACGATTCCCGCCCGAGGTCATGCGCCCTTGTGGACGGTGAGCACGTGGGCGGCGGCGCAGCCGTCGTGGCGCGGCCGTTCAGACCCGCGTGGGAACCTCCGAGTTGCGAGCCAGGCCGGCCCTGCGACCTGGTCCATGAGTTTCTCCCCCTCTCTTCTCGCTGGAACTACGCCGGTCGGCGCGGCTCCGGTTTGCCCGACTCAGGCCGCGAGAAGAGGGGGGCCGCGCTCGGCGTAGGCGAGGTCGAGGCGGAAAGCCGACGCGTTGACGGCTCGCGGCAGGGGATAGCTCGAAGTCCTGGCTCTGGCGCGCGCTCCGGTCGGAGCGGCAACCGCCCGGGCGAGCCTCTCGGCCAGCCAGATGATGTGATGCGCGAGGCCGACGACGACCAGCGCAATGGGAATCTGAACCAGCAGGCCAACGAGCGCGACCGGGACGACCGCCGAGATGCTCATGGAGGCCCCCGTGATCAGCGGCTCGGCGACCGTGTGGCCCACGAAGCCGAGAATCGGGACGAAGCCGAAGAGCCAGAGCGAACGAAGCGACGCCGCTCGCCAGCGCTTGCCGATCAGGGCGCCGGCGGCGAGCGGAAGCGCGAGCGCGAAGCAGAGCGCGAGGGACGTGGCCAGGTAGCCGAGGTACCGGTCCGCCATGCTCGGCGGCATCCCCGCCTCGGACATGACCTCCCTGTGAGCGACCGTGTGCGCCGCGGCCCATCCCACGCCGGCCAGGACGAGCAGCACCGGGACGACGAGTCGACGGCGGCCCATTGCAGGGAGATCGTAGAGGGCCTGCCCATCGCCTGACAACTCGAACCGGCCCTGTCCGGCGCGGAGTCGAGGGCCGGCACCGCCGCGGAGGTGTCAGGCAACGACGGTGCCGGCCTGCTCGAGGCCATGCTGCCGATCATCCGGTGGAGACGAGCCCTAGGGGAGACTCGGCGTCGGCCGGGTCGGGCGCGATGGCCTCGGCCCGGAGCCAGGTGGCAGGCGTCGAGCCGGTCGTTCGACCCGTGGGTGGTGGGACACGGGGTCGGCGACTCGCGCTGCCGGTCGCTCCGGAAGCTAGTGCGCGAGCTGGAGTGGCGGTGCCCGCGAGCGCCCCGCCCGGGCCAGATAGAGCGTCCGGCCGAGTCCGGTGTCGGCCCAGGCAAGGCTCGTCGTCGCCTCGGGCCTCGCCTCGCCTTCGGCCTTCCGCAAGGTGAAGGCCAGTTGCTCGACGAGCCACAGAATCCTGCCGGCGAGCCCCACCGCGACGAGCGCGAACGGAATCTGGACGAGCAGGCCGATCAGGAACACGGGGACGAGCTCGGCCGCGGGTGCCGCCGTCGACCCGTTGCTCGTCGGCTCGACGAGGGTGTCGGCCGCGAAGCCGAGTACCGGTACGAGACCGAAGAGCCACACGGATCGTCCCGACCTCCCAGCCCACCGGTTGCCCAGCGCCGCGCCGGTGGCGATCGCGGCTGCGAGGGTCAGGCAGAGTGCCAGAGACGTCGGGAGATAGGCGAAGTAGGACTCGACGCCCGAGCTGCCGGCCGCATGGTGGCCGGCTGCGGGCTGGGTGGCAACGTCGTGAGCGAGTGCGTGCGCTGCCGCCCAGATGAGCCCGAGCACCAGCAGGAAGACCGGCAGAGTCACGCGACGCCAACGCGACATTCTTCGATGGTAGACGGCTGGAGGCCCGGCTGACAACGTGGCCCTAGTCTGCGTCCGGCGGCTGGCGCAGCTTCTTCGTGCGGCTACGCGCGCGCTTCTCGCCCAGCCGGCGCTCCTGCGATGACTTCGTCGGCGTCGTCGGATGCCGCGGGCGTTCGACGCGGAGGGCGTCGCGCAGGGCGGCGGCGAGGCGTTCGAGGGCGAGCTCGCGGTTTCGCAACTGGCTGCGCTCGTCCTGCGCGACGGCGCGGACGACGGGGCCCAGCCGCGCTTGGATCCGCGCCTTCTGCTCGTCGCTGAGAGTCGGCGAAGCGTCGACGTCGAAGATCGCCTCCACGCGGGTCTCGGTCTTCTGGGCGTGCTGCCCGCCGGGCCCGCTGGAGCGTGAGGTGCGAAAGCGGATCTCGTCCAGCGGGATCGCAAGCCCGCGGCGCACGCGAATAGACTCGGAGCGCATGGCGGCGATTCTGCTCGACATCGACGGCGTCTTGCACGTGTCGGGCGAGCCCGTGCCGGGCGGCGGGGATGCCGTGCGGGCGCTCAGGGCCGAGGGACATCGTCTTCGTTTCGTTACGAACAACACCACGAGGGCCAGGCGACAGCTCGCGGGCGAGCTCCGTGAGCTCGGCATCGAGCTCGACGACGACGAGCTGACGACGACGGCGGTCGTGGCTTCCCGTCTGCTCGCGGGGAAGCGCGTGCTCGCGCTCACGATGGAGGCGGTCAAGGACGATCTCGGCGCCGAGGTCGAGCTCGTCGAGGGCGACGCCGACGTCGTCCTCCTCGGCGGCGCGGACGAAAGCGAGGAAACGGGGCACGTCTTCGGCTACGAGAACCTGAACCGCGCGTTCGCGGAGCTGGACGGCGGCGCGCGTCTCGTCTGCCTCCACCGCAACCGCTGGTGGCAGACTTCGGGCGGGCCACGCCTCGACGGCGGCGCCTACGTGGCGGGTCTCGAGTACGCAGCCGGAGTCGAGGCCGAGGTCGTCGGCAAGCCGGCCCGCGCGTACTTCGACGCTGCGCTGGCGGAGATCGGAGCGGCCCCGGCCGACGCGGTGATGGTGGGCGACGACGTCGAGGCCGACGTCGGCGGCGCGAAAGCGGCCGGCATGCGCGCGGTGCTCGTCCGCACCGGGAAGTTCCGGGAGGCGACGCTCGCGGCGGCCGACCCTCTGCCGGACGGGGTCGTCGACTCGATCGCCGACGTCCCGGTCTTTCTGCGGGGGCGTGCGTGAAGGTCGGTCTCGACCTGATCGAGATCGAGCGCATCCGTGAGGCGCTCGAGCGTTACCCGCGCTTTCGGGAGCGCTGCTTCACGGCCGCCGAGCAGGCGTACTGCGACTCTCGCGCGAACCCCGCCCAGCACTATGCGGCCCGCTTCGCCGGGAAGGAAGCGGTCGGCAAGGCCCTCGGGTTCGGCGTCGCCCGCGCGTTCGCCTGGAAGGAGGTCGAGATCGCCGGGCGCCCCAAGCCGTCGGTCCGGCTCTCGGGGAGGATCGAGGCGTGGTCCGAGCGCGTCGGCGCGGCGGAGATCGACCTGTCGATGACGCACTCGAAGGGCATGGCCGCCGCGGTGGCGGTCGTCGCCGTCTCCTGATGGCCTACGAGCCGCTCTACACCGCCGGGGAGATGCGCGCCGCGGAGGCCGCATACCCGGGGCCGACGCTCGAGCTGATGGAGCGGGCGGGCAAGAGCGTCGCCGACGAGATCCTCACCCGCTTCCCCGCGGCGCGTCGGGTGGCGGTGTGGTGCGGAACCGGTGCGAACGGCGGCGACGGGCTCGTCGTCGCCGCGGAGCTCGCCCGCGCCGGCCGGGAGTCGGCCGTCCAACTTCTCGGGCACGAGGAGAAGGTCGTCGGCGACGCGGCGGTGATGCTCGAACGGGCGCGAGAGGCCGGCGTTCCGTTCGACGACGAGCACGGCGGTGCAGACCTCGCGGTCGACGCGCTCTTCGGGACTGGGTTCAGCGGAGCGCCGCGGCCCGACGCGGCCCGGGCCATCTCCGAGCTGAACGCCGGAGGAGTCCCGATCGTCGCCGTCGACCTGCCGTCGGGCGTGGACGCCTCGACCGGGCGGGTCGCGGGCGCCGCGGTGGCGGCGGCGCTCACCGTCACGTTCCACGCGCCGAAGGTCGGGCACGCGATCGCCCCGGGCCGCTTCCACGCCGGAGAGCTGGTCGTCGCCGACATCGGGCTCGCAGGGATCGAGACCCGCCTCCGCAGGGCCACGAGCGGGATCCTGGAGCTCGTCCCGCGTCGCACCGAGCGCGACAACAAGTATTCGGCGGGATCGGTGCTCGTCGTCGGCGGCTCGCGGGGCCTGACCGGGGCCCCGTCGCTCACGTCGGAGGCTGCGCTCCGGGCCGGCGCGGGCATCGTCACCGCCTGCGTTCCCGCCTCCCTCAACCTCGTCTTCGAGCAGCGCCTCGTCGAGGTGATGACGAAGCCGTGCGCGGACGAGGACGGCGCGCTGACGCCGGACGCGGCCGACGAAATCCTCCGCGCCGCGGAGCGGGCGGGAGCGGTGGCCCTCGGGCCCGGCCTGGGGAGGAGCGACGGCACGCGGGCGCTCGTCGGGTTCCTCCTCGACCGCCTCGACAAGCCGGTCGTCCTCGACGCCGACGGGCTCTGGGCGCTCGCAGGGCACCTCGACTGGGTCTTCTCCCGCGACGCCCCGACGGTGCTGACCCCGCACGCGGGCGAGCTCGGCCGGCTGCTCGGCCGCCCCTCGGCCTGGGTGAGCGCCAACCGCCTCGACGCGGTGCAGGCGGGCGCCGACGACACCGGCACCGTCGTCCTCCTCAAGGGGATCGACACGCTGGTCGCCGGGCCCGGACGGAGCCCCGTGGTCGTGGATCTCGGGAGCCCGGGGCTCGCCACGGCCGGGAGCGGCGACGTCCTCACGGGCGTCGTCGGCGCATTCCTCGCCAAAGGGATGGACGCGAGCGCCGCCGCCGCCGCGGCCGCCGCCGCGTGTGGGGTCGCATCGCAGATCGCCGCCGAGCGGCACGGGCAGGCGGGGATGATCGCTCGCGACGTCGTCGAGTCGCTCTCGCCCGCGCTCTCGCGGTGAGGCGGTCCCGGATCACGGTCGACCTCGGCGCGATCAGGCGGAACGCCGAGTTGCTCCGCGGGACGGCGGCTCCGGCCGAGTTCTGGGCGGTGGTCAAGGCAGACGCCTACGGCCACGGGGCGGTCGGAGCGGCCCGCGCCGCGCTCGAGGGCGGCGCTTCCTGCCTCTGCGTCGCGACAGCCCGGGAGGGCGAGGACTTGCGCGAAGCATTTCCGGCGCCACGCATCCTCGTCATGAGCCCGCTTGCCCCCGGCGAGGAGGCCGCGGCGCGTGACGCCCGGCTCGAGGTGGCGCTCTCGTCGCCGGAGGCTCCGGAGGGTCTGGACGTGCACGTGAAGGTCGACACGGGCATGGGCAGGTGGGGCATGAGGCTTGCCGAGGCGCTGACCGTCCCGCGCCGGCAGGTCGTCGGCGTGATGAGCCACCTCGCCACCGCCGACGATCCGGACGAGTCGTTCGCGGGGGAGCAGATCGGGCGCTTCCAGGAGGTCAGGGCGGCGTTCCCCGGCGTGACCGCTCACCTGGCGAACAGCGCCGGCGCCCTCCGCTTCCCCGAGGCCCGCTTCGACGCCGTCCGCTGCGGGATCGCGCTCTACGGGCTTTCCCCGTTCGGCGACGACCCCGCGGGCCACGGGCTCGAGCCGGCCCTCTCCTGGCGAAGCTACGTTGCGCACGCGCGTGAGCTTCGGCCTGGCGAGAGCACAGGCTATGGCCGTCGCTTCGTCGCCGAGTCGCCGCAGCGCATCGGCATCGTCCCCGTGGGCTATGCCGACGGCTTCCGGCGCGGGCTCTCGGGTACGGAGGTGCTCGTCGGCGGAACGAGGCGTCGAGTCGTCGGGACGGTCTCGATGGACTCGCTGGCCGTCGAGCTCGGCGACGAACCGGAGGGGACGGAGGTCACGCTGATCGGCGACGGAATCCTCGCCGAGGAACACGCGCGGGTGCTCGGCACCATCAACTACGAGATCACGTGCGGCCTGAATCGCGACCGCACACGTTCCGACCGGAGGATCATCGGTGGATGAGCGAGTCCGCCGGGCGATCGGCGACGTGCCGGCGTGGGTCGTGGGCGGGGCGCTGCGCGACGAGCTGCTCGGCCGTGAGATCGTGGACGTGGACGTCGCCTGCCCGAGCCCCGAGCTCGGGGCGCGCCTCTACTCGCGTTTGGCCGGCGGCGCGGTCTTTCCGCTCTCCGAGCGCCACGGCGCCTGGCGAGTCGCGTTTCGCAACGGGAACACGGTCGACTTCACCCCGCTGCACGGCGAGACCATCGAGGAGGACCTGGCCACACGCGACTTCACGGTCAACGCGCTGGCGCGGCCCCTGGACGGCGGGCCGCTCGTCGACCCCTTCGGCGGGGAGCCCGACCTCCGGGCGAGGCGGCTTCGGGTCGTCGGTCCGTCGGTCTTCGAGGACGACCC
>DATIBF010000161.1:0-16409 GCA_035457655.1 Gaiellaceae bacterium
TGTAGGCCAGCAGATCGCGAAAGCCGGGCGATATGCGCCCGACGGCCATGCTGGCGAACCAGGCGAGGAAGGCGGCGACGGCCGAAACGCCCCAGGGAAGATAGAGGCCGTAGTACTGCTCAGTCGCCTCGTCGTACTCCAGCGGCACGAGCACAGGAAAGGCGAGCAGGACGAACGCGAGATAGAAGGCGGGGAGCACCAGGATGATCCGGAACAGCGTCTTCCAACGACTCTGCCGTCCCGGCGGGGCGACCTCGAGGTCGATCGGATAGCTGCCGCCCCGGCCGATGAAGCCCGGGAAGGGGTTCGCGGCGAGGAAGATGAAGGCGAAGACATGGGTCGTGTAGCGGACGTACGAGGAGAAGTAACGCCACAGAGGGTCGGGTAGCCGACCCAGGATGAGCGTCAGGAGCCACGCGATCGGAGCGACCACGTACGTCGTGGCATACGTCCAGATCAGGAGCCAGACCACGTGCGGGATCGCGAGAAGCAGGCGGAAGAAGACGGTCAGCCGCGAGCGCCAGAGGTCGTCGCTAACGACCATGCGGATGGGGTGCGGCTCCATCGCTACGGATTATCGGCAATCCGCCCGGATGCCGAAACGGCCGCCTTGACGCGCCCCTCCGCCCTCCCCTACCCTCCGGGCAGATGACCACTCCCGTCCGCACCTGGTGGGCCTGGCCCCGCGAGCGGAGCGGGAGCGTCGCCTGCTAGCCCAGAGGCATCCTCACAGCCCGCTCCGCTCGTAGACCCCCGCCAGGAGGGTCTTTTCGCCTGCATGGCTCACGCACCCGACATCCACGCCGACCTGATCACCCCGCTGGGCGCCTACCTGCGACTGCGCGAGGGCATGCGCGCAGGCTTCCTGCTCGAGTCGGTCGAGAAGGGGCGCCTGGGGCGTCACAGCCTCGTCGGGGCAGGCGCACGGCTTGTCGAGTTCGCCCAGGCCGAGAGCGAGGTGGAAGCGGGCCGGCCGGTCGTCGGCTACCTCGGCTACGACCATGTGGCCCTGTTGGAGCCTACCGTGCCGCTGCCGGCGGAAGGGCCCGACCTTCCGGAGAGCCGGTTCATCGTGGCCGACACGCTCGTTCGCTTCGACCATGTGGCGAGCACGGCGGACGTGCTCGCCGGCGATCCCGGCGACGTGTCCGCGCGCCTGGGCAGCGAGGTTGTCGCCCACGAGATCGTCGCGGGTGATGCGGGTCCGACGCGCCGCTCACCGACGCGCCAGGAGTACGAGCAAGGGGTCCGGCGGGCAAAGGAGCACATTCGCGCGGGCGATGCCTTCCAGATCGTGCTCTCGCAGCGCGCCGAGCGGCAGACAGGCGCGTCGGCGCTCGCGCTCTACCGCTCGCTCCGGCGCATCAATCCCTCGCCGTACCACTTTCTGCTCGAGCTGGACGGGATCTCCGTCGTCGGCTCCTCGCCGGAGACCCTCGTCAAGCTGGAGGGGACGCGGGCCTCCCTCAACCCGATCGCCGGAACGACCAGCCCGGGCGCGGGCGACGCCGAGCGGCTGCTCGCGTCCGAGAAGGACAAGGCAGAACACGTCATGCTCGTGGACCTCGGCCGCAACGACCTCTCGCGGGTCTGCGCCCCCGGGACCGTGCGCGTCGTACGCTTCCTCGAGGCCGAGCGCTACTCGCACGT
The DNA here is from genome assembly GCA_035457655.1 of Gaiellaceae bacterium. Lineage (GTDB taxonomy): Bacteria > Actinomycetota > Thermoleophilia > Gaiellales > Gaiellaceae > JAIBJN01. Next base: position 1,651 of record DATIBF010000161.1, read on the forward strand.
GACCCACTTGGTCTCGGAGGTCGCCGGCGAGCTCGCGCCGGGCCGCACCGGCTTCGACCTCCTGCGCTCCTGCTTCCCCGCCGGAACGGTCTCGGGTGCGCCCAAGGTGCGCGCCATGCAGATCATCTCCGAGCTCGAGCGCTACCGCCGCGGCCCGTACGCGGGAGCGGTCGGCTACGCGCTCCCGGACGGGTCGCTTGACACCTGCATCGCCATCCGCACGGTGATCCTGGCCGACGGGGTGGCGCGGCTCCAGGCGGGCGCCGGCCTCGTCGCCGAGTCCGACCCCGCCGCCGAGCACCAGGAGTGCCTGCGGAAGCTCGCGGCCCTGGAGGCGGCGATCGACGACGCGGAGCAGAATGGGAGGACCCGCACGTGATCCTCCTCGTCGACAACTACGACAGCTTCACCTACAACCTCGCCCACCTCTTCCAGGAGCTGGGCGCCCAGGTGACGGTGCTCCGGAACGACGCGGTCGACGCGGAGGCGGCCGAGCGGATGGCGCCGAGCCATCTCGTCATCTCGCCCGGGCCCGGCAGGCCCGAGGACGCCGGCGCCTCGGTGGAGATCGTCCGCCGGCTCGGGCCCCGCGTGCCGACGCTCGGCGTCTGCCTCGGACACCAGGCGATCGTCCAGGCCTTCGGCGGCGAGATCGGCCAGGCCCGCAGGCTCCTGCACGGCAAGGCGAGCGCCGTCACGCACGACGGCCGCGGCATCTTCGCGGATCTCCCGGATCCGCTCGAGGGCGGGCGCTACCACTCGCTGGCGGCGACCCGGGTGCCGGACGAGCTCGAGGTCTGCGCGACCGCCGCCGACGGCGAGGTGATGGCCGTGCGCCACCGCCGGCTTCCGGTCGTCGGCATCCAGTTCCACCCGGAGTCGGTGCTCACGCCTGACGGCCCTGCGCTCGGTCGCAACTTCCTGGAGGGGCGGTTGTGACGATCCAGGAGGCGCTCGCGCACCTCCTCGAGGGGCACGACCTCACGCGCGCCGAGGCGCGCGAGGTCATGAACCAGATCATGAGCGGGGAGGCGACGCCTGCGCAGATGGGCGGCTTCCTCATCGCGCTGAGGCTCAAGGGCGAGCGAGCTGACGAGATCGCCGGGTGCGCCGAGGCGATGCGCGAGCACGTCGTCTCCGTGCGGCCGGCTCGTGAAGATCTCGTCGACACCGCGGGGACCGGCGGCGACGGCGCCCGAACGTTCAACATCTCCACCGCTGCGGCACTCGTGGCGGCGGCAGCCGGCGCCGGCGTCGCGAAGCACGGGAACCGCGCGGTGTCCTCGGCCTCCGGCTCGGCCGACGTGCTCGAGGCGCTCGGGTTCAGGCTCGACCTGACGCCTCTCCAGATCGAGCGCTCGATCGACGAGCTCGGCTTCGGCTTCCTCTTCGCGCAGGCGCACCACCCGGCCATGCGCCATGCGGCACCGGTGCGGCGCGAGCTGGCGACGCGCACGGTCTTCAACGTCCTCGGGCCCCTGACGAACCCTGCCGGCGCTCGGGCGCAGGTCGTCGGGGTCTACGCCCCGGAGCTCGTGGAGACGATCGCGTCCGTCCTGGCCGCGCTCGGCGCAGGGCACGCGTTCGTCGTCCACGGCGCCGGCGGTATCGACGAGCTGTCGCCGGCCGGGCCGAACCTCGTCTGCGAGGTGGTCGAGGGCGACGTCAGGCGCCGCGAGATCGACCCCGCCGACTTCGGCGGCCCGCGCTGCTCGTCCGCCGACCTCGCCGGCGGCACGCCGGCAGAGAACGCCGCGGTCGTCCGGGAGATCCTGGAGGGCGTGACCGGCCCGAAGCGGGAGGCCGTCCTTCTGAACGCCGCGGGCGCGATCGCGGCGGCCGGCCACGCCGCCGACCTCGCGGAGGGCTACGGCGTGGCCGCGGAGGCGGTCGACTCCGGCGCCGCCGCCGAGCGCCTGGAGGCGCTCGTCGCCTTCTCGCAGCGAGAGGCCGTGTCCCCGTGAGCCACGCTCCGGTGCCAGGCACTTGGCCCTGTCCGTTCGCGCCCGCCTCGCTCTGGGAACGGCCTCGACGCCTCACCCGCTGCGTTCACCTGTCCGCGGAGAACGCGTCCCGGTGCCAGGCATTTGGCCCTGACCGCTCGGGCCAGGAGCGCACCTGATGGGGCGCTTCAGAGACGCACTGGCCGGAGAGGGCCTCCGCACGATCGCCGAGGTCAAGCGGCGCTCGCCCTCGGCCGGCGACCTGCGGCCCGACGCCGACCCGGCGGCACTCGCCAAGGCGTTCGAGGAGAACGGCGCCGCGGCGGTCTCCATTCTCGTCGACGACCGTTTCGGCGGCTGCTTCCGCGACCTCGCGGCCGCGCGGGGGGCCACGACCGTCCCCCTCCTCGCCAAGGGGTTCTTCGACGACCAGGGAGACCTCCTCCAGGCCCGCATCGCCGGCGCCGACGCGGCGCTCCTCCTTCTCCGCGACCTCAGCGACGAGCACGCGCGCCTCATGCTCGCGGGCGGAAGGGAGCTCGGCCTCGATCTGCTTGTAGAGGCCCACGACGCTGGCGAGCTCGAGCGCGCGACCGCGCTGGGCGCCGACATCATCGGCATCAACGCGCGCGACCTCGGGACCTTCGAGATCGATCGCCGTGCTCAGCTCGAGCTGGTCGCCGCCGCTCCACGCGACCGGGTCGTCGTCGCCGAGAGCGCAATCGCCAACCGGGCGCACGGTGCCGAGGCCGAGCTGGCAGGCGCCGACGCGATCCTCGTCGGCTCCGCGCTCATGCGGGCCGAGGATCCGGGCGCCAGGCTCGCCGAGCTCTTGGCCCGTCCGCTCGTCAAGGTCTGCGGCCTGACCCGTGAGGAGGATGTCGCGGCTTCCGCCGAGGCGGGGGCGGACCTCGCCGGCTTCGTCCTTGCCGAGAGCCCCCGCCGGGCCGTCACCCCACTGCCCGTACCCGAGACGATGCTCTCGGTCGCCGTCTGTGTCGGCGAGGCGGTGGACGCGGACACCGACCTCGTGCAGCTCTACCCGGAAGAACACGGCCATCGCGCGCGCAACGGCGTGCTGCTGCGCGACGGCAAGCCCGTTGCGAGCGTGCGCGATCTCCCCTGGCTCGGAAACGACGAGCACCACTGGGATGACGCCGCCGCGGCCTCGGGCCGGATCCTGCTTGCCGGCGGCCTGGGGCCCGAGAACGTGCGCGCCGCGATCGAGGCCGTGCGGCCGTGGTGCGTGGACGCCAGCCGCAGCCTCGAGCTCTCCCCCGGGGTGAAGGATCACTCCCGGATTCGCGCGTTCGTCGCAGCCGTCCGGTCCCCGCAGGGGATTCCGGTATGAGCCTGGCAGAGTACGGGGCCTACGGCGGCCAGTACGTGCCCGAGACGCTCATGCCTGCGCTGGAGGAGCTCGAGCGCGGCTGGGCGGAGATCCGCGCCGACCCGGGCTTCGCGGCCGAGCTCGCCGAGCTCCACCGCACGTACGTGGGCCGGCCGACACCTCTCTACCTCGCCGAGCGCATCGGCGATGGCCGCCGCATCTACCTGAAGCGCGAGGACCTCTGCCACACCGGGGCTCACAAGATCAACAATGCGGTCGGGCAGGCCCTGATCGCCCGGCGGCTCGGCAAGGAGCGTCTCGTGGCGGAGACCGGAGCCGGCCAGCACGGGGTTGCCGCGGCCACGGTCTGCGCCCGCTTCGGGCTGGAATGCGTCGTCTACATGGGTGCCGAGGACATGGAGCGGCAGAGGCCGAACGTCGAGAGGATGGGGCTTTTGGGCGCCGAGGTGCGACCTGTCGAGTTTGGGACGCGCACGCTGAAGGAGGCGACCAGCGAGGCGATCCGCGACTGGATCACGAACGTCGAGTCGACCCACTACCTGATCGGCTCGTGCGTCGGCCCGCACCCGTACCCGGAGATCGTGCGGGAGCTCCAGTCGGTCATCGGCGTCGAGGCTCGCGAGCAGACTCTCGAGTCGGAGCGAAGGCTTCCCGACGCCGTCGTGGCGTGCGTGGGCGGCGGCTCGAACGCGATCGGCATCTTCGCAGGGTTCCTCGACGACCCGAACGTGCGCCTGGTCGGAGTGGAGGCCGCCGGCGCCGCAAGCCTCGGCGCCGGTCGGCCGGGTGTCCTCCACGGGGCCCGCTCGTCCGTTCTCGCCGACGACGACGGCCAGATCGCGGACGCGCACTCGATCTCCGCCGGGCTTGACTATCCGGGCGTCGGCCCCGAGCACGCCCATCTCCGTGACACCGGGCGCGCCGAGTACGTTCCGGCGACCGACGAGGAAGCGCTCGCCGCTCTCCGTCTGCTCGCCGAGCGCGAGGGGATCATCGCGGCGCTCGAGCCCGCGCACGCGCTTGCGCGAGCTCTCGAGTTGGACGCGGAGCTGATCGTCGTCTGCCTCTCGGGCCGCGGCGACAAGGATCTCGCGGTCATCCTCTCCCACGGGGCATGAGCAAGCGGCTCTCGGTGTACCTGATGTCCTTCCCGGAGACCCCGGAGCTGGCCGAGGCCGCGGTCGACGGTGGTGCCGACCTCCTCGAGCTCGGCTTCCCGTTCTCCGACCCACTCGCCGACGGCCCGGTGATTCGGCTGGCAGGCGAGCGCGCTCTCGCACGCGGCATGCGAACGCAGAGGTGCCTGGAGTGCCTTGCCGAGACGCGCCGTCGAATCGGGCCGGACGTTCCGCTCATCCCGATGACCTACGCGTCGCTCCTCGAGGCGTACGGCTACGACCGCTTCTGGACGGACACACACGCCGCGGGAGCAACGAGCCTGATCGTCGCCGACCTCCCGCTGGAGGCTGCCGCGGAGATCCCCCGCGTGCAACTCGTCGCGCCGACCTCGACCGCCGAGCGGATCGAGCTGGCGGCCGAGCGAACGCACGATTGGCTTTACCTCGTCTCGCTGACGGGCACGACCGGTGCGCGGGAAACCGTCTCGTCGCAGCTCGAGGACCTCGTCCAACGCGCCCGAGCCCTCACGGCCGTCCCGCTCCTCGCCGGCTTCGGCATCTCGACGCCGGAGCAGGCCGCCGACGCCGCATCGCTCGCCGACGGCGTAATCGTCGGGAGCCGGGCCGTGCAGATCGCAGAGGAGGCAGGCCCGGCCGGCCTCCGCGACTACGTCGCGTCCCTGCGAGCGGCCCTGGACGCGTTGTCGGTGTCCGCGTCGTAGCCGTTGGCTGCGACCGCACCTTTGGGTCCTTTGGGGGCACCCCTCTCCCACCACCCGCTCTCGAGCGTACAGCGAAGAGACGCGCACGTGTGTCACGGTACGCCGCCAAGGGCGTGGAAATTCGCCTGCGCGCCTGGGAGGACAAGGCTGGCGGTCGAACGGGGTCCGGCCCGACGTGGGCCCCGTTCTCGTGCGCACGTCCCCCGCTAAGCGAGCAGAAGGTCCGCGGCCCCGAGCCCGGAGATCGTGTCGTTCCCGGCCAGCGCAAGGATGAAGTCGCGCGTCTCGGAGCCGGTCAGCGTGTCGTCGCCGCGCGTCCCGCGCTGGAAGACGATGCGGGAGCGGCGAGCCGGCATGACCCGTACGCGCTCGCAGTCGATCGCGGTGTCACCCACGCGAACCACCGCTCGGTCGCGTCCCGGCCCGCAATCGACGACGTCGGGAAGAGAGTCGTTCTCACCGGATCCGAGCAGGTCGTCTCCTGACCCACCTTCGAGCACGTCCAGTCCCGGGCCGCCGTGGAGGACGTCGGGCCCCCGCCCCCTTCGAGCGCGTCGTAACCGGCTCCGCCCCAGAGACAGTCGGCGCCGGCGTCGCCCGCGAGCGAGTCGTTGCCGCGCTGGCCGAAGAGAAAGTCGCGAGCGTCGTTCCCGACCACGACGTCGTTCCCGGCCCGACCGTAGACGAAGTCGCGCTCGTCGGTGCCGGCGAGCGTGTCGTCGCCGGCAGTACCGACGATGACCTTCGCCGACGCCGACGGAGCGACCGCGAGCGCCACGAGAGCACCGGCTGCAACGAGTAGGAGAGGCCGTTTCACGGGCGTTTCGTTCGCGAGGTGGGCCGTGCACGCACTAAAACACGGCGCTGTATGGAAGCCGTGCCGGTTGTGTCAAGCAGCCGTAAGGTTTGGCTAGCGCCTGATCCGGATCACGCGCTCGCAGTTCTGAACGACGTCGTTCGGCCGGACGACCGCACGGTCGCGGCCAGGGCCGCAGTCGACGACATCGACCTCCCGGTCGTTCGCAATCGAAAACAGCAGGTCGTGGTTCTCGCCGCCGTCGAGCTGGTCCAGGCCGATGCCTCCCCAGAGCCGGTCGTCGCCGCCCTCACCGAAGAGCTCATCGTCGCCGGAGCCTCCGAGCAGGAGGTCAGGTCCGCTGTTCCCGTAGAGGTCATCGTCCTGGTCGTTCCCCCAAAGGATGTCGGGGAAGCTGAAGCCGTTCAGATAGTCGTCACCCGCCAGCCCGACGAGGAGATCGCGAAAGTGACCGTCCAACTGACTCCAGTGGTTCACCTCGTTCCAGTCGACCCAGAGCCGCCCTCGCACCCAGGCTCCCGAGCGACGGGTGACGCGCTCGCAATTGAAGACCTGGTCTCGTCGGTTGACGACGGCGCGATCGAAGCCAGGGCCGCAGTCGACGGAGTCCATGCGGCCGTCGTCGTCGGCGGCTTGGACGACGTCGTCTCCGCGACCGGCCTCGACGACGTCGCCGCCGTAGCCCGGCCAGATTCGGTCGGCCCCGGGCCCGCCGTCGAGGGTGTCGTCGCGACCGAGGCCCCACAGCCTGTCGTTCCCCTTCTCGCCCAGCAGGATGTCCGGACCCTCCTCCCCATAGAGACGATCAGCGCCTCCGAGCCCGACGAGGACGTCGGCGCCGAGGCGCCCGAAGATGTCGTCCTGCTTACCGGTGCCCACGAGCTTGTTCGCCTTGTTGCTCCCCACGATCAACTTGGCCTGCGCGACCGGTGCGACGGCTAGCTGAACGGCGATGGTCGCGAGCAGCGCGAGCACCAACGTACGTGTCCCAGGGGCCATGGAAGCCAAAAGCTAGCGAGGGCGCTCGGCGATTTCTAGACGTCCGGAGCCTGTCCCGTCTCTCCGGAGAGTAGGCTGTTCGCATAGCCAGCCCCGATCCCCGCCTTTCGTAGTGGGCGTCCTCGATTCTCGAGCGGATCTGGCCGCGGAGGAGTACGCGGCGAACCGCGAGGGCATGGAAGCGCTGGTCGGCGAGTTGCGGGAGCGCACCGCGCGGGTCGCCGCGGAGCGGCCGCCCGAAGCCGTCGATCGTCACCGGGCACGCGGCAAGCTCCTCGCCCGCGACCGGGTCGAGCGGCTCCTCGACCCGGGCTCGGCCTTCCTCGAGCTGAACGCGCTCGCCGCGTGGGAGCTCTACGGCGGTGACGCGCCTGGCGCGGGCATGATCTCCGGCATCGGTGTGGTCGAGGGCGTCGAGTGCGTCATCGTCGCCAACGACGCGACGGTCAAGGGCGGCACGTACTACCCCCTCACCGTCAAGAAGCACCTGCGCGCTCAGGAGGTGGCGGAGCAGAATCGCCTGCCGTGCATCTACCTCGTCGACTCCGGGGGCGCGTTCCTACCTCTACAGGACGAGGTCTTTCCCGACCGGGACCACTTCGGCAGGATCTTCTACAACCAGGCGCGTATGTCCGGCAAGGGCATTCCGCAGATCGCGGTCGTCATGGGCTCCTGTACCGCCGGCGGCGCGTACGTGCCGGCGATGAGCGATGAGACGGTCATCGTGCGCGGAACCGGGACGATCTTTCTCGGCGGCCCGCCCCTCGTGAAGGCCGCGACCGGCGAGGAGGTCAGCGCCGAGGAGCTCGGCGGTGCCGACGTCCATTCGCGGATCTCCGGAGTAACGGACCACTATGCCGTCAGCGACGAGCACGCGCTCGCGCTCGCTCGGCAGATCGCACGCAACTTGAATCGCCGCAAGCCGGATCCTCCGTGGGACGTCGTCCCACCCGAGGAGCCGCTCTTCGATCCCGAAGAGCTGTACGGGATCGTCCCGACCGACTACGCCAAGGGCTACGACGTCCGCGAGCTCATCGCGCGACTGGTTGACGGGAGCCGCCTGCACGAGTTCAAGGCCCTCTACGGCGAGACCCTCGTCTGCGGCTTCGCGCGTATCGAGGGCTACCCGGTGGCGATCCTGGCGAACAACGGCGTCCTTTTCTCGGAGTCGGCGCTCAAGGGCGCGCACTTCGTCGAGCTCGCGTGCAAGCGGCGCGTGCCGCTCCTCTTCCTCCAGAACATCACCGGCTTCATTGTCGGGAAGGAGTACGAGGCGGGCGGCATAGCCAAAGACGGCGCCAAGCTCGTCACCGCGGTCGCATGTGCACAGGTGCCGAAGTTCACCGTGATCGTGGGGGGATCGTTCGGCGCAGGCAACTACGGCATGTGCGGACGAGCCTACGCGCCGCGGCAACTCTGGATGTGGCCGAATGCGCGCATCTCGGTGATGGGCGGGGAGCAGGCTGCCACCGTGCTGTCGGCCGTCGGCCGTGCCGATCCCGATGAGATCCGCGCGAAGTACGAGCGCGAGGGAAACCCGTACTACTCCACGGCACGGCTCTGGGACGACGGGATCATCGATCCGGTCGATACCCGCAAGGCCGTGGCACTCGGCATCTCTGCGGCGCTCAACGCGCCGATTCCCGAGACGACGTTCGGCGTCTTCCGAATGTAACGACATCGAGACGCGTCGTCGCGTGGCGCGGTCGCTCTCGGGCGGGATGCGCAAGTTTCGCGTTTCAACGGACTCTTAGGTCTCCGGGGGCTGGGGACACAAGCGCCCGCCGGAGACTGCGGCCCCGGCGGGCGCCTGCGGCCAGTTGACACGCATCGCGACGCGCTCGGCACAGTCCGTCACCCACGGTTGCGTTTTTCCTCGTTAGGCGCGGAAGCGGGTGGTGGCCCGGGGTGGCCCCAGGACGGCGGGGAGACTTACCCGGCCGGCCCGGCGAGCCGCTCTCCGCTTGCCCTCTCCATCCAGGCCGGCGCCCACGTCTCGAGGGCTCGCCGCTCCTCCTGGTCGAGGTCTCGGAGCGGGGCGCGCACGTCGGCGCGAACGGGGACTCCGCGCAGGCCGAGGATTCGCTTCAGCGCCGCGTGACGCGGGAAGGCCTCAAGGCCGTCGCGGAGCTCACCAAGCTGCGCGCTCCGTTCCGTGCTCGAATCGCGGACAGCAGCAGCAATGAGCTCGGGGAACGCCGTGGCGAGGGCCGATACCGATCCGGCCGCACCACGTGCCATGCCTGCGCTGACCAGGCTCTCGGCGCCGACGAAGACGTCGAGCCCCTCGAGCAGGTACGGCTCGAGCCTGTCGAACGGCGCGTCGGACACCTTCATCCCGACAAGGTTCGGAGCGACCTCCCGCAGGCGCTCGACGACGTGAACCGGCACGGCGTAGCCGCTCACCTTCGCGAACTCGTAGACGTAGAAGGGCGTCGGCGCGCAGGCATCCGCTGCGGCCCGGAAGTGAGCGAGGAGGGCCTCCTCGTCGAGCTGGAAGTACGGCGGCCCGATGACGGCGACCCCGGCGGCTCCCGCGGCCGCCGCGTGCTCCGCGAGCCACATGGTGTCGGCAGTCGTCTGGGCACCGCAGTGAACGGCGACGTCGAGACGACTGGAGCACGCCGAGACGAAGAGATCCGTCACGCGCCGGCGCTCGGGCGGCGAGAGGAGGATCCCTTCGCCCGTCGTCCCCATCGCGAGGATCCCGTCGAGCCCGCCGGAGACAAGAAAGTCGGCCAGCGGTCCGAACGCTTCCTCGTCGAGCGCCGCTCCGTCGTCGCGGAGCGGCGTCACTGCGGCGGCCAGAGCGCCCTTGATCATCTTGCGAACCTTATGCTGCTGGGCGATGAGCTCGCTCAGCGCGCTGAAGATCGAGCGAGACGGCGGCGTCCTCCGCGTCACCATCGCCAAGCCGGAGCGGCGCAACGCCTTCGATGCCGCGCTGATCGCCGAGCTGACAGACGTCTTCGCCGACGTCGACGATGTCCGGGCGGTCATGCTGGCAGGAGAGGGCTCCAGCTTCTGTGCGGGGGCCGACGTGGAGTGGCAGCGGGCTTCCATCGACCTGTCCTACGACGAGAACGTCGCCGATGCGATGCGCCTCTACCGCATGCTCGAGACGATCGACGCCTGTCCCGCGCCGGTCGTGGCCCGCGTTCAAGGCTTTGCCCTCGGCGGCGGCTCCGGCCTCGTCGCCTGCGCCGACGTGGCCGTCGCCGGCCCGGACGCCGTCTTCGGGTTCACCGAGGTGCGGCTGGGGATCATCCCGGCCGTGATCTCGCCCTTCGTTCTGACCCGCATCGGCCCGGGCGCCGCGCGCCGGTACTTCCTCACCGGCGAGCGCTTCGGCGCCGACGCGGCGCTCCGGGTCGGCCTCGTCCACGAGGTCGCCGAGGATCTCGACGGAGCCGTGGAGCGCGTGACCCGCGACCTGCTCGCGGCCGGGCCGGAGGCAGTGCGGGCGGCGAAACGGCTTATCCGCGACCGTCCGGAGGGCAAAGCGACCGCTCACGTCGCCGCCGGGCTGCGAACGAGCCCGGAGGGCCAGGAAGGGCTCCGAGCGTTCCTCGAGAAGCGCCCCGCGACCCTCTCGAGCGGAGACACGTGGGGGGTGTACGCGGGAGAGCCGGAGCCTCGCTAGCGGCCGGGCCGGCTAGCCGACGCGGGTCCCTCCCGTGCCTGCCCCCCAAGTGAGGAAGACCATGAGCGCGACGATCGTGGCGACGGCGAGCGCCGCCACGATCACGAGTCGCCGTACGGTTCGCCTAGTTGCCATGGGCAAATCCCCACGATCCTCCCGGATAGCCGGTGAGGCGGACCCACGGCGTCTTCGTGTTGAAGCAGAACTGGAAGCACTGCTTGAACTTGCCCTGCGCGCGGACGCGGTACATCGATCGATCGACGCCCCCGTCGATGTCGAGGCTGATGTGCCCCACGAAGTCCCACCCCGAGAACTGCAAGCAGCATTCGACCTCGCGCCAGTACGTGGGCGACCACGGGTTGGTCGTCTTGACGATCAACGAGCCCCCCGTCCGCCAGCACCAGCGAATGGTCAGGATGTACTTCCAGTAGAAGTAGCCGAACAGCGGATGCTTGAGCCCGTGCCACCCGTGAACCTTCCTGCACTTGATGGTCGTGCCGGCCACCGTCTCGACGGCGTCATCCGTGAGCTGGGAGACTTCGAGCGCGGTCTCGCCGTTCTCCAGCACGACCGGCTCCTCGGTGGTCACGGTCTCCGCGGACGCGACCGTCGCCGCCATGAGGAAACATGCAGCGACGAGCATCACTCCCACGCCCCTCGCGGCAGCCACCCCTGCCCACCATGGGCCTCCCTTCCGATTCGTCGACCAGAGCGACGTATGCACGTTCGACCTCCTCGTCGAGAACTGAGTCGAGGCCGCGGGCTGCGCCGCTCCAGTTCGATTTGCTTCAGGATAGGACAGAGTTGCCGCTCCCGACAACGGCTCTTCACGCCGCGTCCAGCTCGGACACGGCTCTAGCTGACCACCGACCGACACCGAGACAATGAGCATCCGCAAGCTCCTCGTTGCGAACCGCGGCGAGATCGCCGCGCGGGTCTTCGCCACCTGCCGTCGGCTCGGCATCGCAACGGTGGCCGTCCATGCGCCCGACGACGAGGGCACCTTCCACACGCGGCAGGCGGACGAGAGCCTCGCGGTCGCGAGCTACCTCGACGCCGGCACGCTCGTCCGGGCGGCGCAGCAGGCAGGGGCCGACACGATCCACCCCGGCTACGGATTCCTGGCCGAGAGCGGCGACTTCGCCGAGGCGGTCGAGGAGGCCGGCATCGTCTTCGTCGGCCCGTCGCCCGCGGCGCTGCGCGCAGCCGGGGACAAGCTCGAAGCCAAGCGGCTGGCGCACGACGCCGGGGTGCCCGTGGCCGAGTCCGGCGAGCCGGAGGAGCTCGGGTACCCGCTCATCGTCAAGGCGGCGGCGGGCGGCGGCGGGCGGGGCATGCGGGTCGTCCGCTCGGCCGAAGAGCTGGCGGACGCGCTCGAGTCGGCCGCACGCGAGGCGGAGGCGGGGTTCGGTGACGGCCGCGTCTTCGCGGAGCGCTACGTCGAGCGGCCCCGCCACGTCGAGATCCAGCTGCTGGCCGACCGGCACGGGAACGTGATCCACCTCGGCGAGCGCGAGTGCTCGATCCAGCGGCGGCACCAGAAGGTGCTCGAGGAGAGCCCCTCCCCCGCGCTGGATCCCGAGCTCCGGGCGACGATGGGCGAGGCTGCCGTGGCGTTCGCACGAGCGGTCGGTTACGAGAACGCCGGCACCGCCGAGTTCATGCTCGAGGGCGAGCGCTTCCTTTTCCTGGAGCTGAACGCGAGGCTGCAGGTGGAGCACCCGGTGACCGAGCTCGTCACAGGGCTCGACCTCGTCGAGCAGCAGCTCAGGATCGCGGCCGGCGAGCCGCTCGGCCTCGACTCGCGCGAGCCGGAAGGCCACGCGGTCGAGGTGCGCCTCTATGCCGAGCACCCGCTGACCTTCCTGCCGCAGGCCGGCCGCCTCGAGCTGCTCCGGCTCCCGGACACCGTCCGCGTCGACGCCGGGGTCGAGGCGGGCGACGAGATCCCGGTCGCGTACGACCCGCTGATCGCCAAGCTCAGCGCGCACGCCGAGACGCGTGAGGAGGCCTTTGCCGACCTGTCCCGTGCGCTCCGCGTGACGCGCGTTGCCGGCACGACTACCAACCTCGGCTTCCTCCGCTGGCTCGTGGACCACCCGGCCGTGCGCGCCGGGGAGACGACGACCGCTTTCCTGCGCGAACATCCGCCGCTCTCGCTGCCGGCTCCCACGCGGAGGCCCTGGTCGGGGTACTGGCGCCTGAACCGTGACCGGAAGGCCGCCGTCCCGAGCCTGGGCTTGTCCCCGACCGTCGAGAGCACGGCGCACGCCGCGGACGGGCTCCACGAGACCAGCACCCTCGTCGCTCCCATGCCCGGCGTCGTCATCCGCGTCCTCGCCGGCGAGGGCGACCGGGTGGAGCCCCGCCAGCCGCTCGTCGTGCTCGAGGCGATGAAGATGGAGACGCCGCTCCTCTCGCCCTACGAGGCTGTCGTGAAGCGCGTCCACGTCGCGGAAGGGGATCGGGTCTCGGGCGGGATGCTGCTCGTGGAGCTCGAGGACTGATGGACGTCCCCGACCTCCTTCCCGATCCGCTGGCGCAGTTCGCCCGCTGGCTCGAGGACGCTCGGGCGGGCGGGGTCGAGCTGCCGGAAGCAATGACGCTCGCAACCGCCGACAAGGCCGGGAGACCCTCGGCGCGCATGGTCCTCCTCAAGAGCGTCGACGAGGACGGGTTCCGCTTCTTCACGAACACGGAGAGCCGGAAGGCCCGCGAGCTGGCCGAGAACCCCGACGCCGCGCTCGTCTTCCACTGGCCGCTCGACCCGCGTCGGCAGGTCACGGTGTCCGGGACGGTGGAGCCGCTCCCGCGCGACGAGTCCGAGGCCTACTTCCGGACGCGCCCCCTCGGAAGCCGGCTCGGCGCGTGGGCGTCGCGCCAGACCGAGGTCGTCCCCGACCGGGACGCGCTCGAGCGGGCGTTCGCGGAGGCGCAGGCGGCCTACGGCGACGACCCGCCGCTCCCGCCCTGGTGGGGCGGCTACCTGCTCAGGCCGAGCCGGCTCGAATTCTGGCAGAACCGCCCGAACCGCCTGCACGACCGCTTTCGCTACAGCCTCGGCTCCGACGGCTCCTGGAGCCTCGAGCGGCTCGCGCCCTGACCAGTCGCCAAGCCCGACGACCTGCCGCCTTCTGCGCGAAGCTCGTCGAGGAGTTTGCCGAGGGCGTCCACCCCGAGCAGCGCGAGGCCGGCGGGCGTCGTCCTAGCCGAGGAGGTCGATCCTTCCGAGGAACGCCCGCACGGCGTCGTTGAACGCCTCCGGCGCCTCCGCGCAGGCGACGTGCCCGACGCCGGGGAGGATGACCAGCTCGGACGTCGAGATGCGTGCGTGAAGCTCCTCGGCAACGGAGAGCGGCGAGCGCTGGTCGCGCTCGCCGTAGACGAGCAGCGTGGGCACGCGGATGTGCGGAAGGACGTCGCGCAGGTCGGCCTCGGCCATCGCCTTCAGCATGGTTCGGGTCCCTCCGGGATGGAGCTCGCGCATGATCGCCTCGAACTCTGCGGCGAGGCCGGGCGCTGCCGCTTCGCTGAAGAACCCGGAGATGTAGCCGGCGACCCACTCCTCCGGCGGGCGCTCGAGCTCGCGACGAGCTCGCGCCACCCGCTCCGACACGACCTCGGGAGGTAACGAGCCGGCCCAGCCCGCGTAGGCGCCCGCCAGCAGGAGCGAGGCGGGCACCTCCGGGTGCCGACGATAGAGCGCGAGGGCGAGCGCCCCACCCCAGGAGAGGCCAAGGATGTGTGGGCGCTGGATGCCGACGGCCTCCAGCCACGCCGCCAGGCAGTCCGCGTACTGGGCCATGCGCCAGTCCTCGGGCGGGTCGGAGCTCCGGCCGCAGCCGGGCGCGTCCCATGCCCGAACCCTGAAGTCCTGACCGAGACCGTCCAGCTGCCGGCGCCAGATGCGGCTGTCGCTCCAGCCGCCGTGCAAGAGGACGAGAGGCGGGCCCTCACCGGCGCTCCCGAAGGCGATGCGGAGGCCGCCCACCTGGACACTCTCCTCGGGCAAACTAGCCGAGCAGGTCCTTGAGGCGCATCGCGAGCCCGGGGTCGCCGTCGACACGGATCTTCCCCATGAGGAAGGCGCCCATCGGGCTCTGCTCGCCGCGAACAATGCGCAGGAAGAGGTCTTCCGGCGCCGCGATGACGCAGTCGGCGGGACC
>DATIBF010000162.1:0-9075 GCA_035457655.1 Gaiellaceae bacterium
CGCGCACGCGAGTGTTGACGGCCAGGTTCCGCGCACCGGGAGCCTGTGAACCGCGTCAGGTCCGGGAGGAAGCAGCGCTAAGCAGTCTCTCCCGGGTGCCGTGGGTCGACCTGGTCAGAGCGAGCGTCGTGGGCACCGACCTGAGAGCGGCTTCAACAGAGGGTGCGCTTCCGGGCTTTAACGAGGGACCAATGGTTCCCTCGTTGGCTCCCTCCTTCTTTGGGGAACCGGGTGGTTCCCCTTGCCCCTTCCTCCTTTACGATGGACGCGGTGACTGCCCTCTACCGCAAATACCGGCCGCAGGACTTCGACGAGGTCGTCGGCCAGGAGGCGGTCGTGCGCACGCTTCGCAACGCTATCGCCCACGACCAGGTGCGCCAGGCCTACCTCTTCGCAGGCCCGCGCGGAACCGGGAAGACGTCCCTCGCGCGGATCCTCGCCAAGGCGCTCAACTGCGAGCAAGGACCGACGCCCACGCCCGACAAGACCTGCAACTCCTGCGTGACGATCGCGAACGGCGTCTCCCTCGACGTGGTCGAGATGGACGCCGCGAGCCAGCGCGGGATCGACGACATCCGCGAGATCCGCGACCACGTCGTCCTGCAACCCGTGGAGGGCCCCTTCAAGGTCTACATCCTCGACGAGGCCCACCAGCTCACGGACGCGGCCTGGAACGCACTCCTGAAGCTGATCGAGGAGCCGCCGCCGCACCTCGTCTTCGTCTTCTGCACGACCGAGCTGCACAAGGTGCTCCCGACCGTGCGCTCGCGCTGCCAGACCTTCCTGTTCGCCAGGCCGCGGCTCGCCGAGCTGACGAAGCTCCTGCGCCTCGTCGCCGACGGCGAGCAGATCGAGGCGCCAGACGCCGCGCTCTCGCTGATCGCCAGGAGTGCGCGCGGGAGCTTCCGCGACGCCGTCTCCACGCTCGACCAGCTCGCGGCGGCCACCGACGGCGAGGTGACCGTCCAGGCGGTTCTCCAGCTTCTCGGCGCGGTCGACGAGGAGGCGCTCTTCCGCCTCTGCGACCTCATCGTCGACCGCGACACGGCAGGCCTGCTCGCCTTCATCGAGGAGCTCGCCGACCAGGGCCAGGATCTCGCGCGCCTCGTCAACGACCTCCTGGAGCACCTGCGCCACCTGCTCCTCGTGCAGCACATGGGCGAGGTCCCCGATTCGCTGCCGGTGACGCCGGAAACGCGCGACCGGCTGCGGTCGCAGGCGAACCAGCTTGCCGAGGCCGAGGTGCTGCGCCTGATCGACCTCCTCCACCTCGCGGTTGACGACGTCCGCCAGGGAGGCGACCCGCGGCTCCCGCTCGAGCTTGCGCTCGTGAAGGTGACGCGGCCCGGCGCTGACCTCTCCCGCGAGTCGACCGCCTACCGGCTGGAGCAGCTGGAGTCGCGGCTGCGCGCCGAGGCTCCCCGCCCCTCTGCTCCGACGCAGCCGGCGGCGGAGGCGGACGACCTCGAGCCGCGGGCGGCAGTCGAGCCGGCCGAGGGCCCGCCCGTCGACCTGGGCGAGCTCCAGGCGGCCTGGAAGCAGTCGATCCTGCCCACGGTGTCGGAGAAGTCGATCCCGACGGGCTCCGTCCTCGCCGAGGCGCGCCCCGTGGCGCTCGAGGGAGACCGCCTCGTGCTGGAGTTCCCGCCCGCGGCCTCGTTCCACCGCGGGCTGGCCGAGGATCCGAAGAACGCGAGCGTGCTCGCCACCGTCCTCCACGAGGTGACGGGCCGCCGGCTATCGGTCGCGTTCGAGCTCGGCGAGGGAGCTCCGGCAGAGGATGCCCAGCCAGAGGAGGAGCCGGCGACCGAGGAGGAGATCATCGCGCTCGTGCAAACGACGTTCGACACCCGCAAGCTCGGGAAGGATGGCGAGTAGATGTCGATGGACATGAACAAGATGCTCCAGCAGGTGCAGCAGATGCAGGCCGACATGCTCAAGGCGCAGGAGGAGCTCGCCAACGAGCGCGTCGAGGCCTCCGTCGGCGGCGGGATGGTCACCGTGACGGCGAGCGGCTCCGGCGAGATCGTCGGCGTCAAGATCTCGCCCGAGGCGATCGACCCGGACGACCCCGAGACGCTCGAGGATCTCGTCGTCGCCGGCGTCAACGAGGCGCTCAGGAACGCGCAGGACATGGCGCAGTCGAAGCTCGGCGGCGTCGCCGGTGACCTGAAGGGACTCGGCCTCCCAGGCCTGTAGAACTACGGGCTGAGTGTTCAGCCCCGTCGTCGAGAACCTGATCGCGCAGCTCTCGCGCCTGCCCGGCATTGGCACCCGGACGGCGCAGCGGCTTGCCTTCCACCTCCTCCGCGTGCCCGAGGAGGAGGCGCTGGCACTCGCCGAGGCGATCCGCGAGGCCAAGGACCGCATCGGCTTCTGCCGCGAGTGCGGGAACCTGACCGAGGAGGAGCTCTGCGTCATCTGCCGCGACGAGCGGCGCGACAAGACGCTCGTCTGCGTCGTCGAACAGCCCTCGGACGTGCTCTCGCTCGAGCGCACGCACGAGTACCGGGGCGTCTACCAGGTGCTGGGCGGCGCCCTCTCCCCGCTCGACGGGGTCGAGCCGCAGCACCTGCGGATCGACGAGCTCCTCGCGCGCGTGGAGCGGAACGGCGTCCAGGAGGTCGTGCTCGCCACGAACCCCAACATGACCGGCGAGGCCACCGCCGCGTACATCGCCGACCGGCTCCGCGGGAAGACGAGGGTCACGCGGCTGGCGAGCGGCCTCCCGGTCGGCGGCGACCTCGAGTACGCGGACGAAGTCACGCTCGGCCGGGCCCTGGCAGGTCGCCGCGACATGTAACCGAAAGCAAGCGGCCGGGTCGCCTCCTTCCTCCCCGTCTCAGCCTGTGGGGCTCAGCCGCTGCTGAGACATGTGACTTGCATTTCCCAGCGCTCTCTGTGTAGAGTGCTCGCGTTGAACCGGGCGGCCTTCGGGTCGGCCGGTTCAACATTTAACGGGACGTAGAATCCGCCCATGGTGACCTCCCAGACTGCGGCTGCGGCGGATCCCGAAGACGTCTTCGCGCCCGAGGTCATCGCCGACCCGTACGCGTACTTCGGCCGGCTCCGGGAGACGGATCCGATCCACTGGAACCCGCGGGCAGAGATGTGGATCCTCACCCGGCACGAGGACCTCGTCTGGCTCCTGCGCCACCACGAGCTCTTCTCGTCCGCGGTCATCGGGACCGACCGGCGTCCGCCCCGCCCGCCGATCGACCCCGCCGACGAGCCGCTCTTCGCGGAGGTGAAGCGATTCAGGGCGGACCAGCTCGTCGAGAAGGACCGACCCGACCACCAGGCGATGCGCGCGGCCGTCCACGAGTACTTCACGCCGCAGGCGATGGAAAGCTGGCGCCCGTTCGTCCGGAGCGCCGTCGCGGAGCTCCTCGACGAGGTGGAGCCGCAGGGCCGAATGGACGTCCTCGAGGCGATCGCGGCGCCGCTGCCCGTGCGCGTGATCACGCAGATGATGGGGGTCCCCGAGGAGGACCGCGAGCACCTGCGTCACCTGGCGGACAGACTCCTCTACATCAACCGCGGCGAGCCGGACCGCATGCGTCACCTGATGGTGGGGATCGAGGGGATGATCGAGTACGTCTCGCCGAAGGTGGACGAGCGCGCGGATGCGCCTGCCGACGACTTCATCTCCGTTCTCGCGCAGGCGGAGAAGGCGGACGTCTTCACGCGCCACCAGGTGCTCGTGAACACCGCTCTACTCCTCTTCGCCGGGCACGAGACGACCATGAACCTGATCTGCAATGGGACGCTCGCCTTCATCCGGCATCCCGACCAGTGGGAGAAGCTGAGAGCCGATCCGGCGGGCGCCGCGCGACTTGCGACCGAGGAGTGCCTGCGCTACGACCCGCCCGTGAAGTCCACGCAGCGAATCGCGGCCGAGGACGTCGAGCGCCGCGGGAAGACGGTTCGGAAGGGAGACCGGCTCCGCTGGATCATGGCCGCCGCCAACCGCGACCCGCGCGCGTTCGAGGACCCGGACAGGTTCGACATCGGCCGGCAGCCGAACACACACGTCTCCTTCGGCGCCGGGATCCACTACTGCCTGGGCGCCTCGCTCGCCCGGATCGAGGGTCAGGAGGTCTTCGGGGCGCTCGCCGAGCGGTTCCCGGCGCTCCGGCTCGAGACCGAGGAGCTCTCCTACCAGCCGAGCATCCAGTTTCGCTCGCTGACGTCCTTGCCGGTGGCCTGGGACTGATGCCGCTTCGGATCACCGTCGACCACGGCCTCTGCGTCGGAAACGCGCAGTGCGTCGGGCTGGCGCCGGCGGTGTTCCAGCACAACGAGAACCGGCAGTCCGAGGTCGTCGACCCGGCCGGCGCAGGCGAAGCGACCGTCCTGAAGGCCGCCTCGTACTGCCCGACGGGCGCGATCCGGGTCGAAGACGCCCGCACGGGAGAGACGCTCTTCCCTGAACAAGGAGGGCAGGGACCGGCTGCTGACGAGAGACGCGCTCATCCCTCAAGGCCCGGCACCTCCGAAGGAGAGCGTCCCAGGCGCTCCAGCTGACCGAGGCCGCTCCCGCCGCAGCCGGTCTTCACCACCCGCCCGAAGTGAAGCGGCGCCAACCGAAGGCCGGCGATGCTCGCCGCGGCGACGCACAGATCCTGCGCTCCCATGGGCCCGAAACCATCGCGAAACGGGCCCTCGTCGGGCCCGTTTCGCATCGTTTCCGCGCCAGCCGACTCACTGGCGTTCCTTGCGTCGGGCTAGGAACAGCCGGGAGTTCCCGGGATGAGCAGCGGGCCCTCGGCGGGCGCGGCGAAGAACGTCGCGATGAACACCGTCACGTCGCTCGTGGCATTGAACGCGGTGTGCACGTGCCCCTGCCCGGGGTCGACGAAGGAGGTCCCGGCGGCGTACGTGCGTTCCGTGCAATCGTCGGCGGCAAGGTAGGTCAGCTCGCCCGAGACGATGGTGACGACCACCGGGCCGCGATGGGAGTGCCAGGGGAACTGCGCGCCAGGCTGCACGGTGAACTTCCCCACCACGGTGCGCGATGGATCCCAGACGTTCGCGACTCGGGTCTTCATTCCGTCGAGCTTGATCTTCGCCTTCAGCCTGACGTCGTCCGTGAACACCGCGCGACCCGTCAGAAACTCGGTTGCGATCGGCGGCGGCGGCGTCTGCGCCGACGACGGCATCACGTTCAGGATGAGAACGACGCTGGCGATCAACACTACTCCTGCCAGCGCTCCTGCCCTTCTGGTCTTCACGCCCCCTCCTCCGCTCGGTTCCGGCCGCCTGAACCTTCTCCGCACTGCGCTCACCTCCATGGGCTGTCCCGTACAGCCGCTTGTTGCCAACTGAACGGCCTGAACATTCCACGGAGACGTGTGACCGGGCGTTTGACGGGAGACGCGACAAACCCTGCGGCGGAGCTGAGGATGTACCTGCTCGTAGCGGGCGCCAGGGGCGTCCGTACAATCGAGCGCATGACCGAGACGGCGTACGAGACCCTCCCCGAGCTGGAGTCCTCCGAGACGCGAGCCGGCACCGGCATCGTCGTCATGAAGTTCGGCGGGACGTCGGTGGCCGACCCGGAGAAGATCCGCCGCGTCGCCGGGAGGCTCGTGGCCACGAAGCGCTCCGGGGCGCGCGTCGTCGCCGTCGTCTCGGCGATGGGGTACCACACCGACGAGCTGCTCGACCTGGCCCGGCAGGTCTCGCCCCAGCCGAAGCCCCGTGAGCTGGACATGCTGATTTCGGTGGGCGAGCGCATCTCCTGCGCCCTCGTGGCCATGGCCATCTCCGACCTCGGCACCGACGCCGTCTCCCTCACCGGCTCGCAGGCGGGGATCGTGACCGACACGGCGCACGGCAAGGCCAAGATCGTGGAGGTGAAGGCGCACCGGATTCACAACGCGCTCGACGAGGACCGCATCGTCCTCGTCGCGGGGTTCCAGGGCGTCTCGACCGAGTTCGACGTCACGACGCTCGGTCGCGGCGGCTCGGACACGACGGCGGTCGCGCTCGCTGCCGCGCTCGGCGCGGACGCGTGCGAGATCTACACCGACGTGGACGGGGTCTTCACCGCCGACCCGCGCGTCGTTCCAGCGGCGCAGAAGCTCCACGCGGTCAGCTACGAGGAGATGCTCGAGCTGGCCGCCTCGGGCGCGAAGGTGCTTGCGCTACGCTCGGTCGAGTTCGCGCGGAACCACGGCGTGATGGTCCACGTCCGCTCGACCTTCACCGACGAGCCCGGCACGTGGATCAGGGAGGAGGACGAACGGATGCTGGAGAAGGCGTTGATCTCGGGCGTGACCCACACGCTCGAGGAGGCGGTGTACGAGGTGGAGGACGTCCGCCCGGCCGACCTCTTCGAGGCGCTGGCCGCGGCCGAGGTAAACGTGGACACGGTCATCCAGATGGACTCCCGCATCGTCTTCTCGGCGCCGGTCGAGGACCGAGCGCAGGCGGAGCAAGCCCTCGCGACGCTCGGCGCCGGCTTCTCGGAGCAGGACGGCCTCGGGAAGGTGAGCGTCGTCGGCGCCGGGATGAAGACCCATCCCGGGGTCGCCGCGCGCACCTTCGCAACGCTCCGCGAGCTGGGGATCGCGCCGAAGTTCGTCGCCACCTCCCCCATCAAGATCGCGTTCTACGTCCCGCAGGAGTCGGTCGAGACGACGGTTCGCGCCCTGCACGAGGCCTTCGACCTCGAGTCGGCGGAGGCGGAGAGGCACCACGGTGCCTGACGTACGCATCGGCGTGGTCGGCGCCACGGGCGCCGTCGGAACCGTGACCCTCGAGCTGCTCGCCGAACGCGGCTTCGAGGACGTGCGCGCGTTCGCGTCGGCCCGCTCTGCCGGCCGCAGCGTCCCCTTCGCCGGCCGCGAGCTGCAGGTCGAGGAGGCGACGCCGGAAGCGCTGGCCGCCGGGGGCCTCGACCTCGTCTTCTTCTCGGTCGGCACGGAGGCAAGCCGCGAGCTCGTGCCCCACGCCGCTCGCGGCGGTGCCGTCGTCATCGACAAGTCGGACGCCTACCGCCTCCGGGAAGGGATCCCGCTCGTCGTCGCGGGCGTCAACGACCACGCGCTCGACGGGAGCCGGATCGTCGCCAATCCGAACTGTTCGGCCATGCAGCTCGCCTGCGTGCTCGAGCCGCTGCGGGAGGCCGCCGGTCTCGCCCGCGTGCGGCTCGCGACCTACCAGTCGGCCTCCGGCGCGGGCGACGCGGGCATCGAGCGACTTCGGAGCCTCGCCCCGTCCGAGGGAGACCTCGGCATGGACTGGGACCTCGACGGCGAGGAGTTTTCCGAGGAGTGGAAGCTCCGCGCCGAGACGCGGAAGATCCTCGAGCTGCCCACGCTCCCGCTTCACGCGACCTGCGTGCGGGTGCCTGTGCTCGTCGGTCACGCCCAGGCGGTCTGGGTCGAGACGGAGTCGCCGCTCTCGCCCGAAGAGGCCCGGGAGGCGCTCGCCTCGTCCGACCAGGTCGAGCTGGCCGACCTGCCCACGCCGGCCGACGCAGCCGGTCGCGACCGGGTACTCGTAGGCCGCATTCGGCGGGACACAGCGGGCGACGGCCTGTCCCTCTGGGTCGTCAACGACAACCTCCGCAAGGGCGCGGCACTGAACGCCGTCCAGATCGCCGAGCTCCTGCTCGCGCGCCGGTTGCTAGCGGCGTAGGCGCTGCGCGAGCCCCACCGCGGCGAGGCCGGTGAGAGCGATCGCCGCTCCGAGCTCGACCAGCCACCAGTTGCCCAGGTGATGCTCGGCCGCACGGCAGTTGACGGCGAGCACGATCCCGAGAGGCCCGGCAAGGGCGGCACCGGCGAACCCCGCCTTCGCGAAGACTGCGCCGATCGCAGCCGCCGCGAGGAGCAGGAGCCACATGGCGGTCGAGAGGGCCACGGCCCACGTCGCCGCAGTCATGCCGGGCTCGGGGTCGGGACTGAAGGCGGCGATCACGACGTAGAACACCAGCCAGCAGCCGGCCAGTAGCGCGCCCGGAACGAGCGGTAGCCGCCGGCGCTCGACCTTGGCTTCGCCGTATGCCGGAGCGGTCCAGAGCTCCTCCAACGCTCGCAGGTCGTCCGTCCGGTCCCGTGTCGTCGGCACCATCGCCAACCTCCCTCGGTCGCCTGCTCCTAGGGTAGCTTGTCCTCGGTGTCGAGGTCGATGCCGGAGCTGCTCGCGGAGGCCGTGCGTCTCGCACGCGAGAAACGCGGAGGCCGGCGACCGGCCGTTCGGCGCGCTCGTCGTCCGGGGCGGCGAGGGTCGTGAGCACCGGCGTCAACAGGGCGCTTTCGAGAGGCTGACCCCACCGCCCACGCGGAGGTCGATGCGATCCGGAACGCCCGGGACGCCGAGCTCGAAGGAACGACCATAACTCGAGCTGCGAGCCGTGTCCCATGTGACCGGTTCGTCTTGCGCTCGAGGTCGAGGACTCGGCGCGAACCGCCGCCGGGCCCGTCGCCGGCGGAGCGGAGCAGCTGGCACCGGCCACCGAGACGCCGTGGGGCGACCTGAACGCGCGCGTGCAAGCGCCCGACGGCAGACAGCTCACGCTCTTCACATCCGCGGACGACTAACTGCGGCCGAGCAGGCCGAACGAGAAACGCCGCAGCCGGGCCCTTCGGCTCGCTTCTCGCTCGAGCCGTGCCCGCTGCCGCTCAAGTCGCGCCTCAACGTGCGCTCGGAACTCGCGCTCTTCCCGCGCCCAGCGATCGCGGGTCTCCGGGTCAATCTTCATCCTGGCCATCGCTCTCCAGCAGCCTGATGATGGAGTTCACCTTACCTTCGATCCTCATGAGCGCGAGCATGATCGCGCTCAGATCGTCGGGTTCGACCGTGGGCGTATCCACGCACCCATCCTGAGACGATGCCGACCGGCCCGCAAGTGACTCTTTCGGACCCGCTCAAGGACGTTGCGGCACTGGGGCCGGGGTGAACGCCTCCTTCACCTTCCGCCACGCCCGCGCCGTCGAGCCCTCTTCGACCGGCTGCAATCCGCCGAGCTCGAGTCGCGCGAGGCAGACGTCCCCCTCCCAGCGCACGGCCATGAAGCCGAAGTCCGCGAGGAAGTCCGCCGAGAAGACGGTCCTGTGGACGAGC
>DATIBF010000163.1:0-53466 GCA_035457655.1 Gaiellaceae bacterium
CGAGGAGGAGCTCGAGCCCGAGACCTACGAGGACGACCCCGAGGACCTCACCGCACGGCCGCCGGTCGTCACGATCATGGGCCACGTCGACCACGGGAAGACGACGCTCCTCGACGCGATCCGCGAGAGCGCGGTCGTCGAGACGGAGGCCGGCGGGATCACGCAGCACATCGGCGCCTACCAGGTCGACCACGGCGGTCGCCGCGTCACCTTCCTCGACACGCCGGGCCACGAGGCGTTCACGGCTCTCCGTGCCCGCGGCGCGAAGGTGACGGACATCGCCGTCCTCGTGGTCGCGGCCGACGACGGGGTCATGCCGCAGACCGTCGAGTCGATCAACCACGCCCGCGCCGCCGAGGTGTCGGTGCTCGTCGCCGTGAACAAGATCGACCGGCCCGAGGCCAATCCGCAGAAGGTCCGCCAGGAGCTCGTGGCGCACGACCTCCAGCCCGAGGACTGGGGCGGGACGACGCAGTTCGCGGACGTCTCCGCCAAGACCGGCGAGGGCATCGACGACCTGCTGGAGAAGATCCTGCTCGTCGCCGACGCCGAGCTCGAGCTGCAGGCGAACGCCAAGGCCGAGGCCTCCGGCCCGATCATCGAGAGCCGCCTGGACATCGGGCGCGGTCCCGTGGCAACCATGCTCGTCTCGCGCGGCACGATCCGGGTCGGCGACGCCATCGTCGCCGGCGATGCCTGGGGCAAGGTGCGCGCGCTGCTCGACTTCCGCGGCGAGAAGGTCAAGGAGGCGACGCCGGGCACGCCGGTCGAGATTCTCGGCTTCGACAAGCCTCCGGCGGCCGGCGAGCACGCCCGGGTCGTCGAGAACGAGCGCCAGGCGCGCCACCTCGCACAGCTCCGCGGCCAGCGCGTCCGCGCCGAGCAGCTCGCGCGGAGCGCGAAGAAGGGCGTCTCGCTCGAGGAGCTCTTCACGCAGATGGAGGAGGGTGCGCTCCGTGAGCTCAACATCATCGTCAAGGCGGACGTGCAGGGCTCGATCGAGGCCGTCGCCGGCGAGCTCGCGAAGATCGAGCACCCCGAGGTCGGGGTCAACGTCATCCACACGGGCATCGGCGCGATCACCGAGGGCGACGTCATGCTCGCCTCGGCCTCGAACGCCGTCGTGATCGGGTTCAACGTCCGCCCGAACGCCGAGGCCAGGGCGCTCGCCGAGCGGGAGGGCGTCGACCTGCGGACTTACCGCGTCATCTACCAGCTGACGGACGACATCCGCCAGGCGCTCGTAGGCATGCTCGCCCCCGAGACACGCGAGGACGTCCTCGGCGAGGCGGAGGTGCGGGCGCTGTTCCGCGCGTCGCGGCTCGGCGTCATCGCCGGCTCCTACGTCACGCGCGGCGTCATCCGGCGCAACGCCAAGGTGCGCGTCGTCCGCGAGGGCACGGTGATCTACGAGACGACGATCGCGAGCCTCAAGCGCTTCAAGGACGACGTCCGCGAGGTGCAGGAAGGCTTCGAGTGCGGCATCCTGCTCGACGGCTTCAACGACGTTAAGGAGGGCGACGTCCTCGAGGCTTACGAGACCAGGGAGATCGAGCGCACCGACCTCTCGGTCGCCGGGAACGGCGGCGCCCCGGACGAGCCGGAGGCGGACGACTCGGAGTAGCGGGGATGGGTTCCGGCTACGTCGGGATCCTGTCCGTGGAGCTCCACTTCCCGGACAACCGCTCGCTCAAGGGCAAGCGGAAGGAGCTCCTCTCGGCCAAGGCGCAGTTGCAGCGGCGCTTCGGCGCATCCGTGGCGGAGGTCGACCACCATGACGTGTGGCAGCGTGCGCAGCTGACGCTGGCCTGCGTGGCCCGTGGGCACGGAGAGCTCGTCGGGCTCCTCGACGGGGCCGAGCGCTACCTCGCCTCGCAGGCGTTCGAGCTTGTCCATGCCGAGCGCGAGGTCGTGACGCTCGATGAGTGAAAGGATGCGCCGCGTGAACGAGGCGATCCGGGAGGTGCTTTCCGAGTCGATCGGTAGCCTCAAGGATCCCCGCATCGGCTTCGTCACGATCACCGGCGTGAAGACGAGTCCCGACCTCCGCCAGGCCACCGTCTACGTGAGCGTCCTCGGCTCCAAGCGGAAGCGCGAGGCGACGCTCGCGGGGCTCGGCTCGTCCCACGGCGTCCTCCAGGCGGCGGTGAACCGGGAGCTCCACCTGAAGCGAACGCCCCAGTTGAGCTTTCAGTACGATCCGACGATAGAAGAGGGGGTGCGGCTGACCAGGCTCATCGATGAGCTCGCCCCAGACCGAAACCAAGACACCTGAGCTCGACGCGGTCGCTGACGCGATCCGGTCACACGACCGGTTTCTGATCACCACCCACGAGAACCCCGACGGCGACGCACTGGGCTCCGTCGTGGCCATGAAGCTCGCACTCGAGCAGCTCGGCAAGGACGGCTTCCTGTACCTCTCGGGGACGATTCCGCTCCCGACCGAGTACACGTTCATGAACCTGTCGGAGCTGAGCCGCGAGCTCCCGGACGACGCCGCCGACCGCGTCGTGCTCGCCCTCGACTGCGCGAACGTGCGGCGCCTGGGGCCCGACCCTACCTTCGTCGAGCAGGCGCCTCTCGTGGTCGACGTCGACCACCACCACGACAACTCGCGCTTCGGCCACGTCAATCTGATCGTCCCCGACGCCTCCTCGACCGGCGAGATCCTTCACGACCTCTTCCGGGACCTGGGCGTCACCATCACGCCCGAGATCGCCGAGGCCCTGTACATCGCGCTCGTCACCGACACCGGCCGGTTCCAGTACACGAACACGACGCCGAAGGCTCTGCGGATCGCCGCCGAGCTCGTCGAGGCGGGCGCCAACGTGCACCGGGTCTTCCAGGACGTCTACGAGAACGTCGCCTTCGCCAAGCTGAAGCTGCTCGCGCGGGCGCTCGAGAAGGCTCGCGTCTACGAGGGCGGACGCCTCATCGTCGCCGACCTCGAGCGGTCGGATTTCGCGGCCGCCGGGGCGGAGGAGCCGTTCGCCGAGGGCATCATCGACTACCTCCGCGCCGTCGAGGGCGCCGAGGTCGTCGCGCTCATCCGCGAGCCGCCCACCCAGAACGGCCCCGCGCGCCGCGTCAGTCTGCGCACGCGCGGCACGGGCGTCGACGTGTCCGCGATCGCGCGCAAGAGCGGCGGCGGCGGCCACCGCCAGGCCGCCGGGTTCTCGAGCGAGTCCTCGCCGGACGAGATCGTCGACTTCATCCGCCGCGAGTTCCTCGCGCAGGCACCGAGCCCCGCGTAGCGGGGCGCCGCGCGCTCCTAGACTGGGCGCCGTGACGGAGCAGCCGACCTCAGGCCTCGTCCTGGTCGACAAGCCGGCCGGGCCGTCCTCGTTCGCCGTCGTCGCCGACCTGCGTCGGCGCTACGGCGTCAAGGCCGGCCACGCGGGGACGCTCGATCCGCTGGCCACCGGCCTCCTGCTTGTCCTCCTCGGCCGCGGTACTCGGCTCGCGCGCTACCTCGTCGGCCTGGACAAGCGCTACCGGACCGAGGTGCGCCTCGGCCTCCGCACCTCGACCGGGGACGGGGAGGGGGAGGTCGTGGAGGAGACGCCCGTCGCGGGCGAGGAGGAAATCCTCGCGCTCGAGGGCAACGTCGAGCTGCCGGTGCCCGCTGCCTCCGCCGTGAAGATCGAGGGCGAGCGCGCGTACCGACTCCACCGGCGCGGCGTCGCGGTCGAGATGCCGGTCCGCGCCTCGACCATCCACGCGCTCAAGATCGTCCGCTACGCGCCGCCCCTCGTGGAGCTCGACCTGCACGTCTCGAGCGGCACCTACGTCCGGGCGATTGCCGGTGCGCTCGGCGGTCACTGCCGCTGGCTGCGGCGCACGGCGGTCGGCCCCTTCCGAGTGGAGGACGCCGACCCCGAGCGCGTGCTGCCGCCTCTCGCGGCCCTCGTCCATCTGCCGGAGCGGCGCCTCGACGACGACGAGGCGCGGCTCGTGCGCTCGGGTCGGACGATCGCCGGGCCCGGCGACGGCCCGATCGCGCTCTGGACGAGCGACGGCGCGCTCGTCGCCGTCGGGCAGGCCTCCCGGGGCGAGATTCGCCCCGAGACGGTCGTCGGGTGAAGCTTCTCCGCGAGCCCGAGTTCCGGAAGTTCTGGATCGCGCAGTCGGTCTCGCTCGTCGGCGATCAGGTCGCGCTCATCGCGCTGCCGCTCGTCGCGGTGCTCGTCCTCGACGCGGGGCCCGGCCAGATGGGGCTGCTGGGCGCTGCTGCGCTCCTGCCGCACCTCGCCTTCTCGCTGCCGGCGGGAGTCTGGCTCGACCGCGTGGCGCGCCGCCGGAGGGTGATGATCGCCGCCGACCTCGGCCGGGCCGCTCTCGTCGCGACGATCCCGCTCGCCTACGCGCTGGACGCGCTCACGCTCGCCCAGCTCTACGTCGTCGCCTTCCTCGCCGGCTCGCTCTCCGTCCTCTTCGACCTCTCGTATCCGACGCTGTTCGTCTCGCTCGCGCCGCGCGAGCGCTTTGTCGAGGGCAACTCGCTGATCCACGGTAGCCGCTCGTTCTCGAACGTGGCCGGGCCCTCCCTCGGCGGGTTGCTCGTCCAGGCGCTCAGCGCGCCGGCCGCCTTGCTCGTCGACGCCTTTTCCTACCTCGTCTCCGCCGCCTTCCTGGGGCGGATACGAACCGCGGAGCCTCCCGTGGAGCACAAGGAGGGCCCTGGCCTCGGAGCGCGCGTCGCCGTCGGCCTCCGGTTCATCGGCGGGAATGCGATCTTCAGGCCCACGCTCCTGGCAGTCGCCACGCTCAACTTCTTCAACTATGCCTTCCACGCGCTCTTCGTCCTCTACGCGACCCGAACGCTGGACATCCAGCCGGGGACGCTCGGGCTCCTCCTCGGCGCGGGAGCCGTCGGCGGCATTGCCGGGGCGGTCCTCGCCGGACGCGTGGGGAGAACCTTCGGTGTCGGCAGGGCCTTCCTGATCGGCTGCGTCCTCTTTCCGGCGCCGCTCGTGCTCGTCCCGCTGGCGGAGGGCCCGCGATGGCTCGTGCTCGGCATGCTCTTCACGGCGGAGTTCTTCTCGGGCGTCGGCGTCATGATTCTCGATATCAACGTCGGCTCGATGATGTTCGCGCTCACACCCGACCGTCTCCGCTCCCGGGCGACCGGTGCGTTCAACTTCGTCAACTGGGGCATCAGGCCGCTCGGGTCCCTCGCCGGCGGCGCCCTCGGGGCCGCCGTCGGCGTGCGCCCGACGCTCTGGATCGCGACCATCGGCGCGCTCGCGGGCGCCCTTTGGCTCCTTCCCTCGCCGGTTCCGGCTCTCCGCGAGCTCCCGGAGGAAGCGGCGTGATCGTCGCAAGTTCCCCGGCCGAGCTCGACGCGGCGGAGCGAGCGGTTGCAATCGGCACGTTCGACGGCGTTCACCGTGGCCATCGGGCCGTGATCGACGCGATGACGGCGACCGGCCTGCGGTCGACCGTGCTCACGTTCGAGCCGCACCCGCGGCTCGTCCTCGGCTACGACGTGCAGCTCCTGGCGACGTTCGACCGCCGGCTGGAGCTCCTCGAGGAGGCTGGACCCGACGAGGCGCTCGTCGTCGAGTTCACGCAAGCGCTCTCCCGCCTCGAACCGGAGGACTTCGTCGCGCGCTACCTCTCCGCAATCGGAGCGCAGGTCGTGGTCGCCGGCGAGGACTTCCGCTTCGGCAGGGGCCGGAGCGGCGACGTTTCGCTCCTTCGCTCGCTCGGCCTCGACGTCCGGCCGGTGCCGCTTCTCGCAGGCGTCTCCTCGAGCCGGATCCGCGAGCTCGTCCGCGAAGGCGATCTTCCCGGCGCCGCGGCGCTTCTGGGCAGGCCGTTCGAGCTCGAAGGCG
This sequence comes from Gaiellaceae bacterium, assembly GCA_035457655.1. Lineage (GTDB taxonomy): Bacteria > Actinomycetota > Thermoleophilia > Gaiellales > Gaiellaceae > JAIBJN01. The sequence continues at coordinate 5,838 of DATIBF010000163.1, forward strand.
AGGTCGTCTACGGCGACCAGCGCGGGGGCACGCTCGGGTTCCCGACCGCGAACCTCTCTCCCGACCCGCACGTCCTCGTCCCGGCGTACGGCATCTACGCCGGCACGACACTCGGCCATCGGGTGGCCGTCTCCATCGGCGTCAACCCGCACTATGGCGGCAGCGAGCGTCGCATCGAGGCCTTCCTGCTCGACTTCGAGGGAGATCTCTACGGAACGCGCCTCCGCCTGGAGCTCTGGGAGCGCCTCCGCGAGGAGCGGGCGTTCGCGAGCGAAGATGAGCTCCTGGCGCAGATCGCCGCCGACGTCGAGGCCGCCCGCAAGGCCGAGCGACCCGCCTGAAAGAGACGCGCAAGGTTTTCCCCGCTCGGGCATCTGTGCTGGCGTATGGGCACTGCCGCCGCCCTCTCTGTCCGGTGCCTCGGCTGTGGGCAGGTCTACATGAAGCCGATCGAGGGCACGGCCCCGGCCGGCGCTCACGCCTGCCCAGGGTGCGGCTACGTCGGCTGGATACCCGCCGCCGAAACGCTCAGGCCAGACTCAGAGCCGTTCCGCTTCGTCTCGGATCCGCCGCTCCACCCGCCCTGGCGATAGCGCTGACGCCGCCGAAGTAGTGGTGGAGCGAACTCCAGAGGCGCACGTCGTAGCCATGCTCGAGCAACGCGTCGATCCCCTCCTCCTCGAACCCGGGCTCGACGTGGACGACATGCCCGGTCGAGTGGAGGCGCGGCCGGTCGACGGCCTCCTGGGGGGCGAGCCCCTCGTCGAGTACCCCCGAGAGGACTTGGGCGAGTGCAGGCCGAAGCCGCGTGCCGCCCGCGGCGCCGGCGACGAGCACGAGGCCGGAGGCGTCTTGCGCCGCCGTGGGAGACATCATGCTCTCCATCCGCTCGCCTGCCTCGAGCGGGCCGATGAGCAGGTCGGACTCGCCGAGCATGCTGTTCAGGTGGACGTCGTAGCCCGGTAGGAAGTCGCCCGAGCCGAGGCCGAGGCTGGTCGTCACCACACACGCGTTCCCCGCCCCGTCGACGGTGCAGAGGTTGGTCGTGTGCTCGTAGGTCCGGCCGCTGAAGGGCGGAGCGGCCAGGATGCGCGCGAGCACGAGCGCCCGCTCTCCCGGGGCCGTGTCGCGGAGCGGCGGCAGCGCCTTCAGCGTGTCGACGAGCCTCGCGAGCCCACCCCTCGCCTCCACGTGGACGCCTGCGTAGTCCGTCTCGACCGGCGCCAGCCACTCGACCTGGTACGCAGCCAGGTCGTCGGGCGTGACGAGGCCGTTGCGCTCCTCCATGAGGAGGAGGAGGGATTCGGCGAGCGTTCCGTCGTAGAACGTTCGCGCGCCCTCTGCGGCGACCACCTCGAGCGCCGCGACGAGCCCCGGCTGGTCGAGCAGGTCGCCCGCCTCCAGAAGACGTCCGGACGGCGAGTAGATGCGTCCTCCCTCGCGCATCGTCATGACGGGGGCGAGCATCGCGAGGCACCTGGCGTGCGCCGGAGGCATCGGAACCCCCGTCCCGGCGAGGCGCAGGGCCGGCTCCACGACCCGGCGCCAGGGAAGCGTCCCGCCCCGGCGCCAAAGCTCGTCCAGTCCCGCGGGAACGCCGGGGACGGCGCACGTGGCCGCGCCCACGAAGTAGTGCACGAGCTCCTCGCCGAACGGGACGGCCAGCTCCTCGAGCTCGGGCGGGTCGCGCCGGCTTCCCAGGCCCGGGACGGCCACGAAGAAGTCCAGCACCTCCGCCCGGTCGCTGCCGGCGTCGATCCAGAGCGCGTAGCCGCCGCCGGCGATCCCCGTCATCACGGTCTCCGCCACGCACGAGGCAAGCGCTGCGGCAACGGCGGCGTCGGCCGCGGTCCCGCCCTCGGCGAGGATCTCGAGGCCGGCCTCGGCCGTCGCAGGATGGCCTGCAGCAACGCCTGGAGGTACCTGCACCTTTGCTAGCCTACGTCGGTCGTGACCCTCACGAAGGATGCAAAGCGGGAAATTTTCGACCGCCACGGCCGCGCCGCGGGCGACACCGGCTCCCCCCAGGTGCAGATCGCGCTCCTCACGAAGCGGATCGAGCAGCTGACCGAGCACCTGCGGACGCATCGGAAGGATCACCACTCGCGCCGCGGGCTCCTCAAGCTCGTCGGCCAGCGCCGCCGGCTGCTCAACTACCTGCAGAAGCGGGACCTCGACGGCTACCGCGCGCTGATCCAGGAACTCGGCCTCAGGAGGTAGGCGGAACTCCCGGACTCCCACCCGCCCACCAGCGGCCAACCACTTGGGAGACCGGGTGGAAGTTTGAGGGAGATCCTCGGGACGGCGTCCCCGCAGGGCCTGCTTCAAACCTCCGCCTCCGTCTCCCGCCACGAGAAGGAGGCAACACATGAGCACGATCGCACCAGAAACCACGTCGGTCACGGCTGCCGTCGGCCAGGACGAGATCCAGTTCGAGACGGGCAAGCTGGCCAAGCAGGCCGACGGCGCCGTCGTCGTCAGGAGCGGGGACACGATGGTCCTCGCGACGGCCCAGGGCCGTATGGAAGCGCGGGAGGGCGCGGACTTCTTCCCGCTCACCGTCGACGTCGAGGAGCGGATGTACGCGGCCGGGAAGATCCCCGGCGGCTTCTTCAAGCGCGAGGGGCGCCCGACCGAGAAGGCCATCCTCACCGCGCGGATGATCGACCGCCCCATCAGGCCGCTGTGGCCGAAGGGCTTCCGGAACGAGGTTCAGCTCATCTGCACCACGCTCTCGGCCGACCTGGTCACGCCGCACGACATCCTCGCCATCAACGGCGCCTCGGCCGCGCTGATGATCTCGCCGCTGCCGTTCCTGGGCCCCGTGGGCGCGGTGCGCATCGGCATGCTCGACGGGGAGCTCGTCGTCAACCCGTCGCTCCCCGACATCGAGACCTCCGAGCTCGACCTGATCGTCGTCGGCACCAAGGAAGGCCTGACGATGGTCGAGGCCGGCGCGAACGAGGTCCCCGAGGACACGCTGCTCCGGGCGTTCGACCTGGCGCACTCTGAGATCAGGAAGCTCTGCGAGGCGCAGGAGGACCTCCGCCGGCGGGTCGGCAAGCCCAAGTGGCTCGACCCCGACCTCACCGAGGAGCTCGACGGGAGCCACGGCGAGCGCGTCTCCTCCCGCATCGCGGCCGAGGGCCTGCGCGAAGCGGGTGCCGCCGTCGAGGAGTTCGTCGGCGAGCTCTGCCCCCCGATCACGATCGACTCGACCGAGGAGGACATCGTCCGCGAGACGCAGGTCCGGGCGAGCCTCGAGGCGATCCTGGAGCGACGCCGGCTGGAGGCCGTCCTCGGCCCGGTACGCGAGCAGTTCCAGGAAGAGCTGCGCGTCCTGACGGACGCCGAGCAGGACTCGAAGCAGCTCCGCTCCGCGAAGCGGCACCTGCTCTTCGAGCGGATCATCGAGACGGTCGAGCTGCCGTTCCCCGTCGGGCCGGCCACTGTCGAGGGCGAGGCGCCCGCAGTCAAGGACGGCCTGACCAAGGCGTACGTGAAGAAGGCCTCTGACGCGATCTACAAGGATCTGATCCGCAAGAGGATCGCGGTCGAGAAGCGCCGCCCGGACGGCCGCGCCACCGACGAGGTCCGCCCGGTCAGGTGCGAGGTCGAGGTTTCGCCCCGCACGCACGGCTCGGCGCTCTTCACCCGCGGCCAGACGCAGATCATGACCCTCCTCACGCTCGGCACCGCCAAGGAAGGCCAGCGCATCGACGACCTCTCGCTCGAGGTCGAGCGGCGCTACATGCACCACTACAACTTCCCGCCCTACTCGGTCGGCGAGACGGGCTTCATGCGCGGCCCCAAGCGCCGCGACATCGGCCACGGTGCGCTCGCACAGCGGGCGCTCGAGCCGATGATCCCGCCGCTCGACGAGTTCCCGTACACGATCCGCCTCGTTTCCGAGACGCTCGAGTCGAACGGCTCGTCGTCGATGGGCTCCGTGTGCGGCTCGACGCTCGCGCTCATGGACGCCGGCGTGCCGATCAGGCGCCCGGTCAGCGGCATCGCCATGGGCCTCGTCAAGGAGGGTGACGAGCACGTCATTCTCACGGACATCCAGGGCGCCGAGGACCATCTCGGCGACATGGACTTCAAGGTCGCCGGCTCCCGCCAGGGCATCACCGCCCTGCAGATGGACATCAAGATCACCGGCGTGACGCAGGAGATCATGCGAAACGCGCTCGACCAGGCCAAGCGAGCCCGTGAGTTCATCCTCGACCGGATGGCCGAGGCGATCTCGGAGTCCCGCGAGGAGCTCGCCGCGCACGCGCCGCGCATCACGACGATCTCCATCGACCCGGAGCAGATCGGGCTCATCATCGGCAAGGGCGGCGAGACGATCCGCGGCCTCGAGGCCGACTACGAGGTCCAGATCGATATCGAGGAGGACGGGACGATCCTCATCTACGCGACCGAGGGGGAGAAGGCCGACGCCGCCATCGCCGCCATCCAGGCGCTCACGAAGGAGCCGGAGGTCGGGGACACGTACACCGGCAAGGTCGTCAAGACCACCGATTTCGGCGCGTTCGTCGAGCTGAAGAAGGGCACGGACGGCCTGCTCCACGTCTCCAACGTGGGCCCGGGCCGCGTCGGCCACATCGAGGACGTGATCAGCCGCGGCGACGTGCTGGACGTTGTCGTCCAGGAGGTCGACAAGGCCCGCGGCCGGATCGGCCTGAAGCTCGTCGGCAAGCACGAGAACGGCACCGTCGTCCAGCCCGAGGAGCTGATCGAGCGGGCGAAGGATGCCCCGCCGCGCGAGCGCCGCGAGCGCGACGGCGACCGCGGCCGCGAGCGACGCGGGGGCGGCAGCAGGCGCGGCGGAAGCCGCGGCCGCCGCGACGACGGCTAACGGCCGAGCCGACCTGACCGGTCCCGGGCCGCCCGAGCCCGCTGGGCAAGGCGACGCCACCCACGCCCAAGGCTCAACCGGCGGCGAGCCAGAGGGTCACGGTTCGTGCAGGAAGAGGGCGCCCGTGAGCACTGCGAGCGGTGAGATCAAGTACGTGTACGTCACCGCTCGGGTGGCGCCGAGGCCGCGCAGGCGGGCGTTCCGGCCGATGTAGCCGAAGAACGTGGAGAAGACGCCCACAACGAGGGCGGCGGTGCCGGACGTCGCGTACTTGTGCCCACGTTGAGGGAGATGTGGTACCCGACGACTACGCACACGCCGACAGCGGCCAGCCGCACGGCGTCCCGCCGCGTGAACCCGGGAGACCCACGCGCCAGAGGAGGAACGCGAACCCTGGGGCGGCCACGAGGTAGCGGAGGAGAGCGACGTCCTCCGCCACGAAGCCGTGGTCAAGCAGCGCCTTGATGACGGAGAACGCGCTCGCCCAGACGACCACGACGGCCAGGAGCGTCGCATGGGCCGGAAGCCGTCGATCGCCTGAGCGCAACCGCCGAGTCCAGCCGCAGAGTCAAACCAGCGCGGGCGCCGCCTTGTGAGATCGGGATAATGGCGCCGTGCCGCGCTACGACGCGATTGTGCTGGGCGCCGGGCCCGCGGGCTCGACGTGCGCGTATCGGCTCGCCTCGGCGGGGGCTTCCGTCCTGCTGATCGACCGCGCCCGCTTCCCGCGCGACAAGCCATGCGGAGGGGGCGTGACCGGCCGCGCCGAGCGGCTGCTGCCCTTCTCCATCGCGCCGGTGGTCGAGGACACGGTCACCTCAGTGCGCATGCGGCTCCGCTTCGGCAGCTGGTTCGAACGGGGGGACGGGAAGCCCCTCGTCTTCATGACACAGCGCATCCGCCTGGACGCCTACCTCGCCGAGCGAGCCGTCGACGCGGGTGCCGAGCTCCGTGACGGCGTGAAGGTGACGGGCATCGCGGCCGGGCCCGACCGGGCCGAGGTTGTTGCGGGAGCCGAGCGCCTGCAGGCCGAGACGGTGATCGGCGCCGATGGGGTCAACGGGGTCTGCGCGCGGGAGCTCGGCCTCGGCGGGAACCAGGCGGTGGGCGTGGCCCTGGAGGGAAACGTGCCGTACGAGCGGCTCGGCGAGGGCTACCGCGGCGTCGCCGTGCTCGAGCTCGGCGTCGTCCCGGGCGGCTACGGCTGGGTCTTCCCCAAGGGCGACCACGCGAACGTCGGCCTCGGCGGCTGGGACCGCGAGGGGCCGCGCCTGCGCAGAAGCCTGGGGGCCCTCTGCGCAGCGCACGGCGTGTCGGCGGAGGACCTGGAGGGCGTCAGGGGATACCGCCTCCCGCTCCGCTCGCCCCGCTCGACGCTTGCGCGCGGACGTGCGGCGCTCGTCGGCGACGCCGCCGGGCTCGTCGACCCCGTCTCGGGCGACGGCATGTTCGAGGCGTTCCTCTCCTCGCAGCTCGCCGCCGACGCGGTGCTGGACGTCCTGGGGGGCCGCGCCGAGGGGCTCGAGCCGTACGGCGATCGGCTCACCCGCCAACTCGGCACCCACCTCTGGGCCTCCTGGGGCGTGAAGGCGGCCCTGGACCGCTTCCCGCGGACGACGTTCAGGATCGCCCGCTCGCGGGTCGTCTGGCGGACGGTGGAAAAGCTCGTGCGAGGCGAGATAGAGGACGTCAGCCGGGCGCGAGGGCTCGCCCGGCCGCCGCTCAAGGCGCTCGCGGCGCTCGCGCGCGCCGCCGGCGACCCCGGAGGGGCCTACCGGCAGGCCTAAGATGCCGACGTGCAGAACTACCTGCTGACGACCCTCGACGGCGGCACGCGCGTCGTCACCGAGCCGCTTCCGGCCGTCCGCTCGGCGGCGATCGGCTTCTGGATCGGCGCCGGCTCACGGGACGAGGACGACGCGCACGCGGGCGTGAGCCACTTCCTCGAGCACCTGCTCTTCAAGGGCACGGCCTCCTACTCGGCCCTCGAGATCGCCGAGATCTTCGACACCTTCGGCGGGGAGCTGAACGCAGCCACGGCACGCGACTACACGGTCGTCTACGCCCGGGTCCTCGACGAGCACCTCGAGACGGCGCTCGACGTGATGACCGACATGGTCTTCGCTCCGAGCCTCGCCGACCTCGACTCGGAGCGGCAGGTCGTGCTCGAAGAGATCGCCATGGTCGAGGACTCGCCGCAGGAGCTGATCTTCGACCTCGTGACGAATGCGGTGTTCGGCCGCCATCCGCTCGGCCGGCCTGTCCTCGGGACGGCGGAGGTGATCTCGACGGTGTCCAGGCGTTCCCTGAGCGCCTTCCACCGCCGCCGCTACCGCGCGGACAACGTCGTCGTGGCGACGGCGGGGAGCGTCGACCACGACCGGCTGGTCACCCTCGTCGAGCGCATGCGGGAAAAGGCGGGCGCGGCCGCGGCGGGAAAGCCGTCCGCCCGGGCGCCCTTCGTCGCGGCGCCGAAACCCTCGCTCGTCTTCCTGGAGAAGCCGACCGAGCAGTACCACGTCTGCCTGTCGGCGCCGGGCATCGCGCGCTCCGACCGCCGGCGCTTCACCGCCTCCGTCCTCGACAGCGTCCTCGGCGGCTCGGCCTCCTCGCGCCTCTTCCAGGAGATCCGCGAGCAGCGGGGCCTGGCCTACGCCGTCTACACGTTCTCCTCGCAGTACGCGGACGCGGGCCAGATGGGCGTCTACGTGGGAACGAGGGAGGAGAACCTCGGCGAGTGCCTGCACATCGTCGCCGAGCAGATCGGCCAGATCGTCGCGGACGGGCCCAGGCTGGACGAGCTCGACCGCGCGAAGGAGAATCTCAAGGGCAGGATCATGCTCTCGATGGAGGCGACGTCGAACCGCATGAGCCGGCTGGGCAAGTCGCTGATCACGGACAGCGAGCTCCTCGACCTCGACCGCATCCTCGCGGAGATCGAGGCCGTCGACGCCGAGGCCGTGGCCAGGCTGGCCGAAGTCGTCCTCTCGACAGAGGCGCTCTCCCTCGCCGCGATCGGGCCGAGCGAGGAACGTGTCCTGAAGGCGGTCGAGCCCGTCTGCCCGGGACTGGTAGGGCGCGCGGCGGCGTGAAGCTGTTGCTGCTCGGAGCCGGAGGCAGGGTCGGCTCCGTCCTGGCGCCGCGGCTGGAGGCGGCCGGCCACGAGGTTACCCGCGTCTCCCGTCAGGACAGGTGGGAGCCCAGCGGGCACGATGCCGCCGTGGACTTCACCGAGCCGGCCGCGGTCCGGGCGAACGTCGAGCGCTGCCTGGCCGCCGCCCTTCCGACGGTCGTCGGCACGAGCGGCCTCGGGCCGGCGGATCTCGCAGCCTTCGACGCCCTCGGCCGCGAGCACGGAGTGCCGTGCTTCATCGCGCCGAACTTCGCGCTCGGCGCCGTCCTCATGATGCGCTTCGCCGCCGAAGCCGGGCGCCACCTCCCACGTGCCGAGATCGTCGAGCTCCACCACGAGACGAAGAAGGACGCCCCGTCGGGAACGGCCAGGGCGACCGCGAGCCTGCTTTCCGGTGAGACGCCGATCCATTCCGTTCGCCTTCCGGGCCTTGTTGCGCACCAGGAAGTGCTCTTCGGCGGCGAGGGGCAGCTCCTCACGCTCAGGCACGACACGTACTCGCGCGAAGCCTTCCTTCCCGGAGTCCTGCTCGCGCTCGAGCGGCTGCCGACGCTCCCGCCGGGGATCACCGTCGGCCTCGACAGCCTTCTCTAGGCCGGATCGCCCAGTACAATCCGACCGGTGCTCGGCGAGGTCCTGACAGCCGTCGTCACACCCTTCCGCGAGGACGGATCCGTCGACCTGGAAACGTTCAAGCGACTCTGCGGGCACCTCGTGGACACGGGCTCGGACGGCGTCGTCGTCGCGGGCACGACCGGCGAGGCACCGACGCTCACCGATGAGGAACGGCTCTCGCTCTTCGCGGCGGCGGTCGAGGCGGTCGGCGACCGGGCGACGGTCGTCGCCGGCACGGGGACCTACTCGACGGCCCACTCGGTGCACCTGACCGGCCAGGCGCACGAGCTCGGCGTGGACGCGTTTCTCGTCGTCACGCCGTACTACAACAAGCCGCCGGTCCCGGGCATCGTGGCCCACTTCCGCGCCATCGCGGAGGCCACCGACCGGCCGATCGTCGTCTACAACATCCCGCAGCGCGTGGTCGTGAACCTCGAGCCCGAGACGCTGGCGCAGCTCGCGGAGATCCCGAACGTCACCGCCGTCAAGCAGGCCACGACCGACCCCGGCCAGGCGCGCCGCATCCTCCGGGAGACCGATCTCACGCTCTATGCGGGCAACGACGACCTGCTGCTCCCGTTCCTCGAGCTCGGGGGCGTGGGCGGGATCCTCGTCTACACCCACGTGGTCGGCGCGCGGGTCCGCGAGCTGGTCACGCGGTTCAAGGACGGGGACGTCGAGGGCGCGCGCGCGATCGACGCCGAGCTGCGCCCCGTGATCGAGGCGCTCGCGGTGACGACGAATCCGATTCCCGTCAAAGCCGCGCTCGCGATGGTCGGCCACGACGTCGGCGGGCTACGGCTCCCGCTGGTCGAGGCATCGGACGAGGCGAAGGCCGTCATCCGCGCCGCGCTCGAGCGCGCCGGCGTGCTCGCGGTCGCCCGCGCCTAGCTCAGCTCGAGCCCGCGGGCCAGGTACTTCAGGCCCGAGTCGACGTTTATCGTCGCCACACGCGCCTCCGGGCCGAGCCGCTCCGCCAGCTCGAGCGCGACGGCGATGTTCGCGCCGGTCGACGGGCCGCACAGGAGTCCCTCCACGCGCGCGGCACGCTCCGCCGTCGCGAACGCGTCAGCCTCGGGCACCGCGACCACCTCGTCGAAGTCGTCGCGTGAGAGGAGAGGAGGCCAGAAGCCGACGCCGCCGCCCTCGATGTGGTGCGTCCCGGCGCGGCCCTCGGAGATGACCGGCGACTCGGCCGGCTCGAGCACGACGCGATGGACGTCCGCAATCGACCGCCGCAGCGCCCGGGTGACGCCCAGGAAGCACCCGGCCGTCCCGACGTAGCCGCAGAACGCGTCGAGCCGGCCGTCGAGCTGTTCGGCGAGCTCCAGACCGAGCTCGACGTAGCCGTCGATCATGTCCTCGTTCCGGAACTGGTCGGTCGCGAAGCCGTCTACTTCCTCCACGACCTCCGCCGCCCGCTCCACGAGTTTCGGGATGAGGTCCGCGGTGATCCCCTCGGGACTGGGGACGACCTCGAGCTCGGCGCCGAACGCCCGCATGGTCTGCAGCTTCTCCGGCGCGAACGCGTCCGAGGTGACGATTCGCAGGGGATAGCCCTTGACCGCGCAGACGAAGGCCAGGGAGGAGCCCGTGCTCCCGCCCGTGTACTCGACCACCGTCTGGCCGTGTCGGAGGCGGCCCGACCGCTCGGCGCCCTCGATCTTCGCCAGCGCCATTCGATCCTTGTACGAGCCCGTTGGGTTGGCGGACTCGAGCTTGAGCCAGACCTCCCCGCGATCCGGCCCTGCAAGTCGCTTCAGGCGCACGACGGGCGTCTTCCCGATCGCCCCGAGGAGGGCCGGCCGCGCCTCGCTCACGCTCATGGGCACGAACGGTAGCCGAGTGAACGAAAGTACACTTCGCGGATGCCCGAGAGCACGCGCATCGTCCCGCTCGGCGGCCTGGGCGAGGTGGGCAAGAACCTGACCGTGGTCGAGTGCGACGACGGCCTCCTCGTCATCGACGCCGGACTGTCCTTCCCGCGGGACGAGCATCTCGGCGTCGACCTCGTCCTCCCGGACTTCGAATACCTCCGCCAGCGCCGGAGCGACATCCGAGCGGTCGTGCTCACCCACGGTCACGAGGACCATGTCGGCGCGCTCCCGTACCTGCTGCGCGAGGTCGACGTCCCCGAGGTCTGGGCCACGCGGCTCACGCTGGGGCTCGTGAAGTCGAAGCTCGACGAGCACGGCCTCCTTCGCAGCGCGGAGCTGCTCGAGATCGAGCCGGAAGAAGGCCCGGCGCGGATCGGCCCGTACGAGGCCGAGTTCGTCCGCATGGCGCATTCGATCCCCGACGCCGTCGCGGTCGCGCTCGAGACGCCCGGAGGGCGGCTCGTGGTCACCGGCGACTACAAGATCGACCACACGCCCGTGGACGGCTTCCGCACCGACCTGGGCAAGCTCGCCGAGCTCGGGAACCGCGGGGTCGACCTCCTCCTCGGCGATTCTACGAACGCGGAGCGGCCGGGCGTGACGGAGTCCGAGCGGACCGTGGGGGAGGTCTTCCGCCACCTCATCCCACAGCGCGACGGCCGCGTGCTCATCGCCTCCTTCGCCTCGAACATCCACCGCGTCCAGCAGGCGATCGAGGTCGCCGAGGAGACCGGGCGCAAGGTGTCCCTCGTCGGCCGCTCGCTGCGGAAGAACGTGAACATCGCCCGCAACCTCGGCTACCTGGACGTGCGGGACGACGTGCTCGTCAAGCCCGACGATCTCGACGTGCTCCGGCCGCAGGAGACGATGATCCTCTGCACGGGGAGCCAGGGCGAGCCCATGTCGGCGCTCACGCGCATGGCCTACCACGACCACCCGCACGTGGCGATCGAGGAGGGCGACACGGTCATCATCTCGGCCAAGCCGGTGCCGGGGAACGAGCTGCGCGTCCACGACACCATCAACCGGCTCGCCAAGTCCGGGGCGGAGGTGCTGCACCAGGAAATCGCGCCTGTCCACGTCTCCGGGCACGGGAACGCGGAGGAGATCCGAACGATCCTGGCGCTCCTCAGGCCGAGGAACGTCATGCCGGTGCACGGCGAGTTCCGCATGCTTGCCGCGCAGGCGCGCCTGGCCCGGGACTCCGGCGTCCCGGCCGACCGGATCGTCCTGGCCGAGAACGGCTCCGTCGTCGAGCTACGGGGCGGTATCGCCCGCCTGACAGACCAGCTCGAGGTGGGGAGCACGTTCGTCGACGGGCTGGGCGTGGGCGACGTCAAGGACGTCGCGCTCCGCGACCGTCGCCACCTCTCCGAGGACGGCGTCCTCATCGTCGTCGCCACCGTGGGCACGCAGAACGGAGGCGAGATCGCGGCGCCTGAGGTCATCTCGCGCGGCTTCGCCGAGACCGACTCGCTGCTCGAGGAGGCGAAGCTCGAGGCCGAGCGCACCGTCGAGCAGTGCCTCGCCCAGGACGTGCGCGAGCTGAAGCTCCTGCAGGAGCACATCCACGACAACGTGGGCAGGCTCGTGGCGGAGCGCACCGGCCGCCGGCCGATGATCCTCCCGGTGGTCGTCGAGGTCTAGGAGGGGCTCTCGCCCCAGCGGAAGCCGGTGGCGCTCGGCTGGGGCTCGAGCGGGCTCGTCGGCAGGCCCGGCGGGGGGTCGAGGCGGTGGATGTTGAACGCCGCCGGGGCGACGTCGTTCGGCGTGGTCGGATGGAAGAGCGACGCGAGGTGCTGGATCTGACCGCGCCCTGGCCCCAGCTCCCACTGGCCGCCGCCGTAGACGGCGATCCCCTGCTCGCCGCAGTAGTCGTAGCCGTCGAACAGGCGCCGGACGCTCCCGAAGCGCGACGGCTTGAAGTTGATCGTCTTCGGGGGGAACGGGAGGCCCGTGATGTCCGCTACCGAGTGGATCGGCGCGTCCCAGGTGATCCGGTCACGGTACGGCTCGAGGACGGGCCCGGTCCCGTCGTTCAGGTCGGGGTCCTCGATCCAGGCCGACGGAAAGCCCTCGGCAACCATGCGGTAAAGCTCCGGGTCGCCCGTCTGATCGACCGGCGTGCCCTTGTAGGCGCCCTTGAGGTCGACCGTGTCGACGGCGCCGGTCGCGCCCAGCGCGGCGACGAGCGTCTCGTCCCAGTCGCTCGTGGGATCGAGCTTGAAACGAAGGGACGGGTAGCGTTCGAGCAGGAGCGGAACCGGGTCCGGGGCAGGCGGATTCTCGATCCGCAGCGAGACAACGAAGGTGACCGGCCGCGGCTCCCGGCCGACCGCCTCGCCCAGTGAGAGACCGGCCTGGCGGAGGGCGAGGTCGAGCGCGGCGCTCTCGTACGCCCAGCGCCGGTAGTCGCGGAACGCCGGCATCTCCGGGCCGGCCGGGAAGAGCTCGAGGCCTTCGAGGAGTGCGGAGAAATCGTCCAGCGTGAAGCTGCCGGCCAGGGGCAGCGTCGGCCCCTCAGCCTGCAGCGCCTGCTGTTCCTCGCCCGAGTACGTGACGTCCTCGCCGACGCCCTCGTGACCGCCGCCCTCGAGGTGGATCACGGTCGTGAGCCGGGTGAAGTCGTGCGATGCCTGCACCTGGAGAGGCTCGAGCCGGTACGACTCGATCTCGAGCGGCAGGTCGCGGACGCGGTCGTAGGTCGCCATCCCCGGAGAACGGTACGCGTTCTCACCGAGTTGGTGTACTAGTTAGGGAGTGAACCATCCAAACGGCACCGGCTGGCAGAGCCTCATGCGCTCCTACGGCGTGTCCGACCGGACGACCGCCCGCCTCATCCGCTCCCTCACCGCAAGCGAGGTGGCGGGCCTGGCCTTCTGCCGGCTCTTGGAGCGCTGGGCGCGGGGCGAGCCCGATCCGTGCACCCCCGAGCGGCGGCAGGCGGCGCTCCGCCGGGCCGCGGAGCGTGCCGAGACCGCGCTCGCCGGCCTCGAGCAGCCGCTCGGCCGCTACCTGCTCGAGCTCGAGCCTCAGGGAGCCGAGGGCCGCTCCTGGTACGGAGAGCCGGGGCCGGGCGAGGTGGTCACCTGGGACGCCGTGCTCGAGCGTGCCGGTGTCAAGGCGGCGCCGCACCGCGTCGCGCACGCCTACCTCGAGCTCGCCGTCCTCGTCCGGGCGCTCCAGGGCCTGGCCGACTCCGCCCGCATCGAGTCGGCCCCGGACCGCGACTCCCTCTGGGCCGGCCTCTTCGACCTGCGCGAGAACCTCCTCGACGGCGCTCTCGACGACCTGCGCGCCCTTGCCGCCTGATCCCCTGCGGATCAGCGTCGTCGGCTCGATCAACCTCGACCTCGTCGCCACCGTTCCGCGCCTCCCGAGGCCGGGGGAGACGATCACGGGCGCCGAGCTCGACCGGGTTCCCGGCGGGAAGGGGGCGAACCAGGCGGTCGCGGCCGCCCGGCTCGGCGCCGAAGTGCGCTTCGTCGGCGCCGTCGGCGGCGACGACTTCGGCCGGCAGGCGACCGCCGAGCTGACCGGAGCCGGCGTCGACCTGTCGGGCCTGCAGGAGACCGGGGCGCCCACGGGCGTCGCGCTCATCCTGGTGGACGAAGCCGGAGAGAACCAGATCGTGGTCGTGCCGGGCGCGAACCACGCGCTCGAGCCGGCCGCGGTCGACGTCGGCCAGCCCGACGCGCTCGTCTCCCAGCTCGAGATCCGAGACGAGGCGATCGACGCCGCGCTGCGCCGGACCGACGCGTTTTTCTGCCTGAACGCCGCTCCCGCGCGGCCGGTCTCCGCCGCGATCCTCGAACGCGCCGACCTGATCGTCGCCAACTCACTGGAGCTCGAGGCGCTCGGGTCGAGCCCGCTGGGAGCTCTGTTCGCCGTGACGCTCGGCGCCGAGGGAGCGCTCCTGCTGGAGAACGGGGAGGAGGTAGCGCGGGCCACTCCGCCGGCGGTCGAGGCGGTTGACGGCACCGCCGCAGGCGATGCCTTCACCGCCTGTCTCGTCGTCTCCCTGCTCGAGGGGCGAGCTCGGGAGGAGGCGCTGCAACGCGCCTGCGGCGCCGGGGCGATCGCGGCCTCGCGGCGCGGTGCGCAGCCGTCGCTGCCGACGGCGGACGAGGTTGACGAGATACTGACCCGGTGAGCACGCCGATCCTGCTCGACTGCGATCCCGGCCACGACGACGCGATCGCGCTCCTGCTCGCACTGGCGAGCCCGGAGCTCGAGCTCCTCGGCGTGACGACGGTGGCCGGCAACCAGACGCTGGAGAAGACGACGGCGAACGCTCTGCGCGTGCTCGAGCTCGCCGGCCGGGGGGACGTGCCCGTCGCGGCGGGCGCCGACCGGCCGCTCGCGAGGGAGCTCTTCATCGCAGCGTACGTACACGGCGAGACGGGACTGGACGGCCCGACGCTCCCCGAGCCACAAGGAGCCCCCGTCGGCCAGCACGCCGTCGACTTCCTCGCCGAGCGCATCCTCGGCTCGCCGCGGCCGGTCACGCTCGTCCCCGTCGGCCCGCTCACGAACATCGCGCTCCTCCTGGCCCGCCACCCGGAGGCGGCCGGGAACGTCGAGCGGATCGTGATCATGGGCGGCGCGGTCGCCGAGGGGAACGTGACCCCGGCCGCGGAGTTCAACATCTACGTGGACCCGGAGGCTGCCTGGCGCGTGTTCCACAGCGACCTGCCCGTGACGATGGTCGGCCTCGACGTCACGCACAAGGCGCTGATGATGCCCTCCCACGTCGAGCGGCTGCGCGCCTCAGGCGACGTCGGTCGGTTCGTCGCCGAGCTCCATGACTTCTTCGTCCAGTACCACGAGCGCACGTACGGGACAGAGGGTGCGCCCATCCACGACGCCGTCGCGGTCGCGCAGGTCCTGCGGCCGGGGATCGTGGAGACGCTGCCCCGGCACGTGGACGTCGACTGCGAGTCGCGGCTCTGCCGCGGGCGGACGGTCGTCGACCTCTGGCGCAGGACCGGGGAGGAGCCGAACGCGGACGTCGGCGTCGGGATCGACGCAGACGCGTTCCTCGAGCTCCTCTGCGAGCGCATCGCCTCATTCGACTAGCAGGAGCGGCCCCGCGCGCCCCGAAACAGGCGTGAGCATGGCGCCGAAGAAGCGTCCGTCTCGGGTTCGCCCGAAGTCGCCCGCGCGCGTGCGCAAGAAGAAGCGCGCGCGGCGCCAGCGCGGCCACGGGAACCACGAGCTCCTCGGCCTCGGCCTGCTCGCCGCCGGGCTGTTTCTCGCCTTCGTCACCTGGCTCGAGGGGAACGGCGGCATCGTCGGGACGACGATCGCCGGCTGGCTCGACGGACTCTTCGGCACCGCGCGGATCGCCGTCCCGATCGTGTTCCTCGTACTCGGGGCCCTCATGATCGCGAGAGCATCCCTCGTGGACGTCAGGCCCTTCCGCACCGGGCTCGTCCTTACAGGCGTCGGCCTCCTGATCCTGCTCGGCGCCGAGCGCGGCGGTGCCTTCGGCACCGCGTCGGACGCCGCGTTCGGACGGCTGGTCGGCGGGACCGGGACGTTCATCCTCGGCCTCTTCCTCGTCTGGGCCGGAGCGCTCCTGCTCACCGGAGCCTCTCTCGGCGCGCTCCTGCGCAGCTCAGCTCACCTCGCCCGCGACACCGCCGGGGCCGCCCGCCGGACGGTCACTGCCGTTCGCGTCCCGTCCCGGGAGGACCTGCCCTGGGGTCAGACCCTCGACCAGGCCCCGAACGGCCACGCCCGCTCGACGCCGCCCATCGACGGGGAGGAGGCGTACCCGGACGTGGTCGGCGACGCGCCGCCGCAGCAGCCCGTCCTGGTCGACCAGCTCGAGCCGGTCGACCCCGTGGAGCTCGCGCTCGAGACGGACGACGTGCCGGAGCCCCCGAGCCTCTTCGACCCGCCCACGAGCGAGCACGTCGACTACCGGCTCCCCGACGCCGGCGTCCTGCGCCGGTCGCGCCCGCACGAAGGCCAGCCCGGCAAGGCCGCCGAGCGGACGGCCGAGGCCCTCCTGCAGGCGCTCGGCCACTTCGGGATCGACGCGACCCTCGTCGGCCAGGTGGTCGGGCCCCGCGTCACGCGGTACGAGCTCCAGCTCGCGCCCGGCACGAAGGTGGGCAAGGTCGCCGCGCTCAGGGACGACCTCGCCTACGCCCTGGCAACCACCGAGATCCGCATCCTCGCGCCGATCCCCGGCAAGCAGGCCGTGGGCGTCGAGGTCCCGAACCTCTCGCCTAACATCGTCACGCTCGGGGACATCTTCGACGAGCTGCCGTCGAGCGCGAGCCCGCTCTCCGTGTGGCTCGGAAAGGACATCTCGGGGGCGGCGGTGCACGCCGACCTCGCGCGCATGCCGCATATCCTCATCGCCGGCACGACCGGCTCGGGGAAGTCCGGCTGCATCAACACGATGCTCTGCTCGATCCTCCTGCGAGCGACGCCCGACGACGTGCGCATGATCCTCGTCGACCCCAAGCGCGTCGAGCTCGGGCTCTACGAGTCGATCCCGCACCTCCTGACGCCGGTCGTCTCGAGCCCGAAGCAGGCCTCCGCGGTGCTGGCGAACGTCCTCACCGAGATGGAGCGGCGCTACGAGCGGATGAGCCTGGCGCGGGCAAGGAACCTCGGCGAGCTCAACCGCACGCTCCGGAAGCGCGGCGAGGCCCAGCTCCCCTTCCTCCTCATCGTCATCGACGAGCTCGCCGACCTGATGATGGTCTCGCCGCAGGAGGTCGAGGACGCGGTGATCCGGCTCGCGCAGAAGTCGCGCGCGGTCGGCATCCACCTCGTGCTCGCGACCCAGCGGCCTTCCGTCGACGTGATCACGGGCATGATCAAGGCGAACGTCCCCTCGCGGATCGCCTTCGCCGTCTCGAGCCAGACCGACAGCCGCGTCATTCTCGACACGTCCGGCGCGGAGAGCCTCCTCGGACAGGGCGACATGCTCTTCAAGCCGCTCGGCACCTCGCGGCTGCAGCGCGTCCAGGGGGCGTACGTGAGCGAGGAGGAGATCGCGCTCGTCGTCGAGCAGTGCCGGAGCCAGCGTCAGCAGGACCTGGACGAGTCGCTGCTCGAGGTGCCGGCGAGCGCCCACGGCGGCGAAGACGACGACGAGGACTTCGACCCGGACGAGGACCCACTGCTCGACAAGGCGATCGAGATCGTGGTGCAGACGCAAACCGCTTCGGTCTCGCTCCTCCAGCGCCGCCTCCGCGTCGGCTACACGCGGGCGGGCCGCCTGGTCGACATGCTCGAGCGCCGCGGGATCATCTCCGGCTACGAGGGCTCGAAGCCGAGACGAGTGCTCGTGGGCGAAGCTGAGCTCGACCGCGTGTTCCAGGAAACCAGCTCCTAACGAACCGCTCCGCTCGCACGTCCTAGAAAAGGGATCGCCGGAGGGGTAGCATCCTGCGATTCCACTCGACGGCATGGGCGAAGGAGGAGGTTTCGTGAACGCAAGGAGAAAGCTTCCGTGGCTTCTGGTGCTCGTCACGCTCGCGCTCGTACTCGCGGCCGGCTGCGGCGGCGACGACGACGAGGAGACGACGCCGGCAGCGACAGGTGAGACCGACACGGCGGCTGAAGAGGTCATCAGCGTCGGCATGGTCAGCGACACTGGCGGTCTCGACGACCGCGGGTTCAACGAGTTCTCGATCGCAGGCTTCGAGCGCGCCCAGAGCGAGCTCGGCGTGGACGGCCGCGTCTACGTCTCCGAGTCCGGCGACGACTACCTGCCGAACCTGACCGCGGCGGTGGACGACGGGCACGACCTGGTCATCGCGATCGGCTTCCTGATCCAGCCGTCGGTGGTCGAGGTCGCGACCGAGGCGACCGACGTGAATTTCGCCGGTGTCGATCAGTTCTACGGCGAGGAGCCGGACTGCGGCGGAGAGGACCAGTCCCCGTGCGTCATGCCGAACGTCGTCGGGCTCCAGTTCCCGTCGGAGGAGGCGGGATACTTGGCCGGCATCGTCGCGGCCATGATGTCCGAGAGCGGGACCGTGTCCACGGTCGGCGGCATCAAGATCCCCCCGGTGGACAACTGGATCGCCGGCTTCCGCCAAGGGGCCATGGACACGAACCCCGACATCAAGCTCCTGAACGCGTACTCGCAGGACTTCGTCGACGCGGCGAAGTGCAAGGAGATCGCGCTCGACCAGATCTCCCAGGGGTCCGACGTCGTTTTCCAGGTGGCGGGGCAGTGTGGCCTCGGCGCACTCGACGCGGCCTGCCAGGAAGGCGTGTACGCCATCGGCGTGGACGCCGACCAGTCGTTCGCCGGCGACTGCGTGATCACGAGCGCGCTCAAGCCGCTCGAGCTGGCGGTCTTCGAGACGATCAAGTCGGCCCAGGACGGAACCTTCGAGGGCGGGACGAACCGGTTCTTCGGGATCGAGGAGTTCCCCGACGCGCAGCTCCTTGCGCCATTCAGCGCCGACGTCCCGGCGGATGTCCAGACGGCCGTCGACGAGGCGACCCAGCAGATGATCAGCGGGGAGATCGACCCGCCCGCAACGTTCGAATAGTCAATCCCGACGAGGGGCGGGCCGAGGCCCGCCCCTCATCCTTCACCCATGGCGGAAGCGCCCCTTCTCGAGCTGAGCGGCATCACGAAGCGGTTCCCGGGAGTCGTCGCGAACGACCACGTGGACTTCGACCTCATCAAGGGCGAGGTGCACGCGCTCCTCGGCGAGAACGGCGCCGGGAAGTCCACGCTGATGAACATCCTCTACGGGCTCTATCACCCGGATGACGGCGAGATCCGCCTGCGCGGCGAGCGGGTTCGGATGGACTCCCCGCGGGCCGCGATCGACGCCGGCATCGGAATGGTGCACCAGCACTTCATGCTCATCCCCGTGATGACCGTCGCCGAGAACATCGTGCTCGGCGTCGAGCCGCACAGCGGCCCGTTCCTCGACCTCGATGCCGCGAACGAGAAGGTCAGCGACATCTCCAGGCAGTTCGGCCTGGCCGTGCGACCGGACGCCCGCATCGACTCGATCTCGGTGGGAATGCAGCAGCGCGTCGAGATCCTGAAGGCGCTCTACCGCGGCGCCGAGATCCTCATCCTCGACGAGCCGACGGCCGTGCTGACTCCGCAGGAGGCCGAGGAGCTGTTCACCATCATCCGGTCGCTGCAGGCGGAGGGGAAGTCGATCATCTTCATCAGCCACAAGCTCGGCGAGGTACTTGCCATCGCCGACCGGATCACCGTGCTCAGGCGCGGCAAGGCGATCGAGACGCTTCCTCGCGCCGGAGCGACGGAAGAAGGGCTCGCCCGTCTCATGGTGGGCCGCGAGGTGCTCCTCCGAGTTGACAAGAAGCCGGCCGAACCCGGGGAGCCGTTGCTGACGGTCGAGGACCTCCGCGTCCGCGAAGAGCGCGGGCTGGAATGCGTTCGCGGGATCTCCTTCGAGGTACGCGCCGGAGAGATCGTCGGCATCGCAGGAGTGGACGGGAACGGCCAGACCGAGCTCGTCGAGGCGATCACGGGCCTGCGGCGGCCGGAGTCCGGCCGCATCGTGGTCAGGGGCCGGGATCTGACGGACGAGGGCGCCCGCGAGTGCCTCGAAGCCGGGCTCGGCCACATCCCAGAGGACCGCCAGCGCCGCGGGCTCGTCCTCGACTTCTCCCTCGCCGAGAACATCGCGCTGCACGACTTCCGCGAAGAGCCGGACTCGAAATGGGGGTGGCTGTTCCCCAAGCGGCTCGTCGCGAGGGCGAAGAGGCTCCTGACCGAGTTCGACGTGCGCGGCGGGGGGCCGCAGACTCCGGCTGCCGCCCTCTCTGGCGGGAACCAGCAGAAGGTCGTCGTCGCGCGCGAGGTCTCGCGCGATCCGAGCGTCCTCGTTGCTGCTCAGCCGACCCGCGGGCTCGACGTGGGCGCGATCGAGTTCGTGCACCGGCGCCTCGTCGCCGAGCAGGACGAGGGCCGTGGGATCTTGCTCGTCTCGTTCGAGCTGGACGAGATCCTCTCGCTCTCCGACCGCATCCTGGTGCTCTACGAGGGCCGCATCGTGGCGGAGTACGGACGCGACGTCTCCGAGGAGGAGCTCGGCATCGCCATGACCGGCGGGCGCGCCGACGAGGCCGCCTGATGGCCTACGAGCCCCGGACCTCGGTGACGGAGGGCGTGGGCGAATGGTTCTCGTCGCGCATCGGCGGGATCCTCGTCCCGATTGCCGCGACGCTGCTCGCCTTCCTGATCGGCGGTCTCGTCGTCCTGATCACGGGCAACAACCCCATCACCGCGTACAAGGCGATCTTCGCGGGCACGGGGCTCAACTGGTTCTTCCCCTGGGTCACGGGCGAGACCCGCGAAGCTGCGGCGAACGACCTCCAGCAGACGCTCATCCTCATGGCTCCGCTGATCCTGACAGCTCTCGCGGTCGCGTTCGCCTTCCGCTGCGGCCTCTTCAACATCGGCGGCCAGGGCCAGTACTGGGTCGGGTTCAGCGCCACGCTCTACGTCGGGACGCACATGGGGGGGCTGCCGCGGCCGCTGCACGTCTTCCTCGCGATCGTGGCCGGCATCCTCGCGGGCGCCGTCTGGGGAGGGATCGCCGGCCTCCTGAAGGCCACCGTCGGCGCTCACGAGGTGATCACGACGATCATGCTCAACTGGATCGCCATCTTCGGGGGCACCTACCTGTACGAGATCGGGGGCCCCCTCCAGGGCCCGCAGGAGTCGATCCCGCGGTCGGACCAGGTGTTCGAGTCGGCCGAGCTATGGCCGATCTGGGGCAGCCTGCCCTCGCTCCACGCGGGCATCTTCATCGCTCTCTTCGCGCTCGTGGTCTACGCGGTGATCCTCAACCGGACGACGCTCGGGTTCGAGGTGCGCGCGGTCGGCTTCAGTCCCGAGGCGGCCCGCTACAGCGGCATCTCGGTGGCAAAGAACTACTTCCTCGCGATGGCGATCGCCGGAGCCTTCGCAGGACTCGCAGGGTCGGTCGACCTGCTCGGCTTCAAGTTCAGCGTGGACGTCGGCGACTACGGGACGAACTTCATCGCGTTCACCGGCATCGCGGTCGCCCTTCTCGGCCGCACCAGAGCCGTCGGCATCCTCTTCGCCGCGCTCCTCTTCGCCGCGCTCGAGGTCGGCACCTCGACCCGGCAGCTCGACCCCGAGGTCTTCGAGCCCGCGCTCGCGGTCGACCTCGCCACGATGATCCAGGCGCTCGTCATCTTCTTCGTCGGCGCCGAGCTCCTCATCGTCTACATCTGGCGGGCGCGAATGCTGCTCCGCCGCGGCCCGGCGGCCCAGCCGGAGGCGACGCCGTGAGCACGCAGTCGCGAGCCGCGACGATCGGCGACGGGGTTCGCAAGCTCACCGAGCCGCGCACGATCGCGATTCTCGGCATCGCCTTCGGCATCCTCGCCTTCTGGTTCGCGCTGCCGCCCTGGACGTTTCGCTCCGCCGGGGCACCGATCGCAGCAGGGTTCGCTGCGCTCGCGTGCGGCGTAGCCGTCGTGCCGCGGGGCGAACGCAAGCTCGGCTGGTGGGCCATCGGCCTGGGCATCGCGGGCACCCTCGGAGCGATCTGGCTCCAGACGAAGAACGCCGAGACCCTCGACAGCATCCTCACGACAGGAGTGCTCGCCGCGACCTTGCGCTTCGCGACGCCGCTCGCCTTCGCGGCGATGGGCGGGATCTTCTCGGAGCGCTCCGGCGTCGTGAACATCGGCCTCGAGGGCATGATGCTGATGGGCGCCTTCTTCGCCGTCTGGGGCTCCGTCTGGAGCGGAAGCTGGCTGGTGGGGCTCTTGATGGCGATGCTCTTCGGCGGGCTCCTCGCACTCGTCCACGCCTTCTTCTGCATTCATCTGCGCGCGGACCAGATCGTCAGCGGTTTCGCGGTCAACTTCCTCGCCCTCGGCCTGACGGGATTCCTCTACAGCTCCATCTACCCGGGGGGAATCGAGCAACAGGTGGCGCGCGTCCCGGCCGTCAACCTGGGCTTCCTCGACGACATCCCCCTCATCGGCGGCTTCCTGGACGGGGTCTTCGGCTCGCTCAACCTGCTCGTCTGGATCATGTTCGGGGTCGTCATCCTCGCGTACCTGATCCTGTTCAAGACCCCGATCGGCCTGCGCATTCGCTCCGTCGGGGAGCATCCCCGGGCCGCGGACACCGTCGGCATCTCCGTCTACGGGGTCCGTTACGCCGCGGTCGTGACCTCGGGAATGCTCGCGGCGCTCGGCGGCGCGGTCCTCTCGATCGGCTTCGTCGGCACCTTCACCGAGAACATGACGGCCGGACGCGGGTACATCGCGCTCGCCGCGGTGATCTTCGGCAAGTGGCTTCCCGGCTGGGCCTTCGCGGCCACCCTCCTCTTCGGCTTCGGCTTCGCCATCTCCATTCCCCTCCAGCGCGAGGCGGGCATCTCGGAGAACCTCATCTCGACGCTCCCGTACGTGCTCACGCTCGTTGCGCTCGTCGGCCTCGTCGGCCGGTCGATCCCGCCCGCCGCCGTCGGGCGTCCGTACGTCAAGGGATAGGCTCCGCCTCCGATGCGGAACACCAAGGCCGTCTGGGCGCTGGTGACGGCCCTCCTGGCGCTGGCCGCGCTCGGCGGGGCGGTCTACGCGGCCCGCCACTACAACGAAGTCCGTGTCATCGACGCGGTCATCGCAGTGCCCATCGCGCTCGGCTTCTCGCTCGCCGCCGTCATCCTCGGTCGGCAGGCACGCCAAGAGCACCAGCGGACGCTGGGGAGGAGCGGGAGCAGGGCCTTCGTCGGCCTCGTCCGGTTACTGGCGACGTTCGCGTTCGTTCTCGCGCTCACAGCGGCGCTCGCCCTGGCCGTTTTCGCCGTGCTCGTGCTCGTGTTCGAGTAGCCGCGGGCGGCTGACAGCCTCATCGCTACAATCCGGGGCTCGTGTTCGAGATCGGCAACAGCCTGCGAGAGGCTCGTTTGCGGCAGGGTCTCGAGATCCCCCGGATCGAGAGCGACACCAAGATCCGCGGGAAATACCTGAGAGCCCTCGAAGAGGAGCAGTTCGACGTGCTCCCTGGCGACACGTACGTCAAGGGCTTCCTCCGCACGTATGCGGACTACCTCGGGCTCGACGGGCAGCTGTACCTCGATGAGTACAACTCGCGCTTTGCAGCGGTGGAGGAGCTCCCGTTCGCGCAGTCCGCGGCCCCGCGCCGGCGGCAGCGCCGACGGGTCGAGTCGAACCTCGTCGTCGTCGCGCTGGCCGCGATCGTCGCGGTGACGGTGCTCGTGGTCGTCGCGATGGGCGGCCTCGGCTCCGACTCCGGAACCCAGACGCCGCCGCTCGTCGGGACGACGACGGACCCGACGGATACCGCCGCCGCTCCCGGAGCTACGACGACCGACGCCGATGGAGAAGCGCCGGCGCAGCCGGCGCGGCTCGTCCTCACCGCCGCGCGCGGGGGCTCGTACGTCCAGGTGCGGAGCGGCGGCGTCAACGGCAAGCTGCTCTGGGAGGGGACGCTCGAGCAGGGGCAGACCCAGCGGTTCCTCAAGCAGCGGCGCCTCTGGCTGGACCTGAGGGATCCTGAGAACCTCGACGCCAGGCTGAACGGACGCAGCGTCGAGGACTTTCCGACGGAGCCCGCGGTCGTGCTCGTCACCGTCAACGGGATCCGCATCCTCTCGACCTAGGTGGGGCGCCCCCGCACGGTCGTCGTCCTCACGGGCAGCGAGCTCGTTCGCGGCGACAAGGCCGACGCCAACGGGGCGTATCTCGCGCGCGAGCTGACGGCGCTCGGCCTCGAGCCGGACAGGATCCTCGTCGTCGGCGACGACCCGGCCGAGCTCGAGGATGCCGTGCAGGAAGGACTGGCGGCGGAGGTGCTCGTGCTCTCGGGCGGGCTCGGCCCCACCCACGACGACCGCACGATCGAGACGCTTGCGCGCGTCGCCGGCCGGGAGCTTCGGGTCGACGACGAGCTCGCCGCGGAGATCGAGGGGGTTGCGATGGCCATCGCCGAGCGGCTCGGGCGCCCGTACGCCGACTTCGTCCCGGGTGTCAGGAAGCAGGCATCCCTGCCGGACGGGGCGATCTCGCTGGGCCTGGCCGGCACCGCGCCTGCCGTCCTGCTGGAGCACGGCGACGGCTTCGCGGTCGCGCTGCCCGGCCCGCCCAACGAGCTCCGCCGGCTCTGGCCGCGCGTCCTGGAGTCCGATGCATTCCGCAGGGTGCTTGACCGCGTCGAGGCGCCGAGTCGCACCATCCTCCGCTTCTTCGGCCCGAGCGAGTCGGCCGTGGCCCGCGTCGTCGAGGAATCCGGGGGCGAAGGAGAGGGCCTCGAGGTCACGGTCTGCGCCCAGGACCTCGAGGTGCGGGTCGACCTCCTGACCCGCGCGGGCGGCCGGGAGAGGGCCGAGGGCCTCGCGCACGCCCTCCGCACCCGCTTCGGGGCCGACCTGTTCTCCGACGACGAGCGGTCGGTCGCCACGCTCGTCGTGGAGCGCTGCCGCGCCCTCGGGCTCCGTGTGGCCACCGCCGAGTCGTGCACCGGCGGGCTCGTCGGCGCCCGCCTGACGGACGTGCCGGGCGCGAGCGACGTCTACGCCGGCGGAGTCATCGCCTACTCGAACGAGGTCAAGCAGCGCCGTCTCGGCGTGCCGGCCGAGGTCCTCGAGCGTCACGGAGCCGTGTCTGCGGAGACCGCGGAGGCGATGGCGGCGGGCGCCTGCGCCATGCTCGGAGCCAACGCGGCGATCGCCGTGACGGGCGTCGCGGGGCCGGGAGGGGGGACGCCCGAGAAACCGGTCGGCCTCGTCTACGTCTCCGTCGTGGTCCCGGGCGGCGAGTCGACGGAGCGCTTCCTCTTCTCGGGCGACCGTGAGGCGGTGCGGGCGCGAGCGACTGCCCAGTCTCTGCACTCCCTGAGGCGGCTTCTGTGACGGTCCGGCACACATCCGCATGAGGCGGGCGGCTAGCGTCGAGGGGGATGAGCGACTCCGCCTCTTCGTCGCCCTGCCGCTGCCGGCGGATACCGTCGAGCTGCTCGTCGCCTGGCAGGCCAGAGAGCTTGCCGGCCTGGACGGAACGCGCCTCGTGCCGGCCGAGAACCTCCACGTCACGCTCGCCTTCCTCGGGTGGAGGCCGGCCTCCGACGTCGCCGAGGTCCTCGGCGTCCTGCACGACGCTGCGCGGAGCGCCCAGCGCCCGGTGCTCGCGGCCAGCGGCTACCGCGAGACGCGGAGCGTCGGCATGGTCGTCCTCGACGACGAGGGCGAGCGCGCGGCGCGGTTCGCCGACGTCGTGGGGGAGGAGCTCGAGCGGCTCGGCGTCTACGAGCGGGAGGCTCGCAGGTGGCTGGCGCACGTGACCGTCCTGCGCTTCCGCCGTCCGCCGCGCGCCCGGCCGCCCCTTCCGGAGCTCGGGCCGGTCAGTCCGTCCGAGGTGGCTCTCTATCATTCGGTGCTGCGGCCGACCGGGGCGCAGTACGAGATTCTCCAATCGGTTCCTCTGGGAGGTTGACGCCGTGACCGACTCCACACGCGAACACGCCCTCGACGCCGCTCTGAGCCAGATCGAGCGGCAGTACGGCAAGGGCTCGGTCATGAAGATGAGCGATCAGGCCCAGGTGGCCATCGCCTCCATCTCCACCGGCGCCCTCTCCCTGGACGTCGCCCTCGGCATCGGCGGCCTCCCGCGCGGGCGCATCGTCGAGATCTTCGGCCCCGAGTCGTCGGGCAAGACGACGCTCGTCTACCACGTGATCGCCGAGGCGCAGCGGCGCGGCGGCATCTGCGCCTTCATCGACGCCGAGCACGCGATGGACCCCGCGTACGCGCGCCGGATCGGCGTCAACATCGACGACCTCCTCGTCTCGCAGCCCGACAACGGCGAGCAGGCGCTCGAGATCGCCGAGCTCCTCATCCGCAGCGGCGCCCTCGATGTCGTCGCGGTCGACTCGGTCGCCGCGCTGACGCCGAAGGCCGAGATCGAGGGCGAGATGGGCGACAGCCACGTCGGCCTCCAGGCCCGGCTGATGAGCCAGGCGCTCCGCAAGCTCGCGGGCACCCTGAACCGCACCGGCACCGTCGCGCTCTTCACGAACCAGCTCCGCGAGAAGATCGGCGTCATGTTCGGGAGCCCCGAGACGACGCCGGGCGGCCGCGCGCTCAAGTTCTACTCTTCCGTCCGCCTGGACATCCGCCGTATCGAGACCCTCAAGGAAGGCGTCGAGGCGATCGGCAACCGCGTCCGCGTCAAGGTCGTGAAGAACAAGGTCGCGCCGCCCTTCAAGCAGGCCGAGTTCGACGTCATCTACGGCGACGGCATCTCCTGGGAGGGCAGCGTCCTCGACGTCGGCCTCGAGCGGAAGCTCGTGCAGAAGTCCGGCTCCTACTTCAGCTTCGGCGACGAGCGGCTGGGGCAGGGCCGCCAGAACGCCACCGCGTTCCTGAAGGAGCACCCGGACGTCACCGACGGGATCCTCCGCGCCGTCCAGGCGGAGCTCGGGCCCGACGCGGTCGTGTCCTCACGCCTCCTCCCGGTGGACGAGGGTGCGAAGACTGCCGCTGCCGCGCCGAGAAGCGCCGAGGGCGAGGTCGAGGCCGAGACGGCCGCCTCGGCGGCGTAGGCCGGGCGCACAGTGGGGGAAGGGCCACCGAGGCTGACGGCGGTCCGCCGGGCTCGTGCGGGCCGGGTCGAGCTGGAGGTGGACGGGAGGCGCTGGCGCGTCGTTCCCGACGAGGTCGTGCTCCGGTGCGGGCTCGCCCCGGGGGTTGAGCTCGACCGTCCGCTCCTGCGCGCATTGCGCAGCGAGCTCCTGCGAGCCGAGGCGCTCGGGCTGGCGGCGCGGACGGTCGCGCGCCGCGACGTTTCGAGCACACGCCTGCGGGAACGGCTCCTCGCGCGCGGCGTTCGGCAGGAGGCGGCCGAAGGCGCTCTCGCAACGCTCACGGACGCTGGAGTCGTCGACGACGCGAGAGCGGCCGAGAGTCGCGCCCACTCGCTGGCCGACCGAGGCTGGGGCAACGCGGCCGTCGCGGCGCGGCTCGCAGGCGAGGGATTTTGCAGCGCGCACGTGCAGGCAGCCGTCGCCGCGCTTCGCCCCGAGCGCGAACGCGCCGAAGCCCTCGTCGCGAGAACCGCCGACGCACGCAGAGCCTGGACGATCCTCGCCAGGCGCGGCTTCGGGCAGGAGACCGTCGACGACGTGGTGGGCCTGCTGGACGCGGACCGCTGACGCCGGTTACCATAGGGGCACTTCAAGCATGAATTGCCTGCATCGGAACGGCTTTTCGCCGAATCGGAACGGACGTCACACGATCTTGAACATGCTCCACGACACGGCCCGTAGCACCCTGGTGGGAGGGGAATCTCCGGCGGAGCGCTAGTCCGCCGTAGCCGTCTACGGGTCGCCGATTCACCGAAACCGCCGTTCCTACGGGCATAACCGTAGGAGCGAGCAATGGCAACTTCAATCGGCCTCCTGATCCTCGGGATCGTCCTCGGCGTGCTCGCAGGCGTCCTGGTCGGGACCCGCGTGCTCGTCTCACGCCGCGCGGCTGCGGCCGAGTCCGAGCGCGAGCGCGTCACGGCCGAAGCCGCCCGCGCCGCCGAAGCAGTCCGCCGCGAGGCGCAGGTCGAGGCGCGTGAGCAGGCTCTCAAGCTCCGAGCCGACGTTGAGCAGGAGCTCAAGGACAAGCGCGCGGAGATCGCCAAGATCGAAGAGCGCGTGATCACGAAGGAGGAGGACATCGACCGCAAGCTCACGGAGATGGAGCGGCGGGAGCAGGGCCTCCTCGACCGCGAAGGGCACCTCAGGCAGCTCCAGGAGGAGACCAAGACGGCCCGAGACAACCAGCTCCGCGAGCTCGAGCGCATCTCCGGGCTGACCGTCGAAGAGGCGAAGAAGCAGGTGCTCGAGCGATCCGAGGAGCTCGTCCGGCACGACCTCGCGCGCATGGTTCGCCAGCTCGAGGAGGAGGCCCGTGGCGATGCCAAGCGGCGGGCGAGGAACCTCGTCGCCGACGCGCTCCAGCGCGTCGCCGCCAGCCACGCGGCCGAGACGACCGTCTCCATCGTCGAGCTCCCCTCCGACGACATGAAGGGACGCATCATCGGCCGGGAGGGGCGGAACATCCGCGCCCTCGAGAACCTCACCGGCGTCGACTTCATCATCGACGACACGCCTCAGGCGGTCGTGCTCTCCTCGTTCGACGGCGTGCGCCGGGAAGTCGCCAAGCTCACGCTCGCCAAGCTCGTCGAGGACGGGCGCATCCACCCGTCCCGGATCGAGGAGATGTTCTACCGCTCGAAGGCCGAGATCGAGGAGCACATCCGCCAGGCGGGCGAGCAGGCCGTCTTCGAGGCGAACTGCGGGAAGATGCACGAGGAGCTCGTCAAGCTCCTCGGGCGCCTGCGCTACCGGACGAGCTACGGCCAGAACATCCTCAAGCACTCGCTCGAGTGCGCCCACCTCGCAGGCGTCATGGCCTCCGAGCTCGGCGCGAGCGTGAAGACCGCCAAGCGGGCGGCCCTCCTCCACGACATCGGCAAGGCGATGACGCACGAGGTGGAGGGGTCGCACGCGGTCATCTCCGCCCAGATGGCCAAGCGCTACGGCGAGTCACAGCATGTCGTCCACGCCGTAGAGGCGCACCACTACGAGGTGCAGCCGCAGACCGTCGAGGCCGTGCTCGTCATCGCTGCCGACGCGATCTCGGCGTCCCGCCCAGGAGCACGGGGCGAGAGCCTCGAGCACTACATCAAGCGGCTCGAGACCCTCGAGAAGATCGCCTCGGAGAAGCCCGGCGTCGAGCGCGTCTATGCGCTCCAGGCGGGACGCGAGGTTCGCGTGATGGTGAAGCCGACCGACATCGACGACGACGCAGCGGTGCTCCTCTCCCACGAGATCGCCAGGGAGATCGAGAACCAGCTCGAGTACCCCGGCCAGATCAAGGTCACGGTCATCCGCGAGAGCCGCGCCGTCGAGTTCGCCAAGTAGGCGCGCCGCCGCGCTGCGACGGCGCGCCTTGGCCTGGTCGTCTACGGGCCGCGAAGATCGAGTCGCGCGACCTGCGGGTCGTGGTCGGAGGCCTGGTCGGCGAACTCGGAGTTCACGTGCACCGGGTCGTACTCGATGCGGAACCGGCCGAGCAGGTTGCCGGAGACGAGGATCTGGTCGAGGACCTGCGAGTTCCCCTCGAAGACGTAGGAGTAGCGCTCTGCCTTCGGCAGCGTGTCCATGAGCGTCGTCAGCACGCCGCCTTCGAGGATGTCGATGGTCTCCGAGAACTCGAAGTCGTTGATGTCCCCGAGGACGATCACGTTCGCGCGCGGATCGGCCGCGATCAACTCGTCCACGAAGTCGTTCACCGACTGCGCTTGGGCGTGGCGCGCGACCTCGCTCGGCCGAGCAGGCGGCTGGAAGCGCCCGAACAGCGGCTCGTCGCCTGACTTGGAGCTGAAGTGGTTGGCGATGACGAACATCTTCTTGCCGCGCATCCGGAACTCTCCGGCGAGCGGCTTGCGCGTGTCGGCCCAGGCCGGATCCTGCGGGTCGACGCGTCCCGGGCTGAGCGACAGTCGCGGGCCCGAGGGCTGGTCGATGACGGTCGTGGCCGTGGTGGCGTCTCCTCCCGGCCGGTCGACGAAGCTCAGCCCACGGTCGGTGCGGAAGAGGAAGCCGACGCGGATGTTGCCGCCGGGCTGGCCGCCGTCCTCCCCGTCCGCGGGGTCGATCTGCCGGAACTCGTACGCAGGCCCGCCGGCGACCTGGATCGCCGCGATGAGCATGCTCCAGGTGACGGAGGCGTCCGTCGTGCCGCTGTCGGTTGCGCCGTCGTTGTCCTGGATCTCCTCGATAGCGATCAGGTCCGGCGAGCGCAGGTGGTTCACGATCAGGTCGGCGTGCCGCGCAAACGCGGCTCCGTCGCTCGGGTCGAGGTTCTCGACGTTGTAGGTGCCGACGACGACCTCCTGGTCGCGCGGCAACCGTGTCACCTCCTGCTCGAGGCCGCCGTCGACGCGGGTGAGCGGCGACGTGACGTTGAGCTTGAAGTTGCCGAAGCTGTAGTCCAGGACGCCGACCGCAGGCGTCGTGAACCCGTCGGCGACGTCGACGACGGGCGTGGCGAGGATGGTGTCGTCGAGGAAGATCCGTTCCGGGTTGAAGTCGTCGGGCGAGATGACGACCCCGCCGCGGACCGTGTCGATGCCGGCATCCGCGCTGTTGTCCGCGACCACGGGGATCTCGCCGAACTGATTCCTCGGGCCGACGACGCGAGCGTCGTTCACCTGCACGCGCATCGCCTCGAGGCTCTCGTAGAAGTCGATTCCGTCGTGCGCCGCGTCGAAGACCCCGCTCGTCTCGACGCTTCCGGTCGCGTCGTCCTCGATCACCGTGCTCGGCGGGACGCGGTCGCCCGTGCCCAGCACGGTTGCGGCGGGAAGCGCATTGCCGCTCGAGAGAAGAATGATCGTCGGTGAGGTGATCTCGGTCGTCGTCAGGTTCGTGGTGGCCGCGCCCCCCGGCCGGAATTCGGCCACGCGGCCGCGCACACGGATGTCGTCGCCGACGTCCACCGCGGGCGCGGACGACGTGAAGACGAAGATCGCCTCGGACGTCGCCTCGGCCGCGTCAGGGGTCGGATCCTGCATGTAGAAGCCGTTGCCGAGCTCCGCGGTCACGATGCCGGCGAGGCCGGACACCATGCGGCCGGCCAGCGGCGAGATGTGCGACGCCGCCTGGAGGTCGTGGATCTCGACAGGAGTCGTGAAGCTGAAGCTGAAGTCGGCCGCCATCGCGTCCGGCGGGTCGTCGGTGTCCTGGTCCGAGACCTGAGCGGCCACGATCGTGACTGTGCAGGCCTCGCCGTCCACGAAGTCGGCATCCGGATCGAGCGTGAACGTCGTCGGACCGCCGCCCGCCGCGGCCGTGTGGAGGCCGCTCGTGGTACAGGCGATCGTGAACCACGAGCCGGTGACGTCGACGGCCTCGCTGAACGTCACGGTGATGTTTGAATCGAGCACGACCTCGGTCGAGTCGTTCGCCGGCGTCGTGCTCGAGACGCTCGGCGGAGCCTCGCCCGCGAGCGTGTGGCTCCCGAGCCCGTCGAGGGTGTCAGTGGCGAATCCGTCCCACTCGACGGCGGGGTCGAAGGCGTCCCCGCCGACGGGATCGCCCGCCTCGACCGTACCCTTGCGCCGGAGCGTGTTGTCGGCCGTGCTCGCGACGCCCGCGCCCCATTCGGCGCCAGGATCGAAGCCGATCTGCCCGATCACATCGAGGACGGTCGTGCCGCGCCGCAGCATGACGGCGTCGTCTCCGTTGAACCAACCCGCGCCGTTGGTCTGATCGGCCTGGGCGAGAATCGTCGCGTTGGCCGCGCTCTGCGCGAGGACGAAGACATCGCCCGCGGCGACCGCACCCGTCAGGTTGATCGTGAGCCCCGCGGTGGAGCTCCCGTTGAAGAACATCTGGACGTTGTAGCCACCCCCGGTCAGGTCGACGGCCGCACCAGTACCGTTGAAGATCTCGAGGGCCTTGTTGTTGCTCGTGCCCTCGATGTACTCGGAGAAGAAGAGCTCGGTCGGCTGGGCTCTCGCGCTCCCGAGCGCGAAGACGAGCGGAAGGACGACGGCAAGGACGAGCAGGGCAGGGAGCAGACGCCCCCGCGATGTGGACGAGCTCGACGACATGTGAAACCCCCAGGGCCGATTCGGACTCGGGCGATCGTAAACCCCCTGGCCCAGGCGGACAAGGCCGCTTTCACGAGGCCGGTACATTGTCCGCGTGAAGCGCTACCACGTCACCACATTCGGGTGCCAGATGAACGCCCACGACTCCGAGCGGATCAAGGGCCTGCTCGAGTCGCTGGGCCTGGGCGAGGCAACCTCGCAGGAGGAGGCCGACGTGCTCGTCTTCAACACGTGCACGGTGCGCGAGAAGCCCGACCAGCGCTTCGCCGCACACCTCGCGCAGGCCGCCGCCCTGAAGAAGGCCGACCCGGAGCGCGTGATCGCCGTCGGCGGCTGCTACGCCGAGGCTCAGCGCGAGCGGATCTTCGAGCTCTACCCGTACGTAGACGTCGCGTTCGGCCCCGGCTCGATCCCGCACCTCGCCGACTGGATCGGAGCGGGTGGCCTGGGCGTCTCCCGGGGCAGCTTCGCCGAGTGGAGCCACTTCGCCGGCGAGCTCCCGGCCCGCCGCGAGCGCGCGTTCCAGGCCTGGGTGCAGATCTCGATGGGCTGCAACTCCGTCTGCTCCTACTGCATCGTGCCCGCCGTCCGCGGCCGGGAGCAGAGCCGCCGACCCGGTGACGTCGTCGCCGAGGTCACCGGCCTCGCCGCGGACGGTGTCCGCGAGGTGACGCTCCTCGGCCAGAACGTGAACTCCTGGGGCCGCGATCTCCTTCCGGGCCTCCGAACCGAGTTCGGCGAGCTCTTGCGCGCAGTGGACGCGGTCGGCGGGATCGAACGGATCCGCTTCACGAGCCCGCACCCGAAGGACTTCCGGGCCCCGGTGATCGCCGCAATGGCCGAGTGCGACGCGGTCTGTGAGCACGCGCACCTGCCCCTCCAGTCCGGCTCGACGCGCGTGCTCAAGCGCATGCGCCGAACGTACGGGCGGGAGCGGTACCTCGCGCTCGTCGAGCGCCTCCGCGCCGCGATTCCCGACCTGGCGCTCACGACGGACGTCATCGTCGGCTTCCCGGGCGAGACCGAGGAGGACTTCCGGGAGACGCTCGAGGTGGTGGAGGACGTGCGCTTCGACGGCGCCTTCACGTTCGTCTACAGCCCCAGGCAGGGCACGGAGGCGGCGGCGATGCCCGACCAGGTCCGCGAAGAGGTCAAGCGCGAGCGCATCGAGCGGCTGATCGAGGTCGTCCAGCGGGTCGCGCGCGAGCGCAACGAGGAGCGCGTCGGCGGGGTCGAAGAGGTCCTCGTCGAGGGCCCGAGCCGCACCGATCCGGAGCTCCTGCGCGGTCGCACGCGCCGCAACACGACGGTGAACTTCCGCGGCGGCGCGGAGGCCGGCGAGCTCGTCGAGGTCCGGATCGAGGGGGCGACCTCCACGACCCTCGGCGGCAGCGCCGTCGCGCCGACGTTCTCCGTCACGCATTCGTGACGGTCTTGCGCACCATGCGTGCGTCTCGCCTCGCTACGCTCGCAGCGGAGGGAGGCCCGCGGCCGGCCCCTCCGCCCTGATGGACACCGCCGTTTCCGGCCACAGCCCGCGCGGGCAGGTGCTGGCGGTCTTCGGGCCCACGGCCTCCGGGAAGAGCGCCGTGGCCGAGGCGCTGGCCGAGCGCATTCCCGCCGAGGTCGTCTCGGCCGACGCCATGCAGGCCTACGAGGGTCTCCCGATCCTGACCAACCAGCCGGCGCGACCGACGCGCCTCGTGGGGATCTGGCCGCTCGACCACGAGGGCTCGGTCGGCGAGTACCAGCGGCTCGCGCACGCGGCGATCGACGAGATCCTCGCTGCCGGCCGGACGCCCGTCGTCACCGGCGGCACCGGGCTCTACCTCCGCGCCGCGCTGGCCGAGCTCGAGCTTCCGCCTCCGCCGCCGGCCGGCGCCCGCGAGCGGTGGGAGCTGCTCTACGAGAAGGGCGGCGCGGAGACGGCCCACGCGCAGCTGGCCGAGCTCGATCCCGAGGCGGCCGCGCTCGTCCATCCGAACGACCGCCGCCGCGTCGTCCGCGCGCTCGAGCTCGCCGAGGCAGGCGCCTCCCTCGCGCCCGGCACGAGCAGGCTCTGGACCGAGGACACGCGCCAGCCGACCCTCGTCTTCGGCCTCGACCTCCCCGGTGAGGCTCTCGACGCCCGCATCGCGAAGCGCACACGGGAGATGGTCGAGCGCGGCGTGGAGGAGGAGGTCGCCTGCGCGCTCGCGCAGCCGCTCTCGTCGACGGCGCGCAAGGTGATCGGCCTGCACGAGTTCGCCACGCTCCCTCCCGACGAAGCCGTCGAAGCGGTCGCTCTCAAGACCAGGCAGTACGCCGCCTACCAGCGCAAATGGCTTCGTCGCCTTCCCGGCGTTGTTAGCGTTCGGGCCGATCGTCCTCCGGACGCGGTCGCCGATGAGATTCTCGAAGTGGCACGGGCTCGGCAACGACTATCTGCTCCTCGAGCGGGCTGAGGTCGGCCGCCCGCTCGATCCCGCCCTCGTACGACGGCTCTGCGACTACCACCTGGGCGTCGGCTCGGACGGCATCCTGGAGGTTCTCGCCGCCGACGGGCCGCGCGCGGAGATCGTCATCTGGAACCCCGACGGCTCGACCGCCGAGCTCTCGGGGAACGGCACCCGGATCGCCGCGCGGTGGCTCGCCCGCCGCAGCGGCTCGGACGAGGTCGTCGTCGTGGTCGGCCCGCGCGAGATCGTCGCGCGCATGCGCGGCGGGCTCGAGGTCGAGACCGAGATGGGCCGGGTGACGGTCGGCGCGCCCGAGACCCTCGCGGTGAACGGCTCCGAGCTCGAGTTCACGCCGGTCACGGTGGGGAACCCGCACGCGGTCATACGGCGCGACCCCGAGCGCGCCGAGCTGCTCCGGCTCGGGCCCCTCGTCGAAAACCACGCGCGTTTCCCGGCGCGGACGAACGTCCAGCTCGTCCGCGTGGACTCGCGGAGCGAGGCGACGGTGGGTGTCTGGGAGCGGGGGGCGGGGGAGACCCTCTCCTCCGGAACGAGCGCGGTCGCCGTCGCCGGGGCCGCGATCGCCAACGGCTGGGCCGACAGCCCCGTCACCGTCCACCTGGCCGGCGGCGACATGCGAGTCGAGCTCGACGAGATCATGAACGCCCGCCTCACCGGCGCGGCGCAGGAGATCTGCACGGGCGAGGTCTCTGCCGAGCTCCTCGCCGAGGTGGCCCCAGGGTGAGATTCGCGCGCAGGCTCGATCAGGTGCCGCCGTATCTCTTCGCCGAGATCGAGAGACGCATCGACGCGATGCGGGCCGAGGGGATCGACGTCATCTCCCTCGGCATCGGAGACCCAGACCTGCCCACGCCGCCGGCGGTCGTCGAGGCGCTCCAGCGCGCCGCCGCTCGCCCCGAGACGCATCGGTACCCGTCCAACCGGGGCCTGGCGTCCTTCCGGGAGGCGGTCGCCGGCTTCTACGCAGACCGCTTCGGCGTCGACGTCGATCCGGAGTCGGAAGTGGTCCCCGTTCTGGGCGGCAAGGAGGCAGTCGCGCACGTCGCGCTGGCCTGCCTCGACCCGGGCGACGTCGCCCTCGCCCCGGACCCCGGCTACCCGCCGTACACGTCCGGCCCCGTCTTCGCAGGCGCAGAGCTTCACTACCTGCCCTTGACCGAAGAGCATGCGTTCATGCCCGCCTTGGACGCCGTCCCGCGGGAGGTCGCGTCCAGGGGGAACCTCCTCTACTTCAACTACCCGAACAACCCCACGGGCGCGGTCGTCGCGGCCGGCTTCTTCGAGCGCGCGGTCTCCTTCGCGCGCGAGCACGACCTGGTCGCCGTGCACGACTCCGCGTACACCGAGATCGCCTTCGACGGCTACCGGCCCCCGAGCTTCCTCGCCACGCCCGGCGCAAAGGATGTCGGCGCGGAGATCTTCTCCCTTTCCAAGGGCTGGAACATGACCGGCTGGCGCGTCGGCTGGATCGCGGGCAACGTCGAGGTGGTCGAGCGCTACCGCCAGCTGAAGACCAACCTCGACTCGGGCATGTTCGACGCGCTCCAGCTCGCCGGCACCGCCGCGCTCACGGAGGCGCGCGACTTCCCCGCGGAGATGTCGGACGTCTACCGGCGCCGGCGCGACCTGATGATCGACGCTCTCAGGGCGATCGGGATCGACGCCGAGCCCCCGAAGGCGACGCCCTACCTCTGGATCCGAGTTCCCGAGGGGCACGACGCGGCGAGCTTCACGGAGCTCGTTCTCGAGCAGGCGGCCGTTATCGTCTCGCCCGGCCCGTCCTTCGGGCCCTCGGGCGAGGGCTATGTCCGCATCTCGCTCACCGTTCCGGACGCGCGCCTGGAAGAGGCGGCCGGGCGAATCGCGTCTTCGCTGGCGATTCAATCCCGGGCATAATCGGCATGTGACCCACCACCAGCCGGACCCCGCGCCGGGGGCGGAGCCCGAGCGCGGATTCGTCGTCGCCGTGCTGGGCCAGGGCGCGAGCGAGAGCGAGGAGCTGGGCGAGCTGCGCGAGCTCCTGCGGACCGCGGGCGTCACGCCGGTCGGCGAGCTCGTTCAGCGCCGCGCGGCTCCGGATCCGCGGACCTACGTCGGGAAGGGCAAGCTCGAGGAGCTGAAGCGGCTGGTGGCCGACGCGGGCGCCGAGTCCCTGGTCGTCGACGACGAGCTCGATCCCGGCCAGCAGCGGCGACTCGAGGACGCCCTCAGCGCACGGGTCGTCGACCGCACGCAGCTCATCCTCGACATCTTCGCCCAGCACGCGCGAAGCGCCGAGGGCAAGCTCCAGGTCGAGCTCGCGCAGCTCGAGTACAACCTCCCGCGCATGCGCGGCCTGTGGCAGCACCTCGAACGCCTGGGCGGCGGGATCGGAACGCGGGGGCCGGGCGAGTCGCAGCTCGAGACCGACCGGCGGCTCGCACGTCGGCGCATCGGCCTCCTCAAGAAGAAGCTGCGGGAGCTCGAGCAGCGCCGGGCGGTGCAGCGCAAGGCGCGCGAGCGCTCGGCGGCCCCTGTCGTCGCTCTCGCTGGTTATACGAACGCCGGCAAGTCGACCCTCCTGAACGCCCTGACCGAGGCCGACGCGTCCGTCGACGACCGTCTCTTCGAGACGCTCGACCCGACGACTCGCGGCTTCGAGCACGACGGGCGGCGCTATCTCGTGACCGATACGGTCGGCTTCATCCGCCGCCTGCCCCACCAGCTCGTCGAGGGTTTCGCCGCGACGCTGGAGGAGACCCTCCTGGCCGACCTCCTCCTCCACGTCGCCGATGCGTCGCTTCCCGACGAGCGGCTGGACGAGACGATCGCGGCGGTCGACTCCGTGCTCGCCGAGATCGGCGCCGACGAGCTCCCGCGCGAGCTCGTCCTCAACAAGGTCGACCTCGTCGATCCGCTCCGCCGGCGGCGGCTCGCCAATCGCTTCCCCGGCGCCCTGCAGATCTCGGCACGCGACGGGGACGGGATCGCCGGACTGCGGGCTCGCATCGCCGAGCGGTTCGCCGACCGCTTCCGGCCCGTGCGCCTGCTCGTCCCCTACGAGAACGGCCGCGTCCTCAAGGAGCTGTACGACCTGGGAGCGCCTATCGAGGAGCGCGTCGACCGCCCAGACGGCGTGCTCGTGCGGGCGCGGCTGCCCGAGCGGGAGCTGTCCCGCTACGCGCCGTACCTGATCGCGGACGCGGGGGCCCCCGCCGCTGAGGTCCACGAGGCGTGATCGAGCTCCCCGTCGTCCGCCTTCGGGACGAGGCAGCGCTGCCCGAGCGGGCATACGCTGGGGACGCCGGGCTCGATCTCTGCACCTGCGCCCGCCTGGAGCTCGCCCCCGGCGAGCGCGCGGTCGTCCCCACCGGCCTCGCCGTCGCCATTCCGGAGGGCTTCGCCGGCTTCGTCCAGCCTCGCTCGGGCCTCGCGGCCCGGCACGGGATCGCGGTCGTCAACTCGCCGGGCCTGATCGACGCGGGCTACCGGGGCGAGATCCGGGTCGTCCTCCTGAACACGGACCGCAAGCAGACCTTCGTCGCGGAGCCGGGAGACCGCATCGCACAGCTCGTCGTCCTGCCGGTGCCCGAGCTCGAGCTCGTCGAGCTGGACGAGCTGCCGGAGACCGAGCGCGGAGTCAGGGGCTTCGGCTCCTCCCACGCCTGACGATGGAGCCGCGCATCCGCGTGTCCGCGATTCTGCGGCGCGAGAGCCGGGTGCTCCTGGTACGGCAGGAGAAGGGCGGCCGCGAGTACTGGCTCCTACCGGGCGGCGGCGTCGCCCCGGGGGAGACGCTGCTGGATGCGGTCAAGCGGGAGCTGGCCGAGGAAGTGGGGATCGAGGAGGACTTCCCCCTTGAAGGGCCGGTCGCGCTCGCGGACTCGATCTCGCCGCCCGGGTGGCCCCCGAAGCACGTGGTCCACATCGTCTTCGCCGGCTACCTCGGCGACCGATCGCTGGAGCGGGTCACCTCCGGCGACGACGCCGTGCGCAACCACAGGCTCTTCGACGTCGAGGAGCTCGTCGGCCTTGCACTCCATCCGCCGATCCAGCGCTTCCTGTCCCGTTGGCAGCCCGGCGATCCGACCGTCTATCTCGGCTCGCTCTGGGCACCCTGACGCAGCGATCGCTCGGTCCCTTCGTAGGTCACTCGAACGGGTGAACCTCCGCCCGCTCACTCGAACAGGGGAGGCTCGGGCCGGGATTCGCCCCTAGCGTCGGGGGTGGGAATTGATCTGCGGCCCCGCGCCCTGCGCGGAGAAGGGACGAGAGAGGACTATGCGGCTACACGGCTCGTCGAAAGGGGAAACCCGCTCGAGCGCACTCTGGGGCAAGCCGGCCAAGGGTGAGGCACGCTCGAGCGCTCTCTGGGGGAAGGGCGGTCGCGGCGTTGCGCTCATGCTGCTCGTCGCCGTCGTTCTGGGTGCTCCCATGGCGGCGGGCGCAGGCAGGTCCTCCAATACCCATGACCTGAGGGTCAGGGCGTACCTGTCGCCCGGCTTGCTCGAGAAGGCTCAGGCGAGCCCCGACGGGACATTCGACGTCATCGTCCAGGGCTCGCGCGGCGAGACCACGGCCGAGGTGGCGACCGACGTGCGTTCCGCGCGCCTGTCCAACCCGGGTCGGGCCGTCGGCGTGCGCGACCGGTTCCGTGCGATCAACGGCGTCGCCGCACAGCTCACCGGCCGCCAGATCGTGCGGCTGGCCCAGCGCCCCGACATCAGGGCAATCACGAACGACGCTCCCGTCGTCCTTTCCGGCTACTGGAGCTCGCAGCGGTGGCCGTACGTCGCGGGCTTTCACACCGTCTGGGATCAGCCCGCGTCCATGAACGCCCCGACCGTCGCGGTCGTGGACTCCGGCATCCAGGCCGGCCGTTCCGACTTCGGCGGGCGCGTCCTCGCGCAGGTGAACCTGACCTCGATCCAGCCGAACGCGGCCGGTGACGGGCGCGGCCACGGAACCTTCGTCGCGGCGATCGCCGCCGGCGAAAAGTACGGGCGCGCCGGGGGCTCGCCGGAGTCTCCGATCGTCTCCATCGACGTCATGGACGACTACGGCATGGCGATGACGCGAGACGTCATCGCGGCCGCCGACTGGATCCTGGCGAACCGCCACACGTACAACATCCGCGTCGCTAACTTCTCCCTCCACAGCGCAGCCCCGGCGAGCGTCTTCTTCGACCCGCTCGACCGCGCCGTCGAGAGGCTCTGGTTCAACGGCGTCGTCGTCGTGGCCGCCGCCGGGAACTACGGGGTCGACGGCTCTCCGACCGGCGTGACGTTCGCGCCCGGCAACGACCCGTTCGTGATCACGGTCGGCGCGGCCGACGTCAACGGCTCCCTCGGGACGAGCGACGACTTCGCGGCTCCGTGGTCGGCGTGGGGCTACACCCTCGACGGCTTTGCCAAGCCCGAGCTCGGCGCTCCCGGCCGGTACATGATCGGTCCGGTGCCGGCGACGTCGACGCTCCCGGCCGAGCGGCCCGCGAACGTCCGGCCCTACAACACCATGGAGCTCTCGGGGACGTCGTTCGCGGCTCCGGTGGTCGCCGCGGCCGCCGCTCAGGTTCTGGCGCACCATCCCGAGTGGACTCCGGACCAGGTCAAGGGCGCCCTGATGGTGTCCGCGAAGGACACTCCCACCGCCACACGCGGCGCGCTCGGCGTCGGCATGGTCGACGCGGGCAGGGCGGCCGCCGTCGTCAACCCGCCCAATCCGAACGCGGCCCTGAACCAGTTCGTCGTTTCCGCCGGCGACGGCTCCGGCTCCACGTTCGACGCAGCCAGCTGGGCCAACGTCGCGCAGAGCGATGCGTCCTGGGCCTCGGCCTCCTGGGCCTCCGCCTCCTGGGCAAGCGCGTCCTGGGCCTCAGCCTCCTGGGCGAACGCGTCCTGGGCCTCAGCCTCCTGGGCGAACGCCTCCTGGGCCTCAGCCTCCTGGGCGAGCGCCTCCTGGGCCTCCGCCTCGTGGGCCGACAACGCCGACGGCGAGCTAGGCATCGACGGCGAGATGATCGGCACCGACGAGCTCGCCGAGCTCGGAACCGGAGGCTGATCGGCACGGAGCTCGGGCCCTGGGCCGACCGCGGCCCGGGCTCATCCTTCGGTGAGCCTCCGGGCGTCCCTCGAACGGGGGACGCCGCGTGTCCGCGCAGGGCCTACGTTCAGCTCATGGCTCTGCGGCCGTACCACGCCTTGGCGTGGACGAACGTCGTCCGCTCCCCGACCGGAGGCCGATGACCACGATCCCAACAGAGCCCGCGGCCGATCCGGTCCCGCCGAGCGCTGCCGAGCCCCCGGAGCAGTCGTCGCTCCCGCCGCGCGCGAAGGCCTTTCTCTACGCCATCGGCACCCTCGCCGTGATCGCCGCGGCGGTCCCGTTCGCCCACCTCTCCCTCACGACCGACGGCTGGGTCACGTTCCTCATCCTCTCGGCCTGTGCAGCCTTCGCCCAGCTCTTCGTCGTCCGGACGCCTCGCGACCAGAGCTACCACACGACGATCGTCTTTCTCATTCCGGGCGTGCTCCTCCTGCCCCCGGAGCTGATCGCCCTGCTGGGTGTGGTGTACGGGATCCCGGAATGGCTGAAGGTGCGGTACGCCTGGTACATCCAGGCGTTCAACATCGCGAACCACACGCTGAACGGGCTCGCGGCGTGGGGAGCGGTGGAGATCGTCCGTGGCGCGGGCCTGGGGCCCAACGTCGAGTTCGCTTTCTCCGGCCTCGCGGCGTCGGTCGTCTTCGTCTCGCTGAACCACGTTCTCCTCGCCGGCATGCTCCACTTCGCGCGAGGACACTCCTTCCGCGGGACGGGTCTCTTCTCCCTCGAGAGCCTCTCGACCGACTTCGTGCTCGCTCTCCTCGGCGTCGCGGTCGCCGGCCTCTGGGACTGGAATCCCTTGCTCCTCCCGATGGCGGTCGCTCCGCTTCTGCTCGTGCACCGCTCGCTGAGCGTCCCCGCTCTGCAGCAGGAGGCGAGGCTCGACGCCAAGACGGGCCTCTTCAACGCCCGCCACTTCTCCGCCGCCCTTCGCGAGGAGCTCGAACGGGCCCGGCGCTCCGGGGCGCCGCTGGCCGTGATCATGGCCGACCTCGACCTGCTGCGCGACATCAACAATGCGTACGGACACCTTGCCGGCGACGCCGTCCTGCACGGGATCGCCGCGGTCTTCCAACGACACCTGCGCCACTCGGACATCCCGGCGCGCTTCGGCGGGGAGGAGTTTGCGATCATCCTGCCGGAGACAACGGCGCCCGAGGCCTTCGCGATCGCCGAGCGGGTCCGACGCGCCGTCGCCGAGGAACGGTTCGAGGTGGAGACGTCGAGCGAGCCGATCCAGGCCACCGTCTCGTTCGGGGTCGCCGCGTACCCGTCCGACGGCACGGATGTCAACGAGCTCGTCCACCAGGCCGACCTCGCGGTCTACCGCGCGAAGCTCCAGGGCCGAAACCGCGTCCTCCGCGCGACTTCTGAGCCCGCCCTCGCCCCGCCCGGACGGAGGGTGCGTCTCGCTGCGGTGCCCGACGAGGCCCTGTACTCGAAGCCGGCAACCGCCGCGGCCGACGCGCCCGAGCTCGCGCTCAACCCCGCCGCCGAGATCGACCGCGCGCACCAGCAGCGCCCTCACACGCAGGCGGGACCGCGCTTCGTCTCGCTCTCGCGCGCGCTCGCGTGCCTCGTCGTCACGGTCAGCGCCGGCGGCATCGTCCTCGGGGCGATCGGCCTCGCCTTCGGCCCCAGCACCGACCTCCTTGGCCTGTTCGCGGTCATCGCCCTCGTCGCCGGCGGACAGGCTCTGGCGCTGGAGCTTGACGGGGGCTCGATCTCGGTCAGCGCCGTGGGAGCCCTCGCCGGGGCTGCGATCGCGGGCCCGAAAGCGGCCCTGCCGCTCGCCCTCGCCACGGCGGCCGTCGATTGGAGCTCCCGGCGCACGCCGATCTACCAGCTGCTCTTCAACATCGGGGCGCTGTCGTTCGCCAGCCTGGCGGCAGCCGCGGTCTTCAACCTCGGTGGGCACGAGGACAACTTCGACAAGCTCGTCACGGCCGCGGCGGGGCTCGTCGCAGGCGGGGTGTACTTCGTCGTGAACACCGGCTTCCTGAGCGGGGCGATGGCTCTCGAGGGCCACGACAGCTGGCGCAGGCTCTGGCACGAGCGCTTCTCCTGGCTTCTCCCGCACTACGTCGCGTTCGGAGCCGTGGGCGGAGCGATCGCGCTCGCCTACGACGCGATCGGCCTCTACGGCCTCGCAGTCTTCGTGCTGCCGCTCCTGCTCATGCGGAAGACCATGGCGGCCTATCTCGGGCACACCGAGAAGTCGACCAGGAAGCTGCGCGAGGCCGCCGAGACGATCCGCAGTCAGAACGTCTCGCTCGAGCAGGCGAACCGCCTGCTCAAGGAGCGCTCGACCGCGGCCATGGAGAGCCTCTCAGCGACCGTCGATGCCCGCGACGCCTACACGGCGGGGCACTCACGCCGGGTCCAGCAGCTCGCGCTCGCCATCGGCCGCGAGCTGGGGCTCTCGCACGCGGAGCTCGACCTGCTGGGACAGGCAGCGCTCTTCCACGACATCGGCAAGCTCGCCATTCCCGACGCGGTGCTGCTCAAGCCGGCATCGCTCTCGAGTGACGAGTGGTCGCTCATGCAGCGGCACGCGGAGGAGGGCGCCCGTATCATCGACCGCCTCGGGTTCCTCGACGACGCCGTGCCCGCCATCCGCCATCACCACGAGCGCTGGGACGGGCGCGGCTACCCGGACGGCCTCGCCGGCGAAGAGATTCCCCTCGGCGCGCGCATCATCCACGTCGCCGACGCGCTCGACTCGATGCTCA
The DNA here is from genome assembly GCA_035457655.1 of Gaiellaceae bacterium. Taxonomy (GTDB): domain Bacteria; phylum Actinomycetota; class Thermoleophilia; order Gaiellales; family Gaiellaceae; genus JAIBJN01. The sequence goes on from DATIBF010000163.1 coordinate 49,244, forward strand.
CCAACCGCATCTACCGCGCCGCGCGGCCGGCGGCCGACGCCCTCGAGGAGCTCCGCCGAGGCGGGGGCAGCCAGTTCTGCCCGCGCTGCGTGGCGGCACTCGAGCGCCTGCTCGACCGCGACCAGGCCGCCGAGCAGGCTCCGAGCTCGCCGCTCGCCGCCGCGTCGTAGGCCCTGGCGTTGCGGGCCGTCTCACCTGCTCGCCTACACTGAGCTGCGAGGCAAGCGCGTGCCACGCTACTCCGACGCCGGCATCCTCGAGGAGATCACCGCCTGCGCGGAGCGGCTGGGACGCTCGCCGACGATGCGCGAGTTCGCGGCCGACCCGGAGACGAGCATGCACCCGCAGACCGCGGTGGAGCGCTTCGGCACCTGGAACGCTGCCAAGCGCAGGGCCGGGCTCGTCCCGCGGCGGTTCGCCACGAAGGCGGAGCTGCTGTCCCAGCTGCAGGCCCTCGGCGCCGAGCTGGGCCGCGTGCCGACCGGCCGCGACCTCGCCGAGCGCCGCGCGCGGCTCCCGTCGAAGTCTCTCTACTGGCACCGGTTCGGCTCCCTCTCGAGGGCGCTCCGGGAAGCGGGCTTCGACGTTCCCGGCCGCCACGAGCGTCGCGAGCGGGCGCTGGGGGAGGGCGTCGACCTGACGCGCCGGCTCGGGCGGGCTCCCGGGTTCGCCGACTGGAGGCGCGCCCGCGCGGCCCAGCCCGGGCTTCTTTCGGAATGGCAGGTGTACAGGCTGTTCGCCCGGGACGGCGGCGGCTGGGCAGCCTTTCGCGCGGCGCTCGGCGAGCGGCTCGAACGGGAGGGGGTGGGGGCCGGCTAGCGGGCTCCGCCCGTCGCGGCGGCAATCGCCGCGAGACGGGCCAGGGACGAGCGCGCTTCCTCGGGCGCCCGCACGGGGGGGAGAAGGGAGTCTTCGACGAAGGTGCGGTCCGGCTCGAAGGATTCCGTCTTGTCCACCCCGCCGTCGGCGACGGCGAGAAACGTCCCCTCGCCGAGCTCCCGCTTGCGCAGGCGGACGCCGGCGTAGCGCTCGACCAGGTCAAGCGCGGCGCGCGTGGAGGCGAAGAAGAGCTCGTCGCGCCCCTCACCGACCCAGAGGGGGCGCCCGATGCCGCGCGCGAGGAAGAGCGTCCCGCCGTCGCGCTGGTCGAACCAGGCGGCCGCCATCGATCCGTGCAGCTCCTCGAGACTCGCCGGGCGGCTCGACGCCTCGTCGACGAGCGCGAAGATCGCCTCCGAGTCGACGGTCATGCCCGGCTCGGCGCGCTCGAACCCGTGGCCGGCGAAGATCTCCTCGTCGTTGGCGATGATCCCGTTGTGGACCCCGACCACCGCCCCGTGGCGGATCGGATGGTTGTTTGCGACGAGACTGGGGTGCCCTTTGGTGTAGTCGCGCACGTGCACGAGCGCCTGGCGCGCCTCTCGCGGGACGGCGAGCCGGTCGAGGAGCGCGCTCGCTCCACCGCGCTGCTTGTGCACGGCAACCGGGAGGCCGGGCCCCCGGTACGCATAGCCGACAGCGTCGGACCCGCGTTCGGAGATCGCGGCCAGGAGCGTCTGAGTCGCGAGGGTCTGCTCGACCCGCGACTCGATACTCAGGCTATATCCCGCGATTCCGCACAACGCTCGCTCACCTATCCTAGGTGGATCCCCGGACGATTCGCGACCCGCAGTGGCCGCAGGGGACGCGTTTCGACCGTCTGAACAGACACTACCACCCTCGACGGGGAAGGGAACCGGGTCCATCCCCCTAACCGGGTGGTAGGTGCTCAAGCCGCCAACTCGGGGCGCCGATACGGGTGGCGTGGAGCACTCGTCTGCGGAACTCCCGAACCGGCCCGACCACGTCGAAACCGAAGAGCCGAAGCTCGAGCTCGTCTCCGATCCGGCCGAGGACGACGACGACGAAGAAGAAGAGGCCAAAGCGGCGAGCGAGGCGCCTGCGCCGACGCAGGACCCGCTCAAGCTCTACGTGCGCCAGATCGGCGACGGGCCGCTCCTGACCCCCGCCGAGGAGCGCGAGCTCGCGCGCCGCAAGGACGAGGGCGACGAGTGGGCCAAGCGACGACTGATCGAGTGCAACCTCCGGCTCGTCATGTCGATCACGCGGAACTACGTGAACTCGGGCGTGCCCCTCCTCGACCTGATCCAGGAGGGCAACCTGGGTCTGATCCGCGCGGTGGAGAAGTTCGACTACCGCCTCGGCTTCAAGCTCTCCACGTACGCGACGTGGTGGATCCGCCAGGCCGTGACGCGCGCCATCGCCGACCAGGGACGGACGATCCGCCTGCCGGTGCACGTCGTCGACCAGGTCCGCCGCGTGATGCGCGCCCGGCGCATCCTGACGCAGAAGCTGAACCGCGATCCGCTCCCCGAGGAGATCGCGGCCGAGAGCGGGATCGACCTGAAGCGCGTGAACGAGCTCTTCGACCTCGTCGAGGACCCCGTCAGTCTGGAGACGCCCGTGGGCGACGGCGACTCGATGTACGGCGACATGCTCGAGGACGAGAACTCCGAGCAGCCGGACGCCGCCCTCGCCGAGCTTCTGCGCGGAGTCGAGCTGCAGGAGGCGCTCGCCTCCCTCAACGAGCGCATGCGCCACGTGCTCGAGCTTCGCTTCGGCCTGAACGGCCAGCAGCCCAGGACGCTCGAGGAGGTCGGCTCCGAGCTCGGCGTCACCCGCGAACGCGTCCGCCAGCTCGAGTCCCGCGCCCTGCGCGAGCTCCAGTCGGTCGCTCCGGACCTGCGCCTCTACCTCCGCACCGAGTAGCAGTCACCGCTCCGACCGGTAGCGTTGGCGCGTGACCGCGTTCGTCGACGTCCACTCGCACGTCGTCCCCTCCGGCGACGACGGCGCCCGCTCGGTGGAGGCCGGCCTGGGGCTCTGCCTCGAAGCGGCGCGGCACGGTACCCGGGTGCTCTACGCGACGCCCCACGTCTGGCCTTCCCTGCCGCTCACTCGGCCGCGGGAGGAGGCAGTCCGCGTCGCGTACGCCGAGATGGCCCCGGCGGTCGCGGAGCACGGGCTCGACCTCCAGCTCGGCTGGGAGCTGACGCCGACCGAGGCGCTCCTCGAGGAGGATCCCGCCCGCTACCGGCTCGGCGGGCTTCCGGCCGTCCTGATGGAGGTGCCCTTCCACGGCTCTCTGGTGCTCGCTGAGCGCCTCGGAGAGCACGTGGCAGCCTCGGGGCTGAACCCGATCGTCGCGCATCCGGAGCGCGCGGAGCACGTGCGGGAGGGACTCGAGGCCGTGGCGGCGTTCCGCGAGCGCGGGTGGCTGATCCAGGTGAACGCGACGAGCCTCCTGGGCGCCCACGGCCTCGAGCAGGAGGAGGCCGCGTGGCGGCTCCTGCGCGGCGGCCTCGCCGACCTCGTCGCCTCGGACGGCCACCGGATGTCGCGGCCGCCGTTCCTCGACGAGGCCCACCGGCTCGCGCGGGCCCGGCTGGGGGAGAGCGCGGACGGGCTCTTCGACGGAAGCGCGCTCGACGATCTAGTGGATCGCCACAGCGTCGATCTCGCGCAGCGAGGCTAGGCGGGAGAGCGACTCGATCTCGATCTGGCGGACGCGCTCGCGCGTGATGCCGAGGCGGCGCCCGATGTGCTCGAGCGTGTGCGGCTCCTCGCCGCACAGCCCGTAGCGGAGCTCCAGGACCCGGCGGTCGCGCTCGGGCAGGGACTCGAGCGCACGGTCGAGGGCCTCCTTCTGCAGGCGCTTCTCCGTCACCTCGTCGGGCAGCGGCTCGTCGCCTGCGACGAGATCGCCGAATACCGCGTCCTCCTGCTCGCCGATCGGCTGGTCGAGGCTCGTGGAGGCGCGGGCGGCCGCCCGGACCTCGAGCGCCTGCTGGAGCGGGAGGCCCGCCTCGTCGGCGATCTCCTCGAGCGAGGGCTCGCGAGCGAGCTGCGTCCACAGGTGCCGCTCGGCGCGGTGCATCTTCTGCATGCGCTCGACGACGTGGACCGGGACGCGAATCGTGCGCGCCTTGTCGGCGATCGCGCGCGCGACCGCCTGGCGGATCCACCACGTCGCGTACGTCGAAAACTTGAGCCCGCGCTGCCACTCGAACTTCTCCACGGCGCGGATCAGCCCGAACATGCCCTCCAGGATCAGATCGAGGAACGGCAGGCCCTGGTTGCGGTAGTTCTTCGCGATCGACACGACGAGGCGGAGGTTGCACTCGATCATCCGGCGTTTCGCGGCCAGGTCGCCGCGCTCGATC
>DATIBF010000164.1:0-14317 GCA_035457655.1 Gaiellaceae bacterium
CTCTTGCTCCTCGAGGGAGCCACGGTCGTCGAGGTCGCGCGGCAGGCGGGTCACTCGCCGACGATGACCCTCTCGACATACGCCCATCTCTTCGAAGAGCTCGAAGGCACCGAAACGCGCTCGGCAGAGGATGAGATCAGGCGCGCACGAGAAACCGCGCGAGGCTCGCGTACCCGTTTTGTACCCGCGACCAGCTCGAAGGGGACCGCACCCGGAGCAGAAACTCCTGCAAATCCCGGAAAGCCGACGCCCGGACTCGAACCGGGGACCCCTTCATTACGAGTGAAGTGCTCTACCAGCTGAGCTACGTCGGCCGGCTTGGAAGCCGCGTTCGAGTATAGCCGCGCGCCGACGAGCCCCAGGTGGCTTAGGATGCCGCCGAGTGGCCGCCGACAGTCCCACGCCGCCGCCCCCGCAGCAGTCCGGTACCAGCTGGACTGCCGGCCGCATCGTCCTCGTCGTCCTCGGCAGCGTCCTCGCGCTGCTCGCGGCCGGGCTCCTCGCCGCCGGGGGAACGCTGCTCTGGGTCGACTTGACGCAGCGCGACGACGACGGCTTCCTGACGACGCCGACGGAGCGCTTCGAGTCGGACTCGTTCGCGATCACGTCCGACAGCATCGACCTCCTGGAGGGCGAGAGCGACTGGCTCTTCTCGGAGGGCCTCCTGGGCGAGGTGCGAATCACGGGCGAGGACGGGGACGTCTTCATCGGGATCGGCGAGACGGCCGACGTCGAGGCCTACCTCGACGGGGTGGCGCACGACGAGGTTCGCGACCTCGAGTTCGATCCGTTCCGGGTCGAGTACCGGCGCTTTTCGGGCGGGGAGCCGTCCGGGCCGCCGACCGAGCAGAACTTCTGGGCCGCGTCGGCGTCGGGCTCCGGCACGCAGAGCGCCACCTGGGAGGCCGAGTCCGGCGAGTGGACGATCGTCGTCATGAACGCCGACGCCTCGCGAGGAGTCTCGGCCGACGTGAGCGCCGGGGCGGAGGCAAACTTCCTGCTTTGGCTCGCGATCGGCCTTCTGATCGCGGGTGCGCTCCTCCTCGTCGGCGGGGTGACGCTCATCGTCGTCGGCGCCCGGGGCGCGACGACGGCGGCCCCGGCGGCCGCGGCGGTACCGGCGGCAGCGGGGGTGGCTGCGGCTGAGGCGCGACCCCGGCCGACCGTCTACCCAGTTGCCCTCACCGGGGACCTCGACCCTCAGCTCAGCCGCTGGCTCTGGGTCGTGAAGTGGCTCCTCGCCATCCCCCACTACATCGTCCTCGCGTTCCTCTGGCTGGCGTTCCTCGTCCTCTGGGTGGTCGCGTTCTTCGCCATCCTCTTCACCGGCCGCTACCCGCGCGGGATCTTCGACTTCAACCTCGGTGTGCTCCGCTGGACGTGGCGGGTCCTCTTCTACTCGTACTGGGCGCTCGGGACCGACCGCTACCCGCCCTTCTCGCTGCAGGAGGAGCCCGACTACCCGGCGCGTCTCGACATCGTCTACCCCGAGCGGCTCTCGCACTGGCTGCCGCTCGTGAAGTGGCTGTTGGCGATCCCCCACCTCATCCTCGTCGGGATCTTCGTCGGCGGCTGGGGCTGGGGCTGGGGCGGCGACTACCGGGGAGTCGGGATCGCCGGCCTCGTCGGCATCCTCGTCGTGATCGCCGGCTTCGTCCTGCTCTTCACCGGTCGCTACCCGCGCTCGCTCTTCGACTTCGCGCTCGGCCTCGACCGCTGGGCGTTCAGGGTCGCCGCCTACGTGAGCCTGATGCGCGACGAATACCCGCCCTTCCGGCTCGACATGGGCCCGGGCGAGCCCGCGGAGCCGGCGGAGTCGCCTCCGCCGGCTTCCTAGCCAACGCTCAGGCCGTCGTCTCGGCGGGCGCCTTCGCTGTCTTCACGACCAGCACCGGCCGCGAAGAGTGCCTGAGGACGCCGTGCGAGACGCTGCCGAGGAGCGCGGACGTCACCGCGCTCCGGCCGCGGTTCCCGAGCACGATCAGGTCGGCGTTCTTCGAGTCCGCGAGCGCGACGATCGAGTCGACGGTCTCACCGGAGATCTTCTCCAGCGCATACGAGACGCCCGCTGCCTCCGCCGCCTCGGCCGCCACTTTGAGGGCGGTCTCCGACTCGTCGACCTCCTCGCGGTGCGTGATGGGCACCGTCCCCACCCGACCGCCGTGGAACTCGTCGGGCTCCGTCACATGGACGAAGGTCACGTCTGCGCCCTGCTCCTTGGCGAGCTCGAGGCCGACGTCTACGGCCTCCTGCGCAGAGGGCGAGCCGTCGGTTGCGATCAGGACCTGCTTCATTGGGTTCCTCCTTTCGCCTGCGTTCAGCGGACGGTACGCGGGGCTGCCATAACGGCCATCGGGGAATCTACGTCTCCTTTCGTGCGGAGTTCTGCGGATAATGCGGCGTGCGCCCGCAGGAAGGCAAGTCCGCGTTCCAGGGCCTCGTCGAGGCGGGAATCGCGCTCAGCTCCGAGCTCACGCTCGACGCGGTGCTGCAGCGCCTCCTCGAGGCGGCCGCCGAGCTCACCGGCGCGCGCTACGCGGCCCTGGGCGTCGTCGACGCCACCGGCAAGGAGCTCGAGCGCTTCGTCACCCACGGCATCGACCCCGAGACCCACGCGGCAATCGGGGACCTTCCCCGTGGACGCGGAATCCTGGGAGTGCTCATCCGGGACGCACGGCCGCTGCGCCTCCACGACATCGCCGACGACGACCGCTCGGTCGGCTTCCCGCCGAACCACCCGCCCATGCAGACGTTCCTCGGAGTCCCGGTCCTCCTCCGCGGGATCGCTTACGGGAACCTCTACCTGACGGAGAAGGCGGGCGGCGAGGACTTCACGGACGAGGACGAGGAGGTGGTCACGCTCCTAGCCTCTCAGGCGGCCGTGGCGATCGAGAACGCGCGCCTGTACGAGTCGAGCCGCGAGTGGGCGCGCCAGCTCGAGTCGCTCGACGAGATCTCGAACGCGATGCTGAGCGAGATCGAGCCTGCCCGGCTGCTCCAGCTCGTCGTCGACCACATGAGCGGGCTTCTGGACGCACGCTTTGTCGCCGTCCTCATCGCGACCGGGGACGGCTGGCTCGAGATCGCCGCCGCCCACGGCGAGAGCGCCGCCGAGCTGGTCGGCCAGCGGCTGCCCGTCGACCGCTCGAAGAGCGGCCGGGTCTTCCTGGAGGGCACCCCCGCGCGGGTCGACTCGGTCCTCGACGACCCCGATGCCGACCCCGACCTGATGCGCCGGCTCGGTGGGCGGGCGGGGCTGTGGGCGCCGCTGGTCGTGCGGGAGGAGACGATCGGCGTCCTCATGGCACTCGATCGGCGCCAGGCCGACCCGCGCTTCACCGATGCCGACCTCCGCCTGACACAGAGATTCGCGACCCGGGCGGCAGTCGCGGTCGACCTCTCGAGGCGCGTCGCCCGGACGACGGTGCAGCGCATCGTCGGCGGGCAGGAACAGGAGCGGCGCCGCCTTTCGCGCGAGCTCCACGACGAGACCGGCCAGGCGCTCACGTCCATCCTCCTCGGCCTCAGGGCGATCGAGGACGCCCAGGGAACGGACCGCTTCCCCGCAGCACTGGCCGACCTGCGGGAGCTGGTCGTCGCGACGCTCCAGGACGTACGCCGGCTCGCCGTCGAGCTGCGCCCGAAGGCGCTCGACGACTTCGGCCTCGTGCCGGCGCTCGAGCGGCTCACGAGCGCATTCGCCGAGCAGACGGGCATCGCCGTGCACCTCGAGTCGCGCCTGCCCGGGACGCGGCTCCCGACCGAGATCGAGACGGTGCTCTACCGGGTCGTCCAGGAGGCGCTCACGAATGTGGTCAAGCACGCGCACGCCGACCACGTAAGCGTGCTCCTCCACCGGAAGCAGGGTAGGGTCGCGGTCGTGATCGAGGACGACGGACGCGGATTCACCGAGAGCGACGAGACCACCGGCATCGACGAGACCACCGGCATCGGCCTCCTCGGCATGCGCGAGCGGGTCGCCCTCGTCGGCGGCACGGTCGCGGTGGAGTCGAGCGCAGGCACGGGCACGGGCACGGGCACGACCATCGTCGTCGAGGTGCCCCGGGAATGAGCGCTCGCGTCCGCATCCTCATCGTCGACGACCACGCCGTCGTTCGCACCGGCCTGCGCCTCCTCCTCGACGGGGAGGAGGGCTTCGAGACGGTCGCGGAGGCGGGCAGCGCCCGCGACGCGGTATTCGAGGCCCGCAAGCACAAGCCGGATGTCATCCTCATGGACGTCGTCCTGCCCGACAGGAGCGGTATCGAGGCGACTCCCGACGTGCTCAAGGAGGCTCCCGACGCGAAGGTCCTCGTGCTCTCGATGGAGGACGACCCGAGCTACGTTCGCGAGGCGTTCGCGGCCGGCGCCTCGGGCTACGTGCTCAAGGAGGCCGCCGACACCGAGCTCGTGACCGCGCTGCGGCAGGTCGCGACGGGCGAGCGATACGTCCATCCGGCGCTCGGCGCGCGCATGGCGGCGGCCGACGCCGACGCCGCGGCCCGCGCCGACGCCGACCCGCTCTCGGACCGGGAGCGGGAGGTCCTCCGCCTGCTGGCGCTCGGCCACACGAACCAGGAGATCGCCAAGATGCTCTTCATCTCGGTGCGGACGGCCGAGACGCACCGGGCGCACATCATGCAGAAGCTGCGGCTGACCACCCGGGCCGAGCTCGTGCGCTACGCGCTGGCCCAGGGCCTACTGGAGGAGTGACGCGCGGCTTCCGGCAGGGCCGTCATAGGCCAGGCCGGCCCGCTCGGCGAGGTACGGGCTGAGGTAGCGCGCGGCGATCTTCGAGGCCGGCCACCAGAGCGCCTCGGTGTCGGCGTTCGAGACGTCACCGTGGCCACCCTTGAGCTCGGTGCGCAGGAAGATCGGCGAGCTGCTGAGCACCAATCCGCGCAGGACGGGCTCGAACGGCTCGGGCGTTACGTCGGCGCCGGCCCGAGCCGCGATCACGCTCGCGGCGACGTCCGCCTGCTGCGCGGCCAGGCCGCCCTGCTTGATCGGAAAAGTGGTGATGTCTCCGGCCGCGGAGACGTCCTCCAGGCCCGGCACGCGGCTGAGCTCGTCCACGCGGACGAAGTGATCCTCGTCCTGGGGCACGCCGGCGAGGGGGACGCCGCGCAGCCTCGGCAGCGAGACGACCACGTCCGCCGGGATCGAGGGATCCGGGACGGCGTGGAGCCTCCCGTGGACGAATGAGTCGGGATAGACGTCCGTCACGAGCTGTATGCCGCGCTCGGCGAGGAGGGCGGAAACCGCCTCACTCGCCTCGCTTCCCAGCAGGCCGAGCGGCGCGCTCTCCGGCGTCGCGAACGTCAGCTTGGCGTCGGTGTTTCCCTCCCGCGCGAGGTGGTCGGCCGTCAGAAGCGCGAGCTCGTACAGCGGCAACGGCCACGTGACCCCACCGGGAAGGGCGAACACGACGCGCTTGACCAGACCGCGGTCGAGGTCGCTGAGGAGCCCGGTGACCAGCCGCACGTCCGCCTCGCCCCGGAAAGTGAGCGCTCCGGGAAGAGCCTCCCGGGGCCTGGCGCCGATCGCGATGAGGAGGACGTCGTACGTGAAGGACGCGTTGCGGCTCGTCCAGATGCGCTTGTCCTCCGCGCGGACCGCAACGAGACTGCCGAGGCTGTGCCGCGCCCCGCAGCCGCGCGCGAGCGACGGCAGGTCGAAGCGCAGGACCTCCCCGAGCCCGAACGGCTCAGCCACGGAGAGGGGTCGATAGAAGAAGTCGGTGTCCGGCGAGACGAGCTCGACGTCGACCAGCTCGCCGGCGAGCTTCCGAAGCGCGACCATCGCCTCGAGCGCCGCCACGCCGCCGCCGGCGATCAGAACGTGCAGCCTGTCGGATTCGCCGGGCACCTCCCCCATGCTCGCGGCGACGGACAGCACGGGCATCCGCGCCCTCCCGGAGTCGCGTGCGGAAAAGCCGCAGGCCCAATCGGGAGCCGTACCGATGCGATGGAGCCGGCCGGACACCACCCTGGGTCAATGACCTCGCGAAGCGACCAGGGGCCCCGGGCCTACGCAGTCATCTGGCGCACCGGCGCCGGACCCGTGCGGCCCGGCAAGCTCGTTCTCGGAGCGACCGGCCTCCGGCTGGAGACGGGAACCCCCGACGGTCGCCGGACCACGGAGGGCATTCGCTACGCCGACCTGGCGTCCGTCGAGAAGGCGCGGTCGGCCGAGCGCCTCCACGGCCGCCCGACCACCCTCGTCAGGCGCCGCGAGCGCGAGCCGCTGGCGATCGCGGCGCTCGACGGCCCCGGTTCCGCACACGAGCTCGCCGAGCGGCTCGCGAGTGAGGTGCCGTGAGCTTCGCTCGCCTCCGGCTCGCTCCCCACGCTCATAGGCGAGGTGGTCCATGAGCCGCCTCGTCCTCGTCGTGCCGCTGAAGGAAGGCGCGGCTCCGCGGGCACGGCAGCTCCTCGAGGAGGGGCCTCCCTTCGAGCTCGGCACCAGCGAGCTCGAGCGCCACGAGGTCTTCCTCACCGACCGCGAGGCGGTCTTTGTCTTCGAGACGGAGGGGGACGCACCGCCGCTTCGGCTCCGGGCGGGAGACCCGACCCTGCGCGAGGCGGCCGCGGCGTGGCGCGACTGCATGGCCGGCCGGCCCCGCAAGGCCGAGACCGCGTTCTCCTGGACTAGGACGTGATCGTGTCGTCCCAGGCCGCCGGCCACGACTGGCCGCGCTCCCAGCTGTAGACCTCCCGGGCGACACGCGGCATGCCCTCGAGGACCGACTCCCACTGGCGCATGGCCGCGGCACTCGAGGGGTTCCTCACGACGTCGCGCAGGAGGTCGTTCAGCTGGCCGCCTTCGAACACGAAGACGACGTGGTCTCCGCTCAGGAAGACCGAGTGGCGGACGAAGCCGATCTTGCTCGGGCTGAACGGCGGCCCCCGCTCGACGAGCTCGGCGGCGCGGTCCTCGGCGCCGGGCCTCAGCTTCGCAATGATTGCCAGACGATCCACGCCGCGATCGTCACCGCGCGAGCCACCGCATCGAATCGGAGAACGCGCCGATCTCCGGTGCGGATAACTACCTAGAGCTCGAACCAGGGTGAAGTCCTTGCCGTCGGCGACGTCCTGGGCGGCGCCGACCAAGATCACCCTGATTCGAGCTCTATCCGCGGAGGGCGCGGAGCGCGTTGAGGATGACAGCGACGTCGATCGCCTCCTGGAGCAGCGCTCCGAACACGGGCGGGATGTATCCGAAGGCCGCGAACACCATCGCCACGAGGCTGAGCCCGATGCCGGCGAGGACGCTCTGGCGGGCGATGGCGAGCGAGCGGCGCCCGATGCCGACCGCGTCCGCGACCCGCTCGATCCGGTCTACGAGGATGACGGCGTCGGCGGTCTCCGAGGCGACGGTGGCGCCGGCCGTGCCCATGGCGATCCCCACGTCGGCGAGCGCCAGGGCCGGCGCGTCGTTGACCCCGTCGCCGACCATCACGACCGGGCGGAGCGTTCCGTCGGCCTGGAGCGACCGCACGAGCTCCAGCTTCTCCTCCGGGTTCTGCTCGGCGTAGACGCGGTCGACGCCGACCTCCCGGCCGATCTCCTCGGCGACGGCCGCGCGGTCGCCGGTGGCCATGGCGACGTGGCGGATCCCCGCTTCGCGCAGGCCGTCGACGAGGCCGTGCGCGTCGGGCCGCAGGTGGTCCGCCAGCACGACAGCCGCCGCGAGGCGGCCGTCGACGCCGACGAGCACCTTCGCCCTCCCGGCCCCGTTCACAGCGTCTAGATCGGCGATTGCAGCGTCCGGGAGCTCGTAGCCCCGGAGGCGGAGCCACGCCGGGCTGCCGACGGCGACCCGCCGCCCCTCCACGACTCCCTCCGCTCCCTGCCCCGGCCCTTCCTCGACGTTCTCCGGGAAGCTGAGCGCGAGGCCCCGGCTCTGAGCGCCGTGCACGAGCGCCTCGGCGAGCGAGTGTGCCGAAAGCTGGTCGAGCGAGGCGGCGAGCCTCAGTGCCTCCTCGGGATCGAGGCCGTCGAAGCCGACGAGCCGCTCGATCTCCGGCAACCCGATGGTGAGCGTCCCCGTCTTGTCGAGGACGACCGTCCGGGCCTCGCCGAGCTGCTCGATCGCGGTGCCGCCCTTCACGATCACGCCTGCCCGCGCCGCCCGCGAGACGCCGGAGAGGATCGCGACGGGGGCGGCCAGGATCAGCGGGCACGGCGTGGCGACGACGAGCACGGCCAGGGCGCGGACCGGGTCGCCGCTCAGGGCCCAGGCGAGCCCGGCGGCTACGAGCGTCACGGGAAGGAAGACGGCCGCGTAGCGGTCGGCCATCCGGACGAACGGAGCCTTCTGGCTCTCGGCCTGGCGCACGAGACGCACGATCGCCGCATACGCGCTCTCCGACGCGGGCCTCGTCGTTCTCAGCTCGAACGCCTCGCCGGCGTTCGCGGAGCCGCTGCGCACCGTGGCACCGCGCTTGCAGGTGACGGGCAGCGGCTCGCCCGTGAGCGCCGACTCGTCGAGGACGGCCTCGGCGCTCGTCACGATGCCGTCGACCGGGACGACCTCGCCCGCCCTGACGACGACGGTGTCGCCGACGGCGAGCTCCTCGACGCGCACCTCCTCGACGAGATCGCCGACGCGCCGCTGCGCGCTCACCGGCGCGCGGGCGACGAGCGAGCGCAGCTCGCGACGGGCATGCCCCGCGGCGTAGTCCTCGAGCGCGTTCCCGCCGGCAAGCATGAGGCCGATGACCGCTCCGGCAAGGTATTCGCCGAGGGCGAGCGAGGCGGCCATGGCGACAAGCGCGATCGCGTCCACGCCGACATCTCGGTGGAGAAGGCTCCTCCCCACCGACCAGGCGAGCGGGACGAGCACGACTGCGGTCGCCACGCCCCAGACAGCGTCCCCGGCCCGCGGCTCTGAAGCGAGGTGAAGAAGGCCGCCGACGCCGATCGCCGCGAGGACGCCGATGGCGAGCAGGCGGTTGCTCACGAGGGCCGGCGCCTGACGACCAGCACCGAGCAGGGCGCCTTGTGGGCCACGCGCTCGCTCACGCTGCCGAGGGCACGGGCGCCGTGCAGGCCGCGGCTGCCGACGACGAGCAGGTCTTCCGCCTCGGAGCCGGCGACGAGCGCGTCGACCGGCGAGCCCTCCTCGACCCAGACCCCCCTGGCGATCGCGTCGACCCGCGCGAGGTCGAAGCTCTTTCCTCCGCGGGCCGCGATCGGCCGGGCTTCGACCCCGAACCGCTCCCCGAGCCCGAAGGCGACCGCTGCAGCCAGAGCGGACTCGTCGGACCCGTCGACGCCGACGACGATCCTCCGTGGAAGGGGCTCGCCGCCCGGCCGCCGGCGGGCGATCAGCACCGAGCACGGCGCCGAGTGCAGGACCGCCGTCGCGACGCTCCCGATGACGATCCCGACCGGCCGGGAGATCTCGTGCGTCCCCACGGCGAGGAGAGTCGCGCTGATGCTGTCCGCCTCGGCGAGCAGGACCTGGTCGGCGCGTCCCCGGACGACGCGACAGCAGGCCTCGGGCACGGCCGCCCGTGCCGCGTCCACGGCGGCCTGCGCCTCCAGCTCGAGCTGGTCGGCCGCGACCGACGCGCCCCAGGCGGCCTCGGCGGCCACGACGAGCTCGAGCGCCGTGACGACATCGACGCTCCCGCCGGGCTCCCGCAGCCGGTCCGCCTGGCGGAGCGCCTCGACGCCTTCCGGCCTCGAGTCGACGCCGCACAGGATCCTGTCGAGGATGCCGCGGCCCAGTAACTCGACATCGACCAGCGGCTCGGGCGGAGGAGAAGGCGGCAGACTCATCGGAACTCAATCCATCCTCGCTGCGGGCGTGGCGGCTGCAATCCGTACGTGCGCGGAGAGCGGGTACGGGAAAGCCGCAGGGCCGGGTCCCTCGTCACCAGGTCTTCGGGCTCGCGGCCGCCGCCGGCGCCCGGACGCGGATGCGTGCGTCGACGACGACGTATCCCGACTCGAGGCCGAGCACCGGGTTGAGGTCGAGCTCGGCGACCTCCGGCAGGTCCTCGCCGAGCCGTGAGAGCCGCCCGAGCAGATCGACGAGCGAGTCCGCGTCCGCCGGGGGTCGGGCACGAAACCCGTCGACGAGCCTGCCGGCCTTTCCGGCGTGGACGAGCTCCCGCGCGTCGACGTCGGTGAGCGGCGTGGGACAGAAGCGAGCCTCGCCGATGAGCTCCGTGAGGACTCCGCCCGCGCCGAACGCGACGAGAGGGCCGAAGACCGGGTCCTGGACGAGCCCCGCCAGAAGCTCGACGCCGCCCTCGACCATGCGCTGCACGATCACGGGGCCGCCGATCCGCGCCGCCGCCTCGCGCGCCTCCTCGGGGGACACCAGGTCGAGGGCGACGCCGCCGCGCTCCGTCTTGTGCGCGCCCGGCTCGGCGGTCTTCACGACGACCGGAAGCCCGAGCTCGCGCGCCACGGCGGCCGCGGCGTCGGGACCCTCCGCCGAGCGCTCGGGGACGAGGCGGATGCCGTAGGCCTCGAGCACCTCGCGCGCCTCGTTCGGGGCCAGCCAGAGGTCGTTCTCGCGCAGGAGGGCGGCCTCGACGATGCTCGCCGCGCGGCGGCGGTCGATGCCCGCCGGCTCCAGCTCCGCACCGACAGGCCTCCGCAGCCACGCAGAGCGCTCGACCGCTCGTCCGAGCGCCCGCGCCGCCGACTCCGGGTACGCGAAGGAGCCGGCTTGCGGCTCCGCCGCCATCAACACGGGAAGCACGGGCTTCTCGGCTCCTTCGGCCGCTCTCGCAATCGCCGCCGCGACGTCCTCGACCTGGACGCGCGCGGCCGGAACGAAGATGACGATGACGGAGGCAACCGCCGGATCGGCAAGGACGAGCGGCAGGGCACGCTCGTAGAGCTCGGCGGAGGCCGACCCGAGCATGTCCACGGGATTCGCCGTGCTCGCCTCCGGCGGGAGCACCGCCTCGAGGCTCGCCCTCGTCCCCGGGGTGAGCCGCGGCAGGCCCAGGCCTGCCGCGTCGCACGCGTCCGCGCAGAGGATTCCGAGGCCGCCGGCGTTCGTCAGCACCGCGACTCCCGGCCCTCGCGGAAGCGGCCGGTCGGAGAGCAGCGCGGCGACGTCGACGAGCTCCTCGAACGTGGCGCACCGGATGACGCCGGCCTGGCGGAACAACGCAGCGACGCCGGCCTCCGACCCTGCGAGCGCGGCCGTATGCGAGCTGGCCGCGCGCTCGCCCGCGCGCGTGACGCCGCTCTTCATTGCCAGGATCGGCTTCCTCCGGGCTACTCGGCGGGCGATGCGGCCGAACCGCCGGGGATTGCCGAACGACTCGAGGTAAAGCAGGACGACCGCGGTGGCCGGATCGTCCTCCCACCACTCCAGCAGGTCGTTGGACGAGACGTCGGCCTTGTTCCCGACGGAGACGAAGCCTGAGAAGCCGAGCCCGCGCGCCTTCGCTTGCTCGAGGAGCGCGAGCCCGAGCGCGCCGCTCTGCGAGGAGAAACCGATCTTGCCCGGCGGGAAGGCGTAGGGCGCAAAGGTCGCGTTGAGGCTTGCTCCCGCGCTGGCGATGCCGAGGCAGTTCGGACCGATCAGGCGGGCGCCGTGCGCGCGCACGAGCGCGAGCAGGCGGTCCTGCCGCTCCGCGCCCTCGCGCCCGAGCTCGGCAAAGCCGGCGGAGATCACGCACAGAGCGGGCACATCAAGCGCGAGCGCCCGCTCCGCGGCGTCGAGCACGAGCTCCGCTGGCAGGCATACGACCGCGAGGTCGACACGCTCGGGTAGGTCCTCGATCGCCGAATATCCGTGAATCTCGGCGACGGCCGCTCCGGACCGGTTCACCGGGTACGCACGCCCGCGGTAGCCCCCGTCGACGACGTTGCGGAAGAGCTCGCCGCCGATCGATCCCGGGCGGGGCGACGCCCCGAGCACGGCCAGGCTCTGAGGCTCGAAGAACGGCCGCAGCGACGCCACGACCGCGGCGTGGTCACGCTCGTCCACGCGCGCCCTGTAGGTCTCGTCCACCGCGATCTCGAACTCGAGCTCGACGATCCCCTGCTCGAACGTCCGCGCGACGTCGAACCCGGCGTCGGAGAAGACTCTGAGCATGGCCACGTTCTCGGGCAGCACCGCCGCGACGAACCGTTCGACGCCGTGCGCGGAAGCGAGTGCCGCAAGCTGCTCGAGCAGCCGCGTGCCGATGCCACGGCCCTGGAGGTCGTCGGCGACCGCGAAGGAGACCTCCGCCTTCGCAGGATCCCGGAGCCGGTGGTAGGTCGCCACCGCGACCACGCGCTCGGCGCCGTCGGCGGCGAGCGTCCCGATCAGCCCCCCGCGCTCGGCCCAGTCCGGTTCGAGGACGTGCTCGACGAGGCCCGCCGTGAGTGCGGGCATGCCGTGGAACCGCAGATGGAGGCTCTCGGCCGAGAGACCCTGGAAGAGCGCCAGGAGCGCCGGCCCGTCCGCGGCGGTCGGCGGGCGAAGCCGCAGCGTGCTCCCGTCCCTGAGGATGACGTCGAAAGTCCGTGTCTCTACTGCCACAGCCCCGGAATCATGCCGCGGAACGCCCTCGCCGGTCCGTGGTTTCCCGCAGCCGAGATCGGCGGCGCCGCTGATGCGCCCCGGCGACCGCGGCTCGAGCATGGATCCGGAACCTCGAGTCAGGAGGTCGACATGGACACAGGCACAGCACACGACGCGTCTGACGCGCGTGTCCAGTCGGGTTCGTCCGGGTTCAGGCGTTCGATGGGCTTCTGGATGGCGACGGCCCTCGTCATCGGCAACATGGTCGGCTCGGGAGTGTTCCTGCTTCCGGCGGCCATGGCCGGGACGGCGGGGCCGGTTTCGATCCTCGCGTTCGTCTTCACCGGGATCGGCGCCATGCTGCTCGCGCTCGTCTTCGCCACGCTCGGGCGCGCCTACCCGAAGACCGGAGGGCCGTACGTCTACGCCCGCAAGGCCTTCGGCGATTTCATCGGCTTCCAGACCGCGTGGAGCTACTGGATCAACGCCTGGGTCGGGAATGCAGCGATTGCAATCGCCTTCGCCGGCTACCTCACCGTCTTCTGGGGCGACGCCTCGAAGAACTGGATCGCGGTGGTCGTGGCGATCTCGCTCATCTGGATCCTGACCCTCGCCAACGTCCTGGGCGTCCGCGAGGCCGGAGCGATCCAGGTCGTGACGACCGTCCTCAAGTTCGTGCCGCTGCTCGTGATCGGCGTCGTCGGGTTGTTCTTCATGGACACCGGCAACTTCGAGCCCTTCACGCTCTCGAGCGGGTTCGACTGGGGCATCAGCGCCGCGGCCCTGCTCACGCTCTGGGCCTTTATCGGACTGGAGTCGGCAACCGTCCCTGCCGAGGAGGTCAAGGACCCTGAGAGGACAATCCCGCGGGCCACCATCATCGGCACGGCGGCAACGACCATCCTCTACCTGATCGCCACCCTGGCCCTCTTTGGGATGATCGCCAGCTCGGCGCTGGCGGGCTCGAGCAGCCCGTTCGCCGAGGGAGCGAACGTCATCTTCGGAGGCACATGGGGCGGAAAGGCCATCGCGATCGTCGCGATGATCTCCATCTTCGGCGTCCTGAACGGCTGGATCCTGCTGCAGGGTCGAGCCGCGCTCGGGGCGGCCCGTGACGGCCTCTTCCCGCGCCAGTTCGCGCGGGTCGACGCCCGCCGCGGGACCCCGATCTTCGGGCTCGTCGTCTCGTCCGTGCTCATCACCGGGCTCCTCCTTCTCAACCTGCAGGGCTCCGGGACGATCGTCGACATGTTCACGGACATCATCATCCTCGCCACGCTGACGGCGCTCGTTCCCTACATGTACGCCGCGTCGGCCCAGCTCTACCTCTTCTTCGCCGATCGAGCCTCGTTCTCGGCCGTCCACCTCGCCCGCTACTCGGTGATCGCGTTCCTCGCGCTCGCCTACTCGAGCTGGGCGATCTGGGGCGCCGGCTACGAGTACATCGCGAAGGGGTTCATGCTGCTGATCGCCGGCATCCCGGTGTACCTCTGGGTGCGCTGGCGCCGGAGCAGGGCGGAGACCCTCTACCCGCCGCTCCCGGGCGAGCTGCCCGCTCCTCCGGCCGAGCGACCCACCGTTGCGGCTCCGCTTCCGTGAGTCGCCGCAGAAGAGCCCGGGCCGTGGTCGGCCCGGGCTCTTCACCAACCGAAAGGAGGAACGATGAAGCGCGTCGTCATCATGGGAGCCGGCGGGCGCGACTTCCACAACTTCAACGTCGCCTTCCGCGAGGATCCCGAGACCGAGGTGGTCGCCTTCACGGCCACCCAGATCCCCGGCATCGCCGACCGGACCTACCCGGCGTCGCTCTCCGGGCCAGGCTACCCGA